>JBKJXU010000190.1:0-10534 GCA_046716145.1 Actinomycetota bacterium
CGCGGGGCGGCCCGCGGGCCCGCCCTTCGAAGTTCGGGTGCGCCGGGCTCTAGCCGCCCAGCGCCACCGCGTTGATCAGGTTCGAGTCGCGGAGCTTCCGCAGCGCCTCGCGCTCGATCAGGCGGACACGCTCGCCGGAGAGGCCGAGCACCTTGCCCGTCTCCCGCAGGCTCAGCGGCTGACCGTTCTCCAAGCCGTAACGCAGCGCCACGACGTGCCGCTCACGCTCGTCGAGCACCTTGTCGACGGCCCCGCCGATCTCTTCGCGGAGCAGCTGGTCCTCGACCTCGTTGAACCCGGCATCGGAATCGACTTCTTCGATCAGGTCGCCGAGCTCGGTGTCCTCGCCGACCGGCGACTGCAGGGACAGCGGCTCACGGCGACCCATCTCCGTCAGGTCGTCGATCTCATCCACCGTGGTGTCGAGGGCCTTCGCCAGCTCCTCGCGCGAGGGCTCGCGCCCCATCGACTGGGCGAACTGGAACCGCGTGCGGTTCAGCTTGCGCAGCCGGTCGTGGATGTGCACGGGCAGGCGGATCGAGCGCGACCCATAGGCGATCGCGCGCGTGATGCCCTGGCGGATCCACCAGGTGGCGTACGTGGAGAACTTGAACCCGCGACGCCAGTCGAACAGCTCGACGGCGCGCATCAGTCCGATGTTGCCTTCCTGGATGAGGTCGAGGAGGGGGAGCCCCTGACCCTGATACTTCCGGGCGACCGACACGACCAGGCGCAGGTTCGCCATGATGAAGCGCTGGCGGGCGGCTTCAGCCTTGCGTACGTCGGCTCGAGCCTTCGCGATGGACTTCTCCGAGCGGAGACGGCCGGCGCGCAAGCGCTCCTCGCCTTCCTTGCCGCCCTCGATGGTCATCGCGAGCTCGACCTCTTCCTCCTTGGTGAGCAGCGGCTCGCGGGCCGCCGCCTCCAGGTAGAGGCGCAGATCGTCAGCGTCGTCGGTCCCTAGGGGACGCGCCGGCTCTGGCACGGGCTATCACTCTCCTCCTCGAGGCCGGCCGGCCGCACGACGCGCCTCGGCCCGGTCCTCGGGAACTCGGGGACGTTTCCGGTCGAGCGGACGAAGGGCGCGCATGCGCAAACCTTTCGCCGCTCGTTTGCCATGGTAGGGGCAGCCCCCCGGTCTGTAAAGTTCGAAGCGTGTGAAGGTCTTGTGAAGGCCTTCACGAGCCTTCCACACCTGTTGCGCTGCTTCGGTGCCCACCAGGTTTCACCCCTATGAAGAGCAACGCCGGGGAGCTCGTGGATGTTCCGGCTACCCTGGACCGATGCATGAGGACCTCCCCGATCTGCGGATCGCGGACGCCGGCGGCCCCGTCCACTTCCGGGCCTGGGACGGCCCCGCCGAGACCACGTTCGTGCTCGTGCACGGCCTGGGCGGTTCCCACCTCAACTGGGTCCAGGTGGCCCCCGGGCTTTCGGGCCTGGGCAGGGTGTTGGCTCTGGACCTGCCCGGTTTCGGGACCTCACCGATCGCGGGGCGCGGCACGGGGCTCATGGACCTTCGACGGTCGCTCGCTGCCTTCATCGAGTCCGAGGCGACCGGCGAGGTCATCCTGGCGGGCAACTCGATGGGGGGCGTCCTGGCGGTCCTGCAGGCTGCGGTCGAGCCCGACCACACGCACGGTCTGATCCTCACGTGCTCGGCGTTCCCTCGGGCGAAAGGGGCGCTGCCCTCCCCGCTCGTGATGGGCGCGTTCGCCGCCACCGATGTCCCCGGGCTCGGCGACGCCGTGGTCACCGCGAGGCTCCGCGGGCTGTCTCCCGAGCAGATCGTCAACATCGGGCTGCGCGTCACGATGGCCGATCCCGGGGGGCTCCCGGACGACGTGGTCCGGCTACACGAAGACCTGGTGCGCATGCAACGTGACCTGCCCGATGCGCCGAAGGCGTTCGTCGGGGCGGCCCGCTCGCTGTTGCGATTGGGGCGACGGCCGGACGTCGCGCACCGCGCGATGGATGCCGTTCGCTGTCCGGTGCTCGTGCTGCACGGCCGGCGCGACCGGCTCGTGCCGGCGCGCTACGCGGAGGTCGCTCTCGCCGAGCACCCCTCGTGGCGAGGTCGCTTCTTCCCCGATGTCGGTCACGTCCCGCAGATGGAGGTGCCCGGGCGCTGGCTCACCGAGGTCAGCGACTGGTTCTCCTCGACCTACGGCTGAGCCGGACGGATCGATCCACCGCGCGTGCTAGCGTCCGCGCCGATGAGACGAGCCGTCGCTGCCCTCGGCGCGGCCGTGGTGATCCTCGGACCGACGACCTCAGCCGGCGCCCAGGACGAGAGCTACGGCGCGACGGTGCCGATGCTCGACAACGTCTTCAAGCACCAGATCGTCCGGGTGGAGCCGGGTGCGACCGTCGGATGGCTGAACGAGGGTCGCTCGCTCCACGACGTCGTGGCCGACGACGACTCGTGGTCTTCCGAGCACCTGGGACCCGAGGGCGAGTTCGAGCACACGTTCACCGAGCCCGGCCTCTACCCCTACCACTGCTCGCTGCACGGCAGCCCCGGGGCCGGCATGACGGGACTCGTCGTCGTCGGTGACATCCCACTGCCGGGACCGACCGGGGACGTCGGCCCCGGACGCGAGCCGGTGCCCCCGGGGTTCGCCGAAACCGTGCACGTCCCTGCGGACTTCCCCACGATCCAGGAAGCGGTCGACCACGCTGCACCCGGGGGCATGGTGCTGGTGGATGCGGGCGTCTACCGCGAGTCGGTGACCGTGACCGTGCCCTACCTGACGATCCGAGGCATGGATCGCAACCGCACGATCGTAGACGGCGAGTTCGAACGCGCGAACGGATTCCAGGTGATCGAAGCCGACGGCGTGGTCATCGAGAACATCACCGCGCGCAACCATCTGCTCAACGGGTTCTTCTGGACCGGCGTGTTCGGCTATAGAGGGTCCTACCTCACGGCTTCGAACAACGGCGACTACGGGATCTACGCGTTCGCATCCCGCTACGGCCAGTTCGACCATTCCTACGCGAGCGGCTCGCCCGACTCGGGGTTCTACATCGGTGGGTGCTCGCCGTGTGACGCGCTCGTCATCGACGTCGAGGCCGAACACAACCTCATCGGGTTCTCCGGCACGAACGCCGGTGGCAACCTCGCGATCGTCAACAGCGAATGGCACGACAACGCGGCGGGCATCGTGCCGAACACCGTGGACTCCGAACCGGCCGCGCCCCAGCACGACGCCCTCATCGCCGGCAACCACGTGCACGACAACAACGACGTGGGGGCGCCCATGGAGACGACCGAGTGGGCGCCCGCGTTCGGCAACGGGATCATCGTGGCGGGCGGTCAGGGCAACACGATCGTGGGCAACCTCATCGAGGATCAGCGGATCTACGGGGTCGTGCTCATCCCGATGCCCGACGTCAGCTTCTGGCCGACCGGCGAGAATCAGGTCCGCGACAACATCGTGCGCCGCAGCGGGATCGCCGACCTCGCGATCGCCGCTCCCAGCTCCGGCGGGGACTGTTTCGAAGGGAACGAGGTGGACAGGACCGTGCCCGGCGGGATCGAGGCGCTGTTCCCATGCTCGGGGTTCCGGCCCAACCCGGCCGGCGGCGGGTCGATGGCCCCCTGGACCGTCCTGGGTCCACGTCTGCTCGCCGACCTGGCCTTGCCGGACTACCGCGACCAACCCGCCGGGCCGGATCAGGCCCAGATGCCGGGCGACCCGTCGGCGGCGCCGCCCGCCCCCGCGGTTCCGGGCGAGACCGTGCCGCAGACCTACACGATCCGTGCCGTGGGCGAGATCGTCCCCGCCCCCGGTCCCGAGGTATCGAAGGAGATGACCGTGCTGGGGATGCCGATCGCGACGTCGTGGTGGGCCTTGCTATTGGGGGTCTACGGCTACCTGCTGCCGCTGGTGCTGTTCGCCGCGTGGGTGGCGGTGGCGATGTGGGACCTGATCCGCCAAGAGTCCGAGGCGATCGCGCACCGGGCGCGGTGGATGGCCGTCGTTCTCGCCGTGCCGTTCGCGGGACCCGTGATCTACTTCGCGTTCGGGCGCTCGCCGATCCCGCGCCAACTCCGGCTGATGCTGACGGCAGGCGGGGTGGTCATCTACCTCGCGTTCGTGGCGCTCGGGGCAACGTTCGGCGGCTGAGGATCTCGTCGCAGGATCACGGCAGGTCGAGCTGGATCCGCATCCGCTTGTTGGCCTTCCCCTTGGACTCCGTCTTCACCACGCGGACGCGGCCGACCTCGCCGGTGGAGCGCACATGGGTGCCCCCGTCGGCCTGCTTGTCGATCCCTTCGATGTCGATCACGCGGATCGGGTCCACGTGCTCGGGGATGAGGGACACCTTCGTGCGGATGAGGTCCGGGTCGGCGAACGCCTCGGCTCGCGGCAGGAACAGCACGTGGACGGGAGCGTCACGCATGAGGGCCGCGTTGAGTTGGCCTTCGACCTCGATGCCGAACCCCTGGCTCATGGCGTGCAGTTCGAAGTCCATGCGAGCGGTCCCGCCGGACTCCATGTTGCCGCCCGTCACTTTGGCCCCATGGCCGGTGAACACGATGCCCGACAGCGCGTGCAGAGCCGTGTGGGTACGCATGTGCACGTACCGGCGCTCCCAGTCGATCGCGACCGTGACGGCCACGCCGATGGGCGGGAGCTCGGAGCCATCGACCTGGTGGAGCACCTCGCCGGTCTCGCGGGACTTCACGGTCTCGGTGATCGCGATCGTCCCCCCGTCCCAGCCGATCACGCCCGAGTCTCCGGGCTGTCCCCCGCCGCGCGCGTAGCAGACGGTCCGATCGAGGACCACGCCGAGCTCGGACACAGCCACCACGACGGCGTCGCACTCGGTCCGGTACGCATCGACGCTGCAGAGTACTTCGGTCGTCCCCACGGACCTACTCCACGGCGCTGGGAGACACCTCGGGCAACTCGACCAGATCGTCCTGCGGCGCCAACTGGTCGCGGATACGACGGACCCACGCAGCGATCAAGGCGGTGAACACCAAGAACGTCCCGCCTGAACCGAGCAGGATCGCCCTGACGGCGCCTTCGGTGTCGGACCAGACGAGGAACAGGATGAACGCCGGTAGGATGAAGCCGACGTTGTACGCGATGTCGAAGAGTGCGAAGGCACGCCCACGGAAGTCGTCGGGCATCGCCTGCTGCACGACCGTATCCGCCGAGACCTTCCCCAGGAAGAACGCGAAGAAACCGGCGAACAGCATCACCGCGAAGCCCGCCACCGAAACGAGGACGCCTCCGGCGAGCGTCCCGGCACCCATCACCGTCATCGCCACGATGATGAGCCTGGCGGGCGGCACACGGTCCTTGAACTTCTGCGCCACGACGATCCCGAGCGCCGCACCGAGCAGCCCGCCGGCGCCGGAGATCGCGAGCGCGAGCCCCTCGGCGTCGCCCGACGCCACGAGGCTCTTGGCATACAGACCGAACGTGAACGCGTTGAACCCCCAGAACTGGTAGCGCAACATCTGGAACGAGGTGAGACCCAGGGCTGCGGGCGCCCGGCCGGCAACCTCCCGGATCCCGGCGCCGATGGAGCGGAAGACCCTCGCCAACTCCTGACCGAACGACGCGTCGCGCGGCGCGGACTCCACGTTGTGCATCCGTCGCGCGATGAGCCCGGCCACGACGACGACGACCGAGCCCACGAGCACGGCGATGAACGGCGGGACGATCGCCGCCGCCACACCGCCGAAGGCGATGCCCACCAATTGGAAGAAACCTCCACCGGCCTGGGAGACAGAGTTCCCCTGCAACAGGTCCTTGCCGGACAGGACATCGGGGATCGCGGCCGACTTCACCGCGAGCACCACACGCACCAGCGATTGGACCGCGAGCAAGCCGAGGATCAGGGCGGCGGTCGCGAACGCGTTGTCCTCCGTGGTCTCATCCGCTCCGAGCGGCGCCATCGCGAAGAGCGCCACCGCGGTGATGACACCCGCGGCGACCAGCGTCGTGACCCACACCACGTTGCGGCGGGGGAAGCGGTCGATGAACACGCCGATGAACGGCGACAACAGGGTGTACGGACCGTAGAGGAACAACACGACCGTCAGCAGGTACCGGGCGGACGGCAGGTTCTGCACATCGAACCCCTGCTCGCCCCCGAACGCGAGCGATTTCGCGATCGCGCCCTGGACGACACCCTGGCCCGCCTGGGCCATGAACTGCATGCCGACCAGGACCGAGAAATCCAGGTTGGAGAATTGGGAGAAGAGCTTGTCGAAGAACCCGGTGAACGAGTGCAGCGGCCGCAGGACCTTATCGCCGGCGAACCGCAGAACCGCCCCGAGACCGACGGCCACCCCGACGACGGCGAAACCCTTCGTGGTGGTGAGGGGCCCGCGCCAGACGGCGAGCACGGCGATCCCCGACAGCAACGTCATCACCAGTGAGATGCCGGGTATGAGCGCCACCTTGGACACGGGGGAGTCGTCCAGCCCGAAGAAGCGCATCGCCAGCAACCCGGGGAGCACGATCAGCAGGAACAGCGCCGCGAGCACCCGCAGGGTGTGCAGCGGGTTCTCCCACGCGGCGGGATGGTCCTGGAACCGGGCGGCCTCGGCGGTCGCGGCGGCGTGCGCCGCGTCGACGACATCCGTGGGCGGCGTCCAGCGCCCCTCCCCGGTGAGGACGTAGACGTCGGGGCCAACCTCGATAGCGCTGCCCGCTCGAAGCGCGGCTTGGAAGTTCGCGTCCTCAGACGCGTCCTTCTCGTTGACGTCGGTGGTGGCCGGGTCGTCTTCGGCGCACACCCCGCCGTTGCACCGTCCGAGGTAGTACTGACCGATCACGAACACGACCGGGTCCTGCGGATACTCCTGTATCCGGCGCCCGAGCTCGGCGAAGTGCTCGGAGGTCGCTCGGTTGTACCCGGCACTCGCCCCCACGGTCTGCTCGCCCGCGAGGAACCCTTCGATCGTGCCCATGTAGGTGACGCTGTACTTCGCCGAGGTCCCCGGCAGGCCGGTCCGGAACACGTTCGTGTAGGTCTTCGCCCACCCATAGGCCGTGTTGGCGCGGGTAGCAGGGTCCTCGGTGTCGTTGTAGTTGACGATAAGCACGTTCGGCCGCTCGCCGGCGGCCTCCACGACGCGGTCGACCGCGACGAGCGAACTACGGACCTGCTGGTTTGCCCACTGGGTGGACTCGCTGACCCAGTTGGACGGCCGCAATCCGTGGACGAACATCCAGCCCATCGATCCGACGATGGCCACCGCCGCGACACCCGCGATGATGCGCGCCCCGTTGCCCTGCAGGTACGTCCGGGCTACCACCAGAGCGCCGAGGACCGCGAACACGAGCGCCGCCCACTTCGATCCGCCCTCCAGATCGCCCAGCAGGTACCACCCGAGGGACCAGGCGATCAAGAGCGCGCCGGTCAGCGTGGCCGCAGCGGCGTTCGGCCGCTCCTTCCGGGTGAACCACATGATGGCTGCGAAGGAGCCGAGGCCCACGAGCGCCATCGGCGCCGCCGAGGCGTTCATGAACCGGTAGTACGGGACCACGGTCGCCACGTCGCCGGCCACATCGAAGTCGTTGCCCGTGAACACCGTCGCCACACCGAGGAACGGGAACATCCACCACGCGGCGTGCAGGTCGTAGCTATCGGCGGGCGCCTTCGCACGGCGAGCGAGCAAGATCGTCGAGACGACCGCGAACACACCGAGCGGCACCGTGATGTGGGGTTGCAGCGACAGCACCCAGTCCCCCAGGCGCTCGGCGAAGAATCGCTTCGTGTACGGAGGCGGCAAGGCGGCATCGTTCAAGTTGCCGGCCACGCCCCAGATGCCGATCACCCAGCACGCGAGTCCCGCGATCATGCCGAACCCCACGGATAACAGGGCGGGCCCATCAGACTTCAACGCGCGCGACAGACGCAGCCTCGCCGTGAGGAGATGGAAACCGAAGACGCCCATCATGCTCAGTCCGAACAGCACGCACGTGGTCGGGTGTGTGAACGCGGCCGCGATCCCGATCAGGAACAACGCCACACGCGCGCCCGAGTGGGTGCGCGCGCGCGCGAGGAAGGGGAACATCAGCGAGAGCAGGAACAGCACGGTGATGTTGTCGAGGTACCCGACGTAGGGCGTGGTCAGGAAGAAGGCGGCCGCCGCCAACATGGAGAGCGGCACCACCAACCAGTGCTTGCGACTGCGGAACGCACCGGCGGCGAAGGCGAGGCCTGTGAGGATGGGCATGCCGAGCATGAGGAACGCGCTGAACGTGTACGTGTCGATGCCGGCGATGCGCTGCAAGATCGCCCCCGAAAGCGGGGTCGTGACCCGATAGCCACCGGACAGGAGCGGGGAGCCCGCCTTCTCGTCGGTGGGGTCCGCATCGACGATGGGGCCCCATTCGCCGACCACGAGCCCGGGCTCATCGTGAAGGATCACCTCGGCCCTCCACGTGTACCACGCCGGATCCCGCGTGGGTGCACTGAGCGAGGGGTCTGCCACGAAGCGCCACCCCATCGCCAACAAGATGACGCCCGCGAAGGCGAGGATGACCCACGCCGACTCCAGGCGCGGGCGCGGCCCTGCCGGCGTGTGCATCAAGAACGTTCCTGCACGGGCAGGCACGACATCCGTTCGATGATCCGGGACGGGAACGCCGTCTCATACACGAGCTCGTCCTCCTGCCCGGGAGCGAGCGTGAAGTCGGTCCTGGCGACCTCGCCCCCGGTCAGCCCGCGAACGAACGCCGAGATGTCTTCGAGCGTGAAGCCGTTCTCGGCCAACTCATCCGGATCGACCCAGGTCTGGGTCGGCCGGACCACCTGGAACAGATCGACGTCGTCATCATCCGCGTCGAACGCTTCGTAGAGGAGGGCGCGGACCCGGTTCGGATCGATCGGGATACCTCCGACCGCCTCGGCAGGGTATTGGGCTCCGTGATCCGCGGTGATCAACATGACCCACTCTCCCTCGCCCACCTGCTCGTTCAGGAAGTCCACAAGCACCTTCAGGTCGCGGTCCTGGTAGGCGACCGTGTCCTCCATCTCGACGCTGTCCAGCCCGAACGCGTGGCCGGTCGTATCGATCGCCTTGTAGTTGATGTACAGGAGGTCCGGGACGTCGTCCTGACCGAAATGCTCGCGCTTGATGACAGCCTCGATCAGCTGGGTTTGGTAGGGCGTACGGGCGGGTGTGTCGAAGCCGTTGCGCAGCCCCTCGATGGAGTGGTCCCGCCAGTTCCCGTCCAACGCGCCATCGGCCTGATCCAGCTCCCTATTGAACCCGTCGATCTTCGACACGGTGTTGGCGTATGTCGGGAAGTCGAAATACAGGCGCATCGTATTGGGAAGGTTCCACTCGACGGCCTCGGCACCCCCGGTCTCCGCGTCGATCTGCTGGCGCATCACCGAGATGTCCCGGTCGCCGCCGTTCCACAGGCTGCCGTGACTCACCATCATCGAGTGGCTCGCGAGCGTCGCGACCCCGCCGACGATGGGCTCGTTGTTCATCGCCTGGTCGTAGAGGTCACCCAGCGTCGGCCACAACAACAGCACCGGCCCCTTGTCGCCCGGGTGCTCCAGCTCGCCGTGGATGCGCACGTACTCATCGATCACGCCATTGGTGGATGGGAACGTCCCGGTCCCGATAGCGGCGTGCCCGGGCGGCGTATTCGAATTCGCGATGCCGACCGTGGCGTTCTCGAACCAGGCCCCCTCCTCCGCCAGCGAGCGCAGGTACGGCCATGCGTCGGGCTGTTCATCGAGCACGTTGCGACCGGACGAGTCCCAGATCAGCGTCACGACGAGCTTGGGGAGCGGGCGGTCCTGCTCGGGGAGCAACGCTTGCGTGAGCGCCTGGCCATCGGGGGCCGGATAGTCGAACTTCACGAGCCTGCCCGCCGTCGGGGCGATATCGGTGAGAGAGGCGGGCTCGTGATAGACGCCCGGTTTCACGTACCCGGGGCCCCACAGGATCAAGGGCACGTCTTGGAGGTGGTCCCACGGGCCGGCATGCGACAGCCCGCCGTCCACCGGGTTGGGGTAGGCGGGGAGGATCTGGATATCGCCGCTCCAATCGGAGCGGTACGCGTTGGCGATCCGTTGGAGCCACACGTTGTTCACGCTCGAGCAGAGCTCATCGGCGAACGCCTGATCACCCGCCGCGGCACGGTCACCGGCGGCCAGATCCGCCGTGGCGCCTGCCGTCACGCACGCGACCGCGGTGACGGCGGTCACCAGCACAGAAGCGGCGGCGCGCGCGGGCATCGACCTGGGGCTCCAGCGCATGGCGCGTGAGTCTACCCGCGGAACCGCCGGTGCCTCACGGGCGCGATAGCGTGGATACATGAGCGAGCGCCGGCTCATGAGAACGAGGGGCGACAGGTCGACGTCCCCGAGAGATAGAGGTGTGGGCGTGGTCCTGCTCCTCGGGCTGCTCCTCATGGTGCCGCCGACCGTGTTCCGCCTCGCCTGCCTCGGGAACGCCTGCGACGCGTTGGCGGCCCCCGGGCCCCCAAACCTGCCCTTATGCTACCAACCCGATAGGGAGCGGGGGGTGAAAGCCGCC
>JBKJXU010000191.1:0-5230 GCA_046716145.1 Actinomycetota bacterium
CGCTCGGGTTGACCGTGCATGTTCATCCCGATAACCGAGGCTATGGGGGCAACCAGAAGTCGTGCTATCAGCTCGCACTTGGCGTCGACGCCGACATCATCGTGTTACTACATCCGGACTATCAGTACGAGCCGAAAGCAGTCCCGTTGCTCATCGCACCGATCCTCGCGGGCGATGCCGACATGACATTCGGATCGCGGTTCGCGGGCATGGGGGATCCGCTCGCGGGGGGGATGCCAGTGTACAGATACGTCGGCAACCGCCTCACCACATGGGTACAGAACCTCCTCATTGGAACGCGATTCACCGACATGCACAGCGGCATGCGTGCCTATACGCGCCGGGCGCTCGAATCGCTGCCGTTCCTCGGCTACCCGGACGGGTTCTCGTTCGACGCTGAGCTCTTGGTCGACGCGGTCACCTCCGGCTTGCGCGTCGTCGAGGTTCCGATCCCGACTCGCTATACAGAAGGATCCTCGTCGATCTCGATCCGTCGCTCTATCGAGTATGTGACCCACGGGACCAGCTACGCAGCTCGGCAAGGGATCGTGCGTGGGCGGCGAGGCAGTCGCTATCTGCCTGGCTGGCGTCGCAAGTCCCGCTTCCATGCCTCCGGCCCGCTCACGACGTGGAGATGCGTGTCGTGCGGCAACGAGCGGATGGCGCTCCGCCACCCCAGCAACGCCGCGGGCGACGTGGCGTCGGATGAGTTCCGATGCACCACGTCGGCACTCGGCGTCCATGACGACATCCTCGAGTGCCCGCGATGCGGTCTCCTGTCCTCACGGCCAACCCTCTCGCCTGAAGAGATCCTCCAGGGGTACGCAGGGGTCGTCGACGAGGAGTACCTAGCCGAGGAGGACGCACGCCGGCAGCTCTTCGGCTGGATCGCAGACCACATGGCTCACTACGCGCGCCAAGGCAACCGCTTGTTCGAGGTCGGGGCCAACGTTGGTCTGTTCCTCTCCGTCGCCGCCGACCACGGGTGGGATGTAGCCGGCGTCGAACCGTCGGTGTGGGCGGTCGCGCAGGGTCAGCAGCGATTCGGCGTCGATCTGCGACAAGGAACCGCCGAGGGTCTGGAGCTCGAGGCAGGCTCGGTCGATGCGCTGGTGATGCTGGACGTGCTCGAGCACCTCAACGACCCCATGGAGACCCTCAGGGCGATCCGTTCGTTCATCCACGATCGGGGCATGCTCGCTCTGTCGACCGTGAACGTCGAGAGCCTGCACGGACGACTACGGGGCGAGCGGTGGCCCTGGTTCATCCGATCCCACCTGCACTACTTCCGGCCGCCCACGCTCGTCTCGATGCTCCGGCGAACAGGGTTCGACGTCGTCGAGTGGAAGGTCGTACCGCGATCGTTCCACCTGTCCTACCTGCTCCATCGTGCGGCGGGGACATTCCCTGGATCCGATCTGGTGTCGCGCGCGTCACGGATCGCTGACCCGCAGATCCCCGTGGGCTGGATCGGTGATGTCACGCTGGTGATCGCGAGGCCCCGTCCTTCAGGAATTCGATGATCTCGATGACGCCGAACGTCCCCAGGCTTCGCGAGTGCCATCCCTCGTCGCCCAGTCGACCATCCCACCACTCACGGAACGGAACGAACGGATACCTCGTCACGAGCAGGAACCGATCCGCGCCGACCACGTAGCGCCGGGTGATCTGATCGAGGTACGCCTCAACGTCTGGCCCATCCAAGAGGTAGGGCATGGGAACGATCTCCCCATCCATCGCGTAGTAATCGAGCGGCGAAAGAAGGTAGTCCACTCGGCCGGGATCCTCCAACCACTCAAGCTGCGCGGATTCAACGAAGGCCGGATGAAGGAACACGATCGTGTCGTCCTCCGCCAACTGTCGTTCTGCGGCCGCAGCACCACGCCAGTCTTCGCCAGATCGCAACACCCCGCCCCCGATGAGGACGGCGAACGAGGCGGTCACGACCACGATGATCCTCCGCGCTTGCGCGGGCTCGATCCGGGACACTGCCCACCCGAACAACGCGGCAGCTGCGGGGGCAGCCGATACGTAGTAGCGAGAAGAGTAGAGGCTGGCGCCCTCCAGGACCGATATGAGGACGAGCGCCGTAGGGGGGACGACCAGCCAGGTCGACAAGAAGAAGAGCGAGCCGCGCCGCCCGGCCGACGGGCCGAGCTCCACAGGCGCGGTCGCCCTGGCGAGGATGAGACCGAGCCCCGCCCCGCCCGCGAGCACCGGGGGCACGACGAAGAAGAGAAGATCAACGAAGGAACCGCTGTAAGGGATCGACAATGATCCACGCCGCGAGTAGAGGGAAGCAAGGTGAGGGATGAGGGGTGCGACGGTGAGCGCGACCATCGCCCAAGCGACGACCTGCCTGGCGATCGGGACGGTGCGCTCGCGTCTGCCGAGGAGACCGAACGCGAGGAGGGGGACCAGGGCCAGCGCGAAGAGGTAGTGCGTCCATACCGTCGCCGCAGCGAGGAGCACGAACACGATAGCGTCGCGCGTCCTGGCCCCATCCATCCATCGGGTGAACCCGTCGGTCGCGCCCAGAAGCAGCAGCAGCGCGATCGCGTAGGGGCGGGCGTCGAGAGCCGCTGAGGCGACCGTAGCAAGGGCGAGGAACCCCACGATGGCGATGCGCGCAGCTTCTCGGTTCACGAGCCGACCCACGATCCGCCACAGAACCCATGTGCTGAGGACAGCAGCCACCAGCGAGGGAAGGCGCAGAACAAGTTCCGAACGCCCCCCGACCCGCGTTACGAGCCAGGCCAGCACGTAGTACGCGGGAGACTGACCGTGGTACTCGAATGCTCTCTCGATCGTAAGGCTGAGACCATCCATGATCACCCACGCCGTACCGAGTTCATCGAGCCACAGGCTTGAGAAGGCCTGGCGCAACCACGTCGCCGCGACTATCAACGAGATGACGGCCCAGATGTAGCGGCCGTGGAAACGAGTATCCGAGTCAGGTTCGGACATAGAGGGATCCATCATCGGTCGCTTCGACCATGCGCCATTCCGGATGGATCTGGAGGACCGCGATCAAGTCTTTCGCCTGCTCCGGTTCCAGGAGAAGCGCGCGCACATCGTCCGCCTCTAGGACGGCGAGCCAGTCCTCTCGGCCTCCCGATACCGTGGTGTACTCGTCCCAGATCTCGATCGAGAACAACTCGATCCTGGAGTCGATCGCGTAGAGATAGTCTGGCGCGGAAAGCTCTGCCCATGACGCATGGAGCTGTGACGCGAACACTGCGGAACCCGCCGGGACCTCCTTCCGCAACGACGCCACCAAGCGTTCGGGCGCGTATGTAAGCATCGCCGGCGCACCTGTCCTCGGGTCAGTACCCCTGTTGATCCCCATCGCGACGACCACCAGGACAGCCAGGCTCGTGATCGCGACAACGTTGATCGGAGAGCGAGGGGACTGACGTTCGGCTGCGACATCTCCGATCAACGCCGCGATCACGACAGGCACCGCGATCCCCCACCACACGACGCCACGGAGCGCGAGGAGCGAGAGCCCGCCGTACGTCAGTATCTTGACGAGGGGGAGCCAGGCGACCCTCTCGGCTCGACGGGCGAGGAGGACCACGACGAGCCCCGCCGAGACGAAGAAGAGGGTTCCCGTGCCGGACTTCGCGGACGGCGACTGCCACTCGGAGATGCGGCTTGACACGATCGGATGCTGCGACAGCTCGACTATGTAGGTCCACACGGCGGGACCGAACGGCGTGAGTAGCGTCGAGACAATGGAAAGCGCGAAGACGAGCGCCGCACGGCGGGCTGTCGCCGGGGCCGACCGGTGATCCTCGATGACCGCGAAAGCGAGGATCATCAGTGCAAGCGGGAACGTTCCGTGAACGTTCGCCCACACCAAGGTGATCGCTGGCACCGCCCACAGACGCCCTGCGTGATCACGTCGCGTCGTCACACACCACAGAACAAGTGCGAACAGGACGAATCCGAACTGTTGTGGCCTCAGAGACGAGAGGATCTCGAGCGCCACCAGCGAACCACCGATCGTCAGCACGGACGAGGTCTTGGACGAGGCGCCGGCCGCACGACACGTCCGATACATCAGGAAGGTCGTGAGACCCACTATCAGGCCACGAAGTACGTCGAGGGCGAACCATCCGCCGAGCCGGTAAACTCCCGCCAGCGCTAGCTGCGACCCCCACTGCTGGTTGAGCCACGCCTCGCCGGGGACCGTATACGTGAAGACATCGAAATCCAGCAGTGACCGAGCATCGAGCATCCACTCCCCGGCACGGATGTGGTACGCCAGGTCAAGGGCTTGCGTGGGTCTGATCAGAGAGCCTGCGACCGGGAGCAAGACCGCAAGGACCGCCCACGTCGAGTCAAGCGATGGTGCTAGCGGACTCCACCTTGTCTTGTCCCTTCTCAGGGCTCGATGCCCGTCGCCTGCAGCGTTCGATGCCGATGCAAACATGTCGCCGACGCTAGCAGGCAATGCTCCGCAGGCGAGGAAGTGAACATCGAACCCATGGAGAGCCAGTAGATCGGCGGCCGATCGGCGCCTGAACAACCTGGCCTTGCCGGCAACCTGCCAACTGCGAAACTCGCGGTTCCGATACCAACCACCCAAGGCTGATCGGCTGCTCGGCCACATACTCGAAGTGGTCAACGCCGCGAGCGACTCATGGTTCGAAGACACGGCATCCCCAGGAATCGTCAGCGCAACCGCGCCGTGACGTCGACGAATCGGTATGGATGCTGGTAATCAACGAAGACCTCTGTGCGGTCGGGGAGTCGCGGGAGGTCTGCGCCGAAGTAGTCGTTCAGGATCAACCGGAACAGGTTGACGGGCGTCACGTCTTCGTAGGCGGATCGATCAACGAGATCGGGAAGGTATACCGCCTCCAAGATCCGGAGCTTCCGACCGAGTTCCACGTCGGACTGCTCCGCCCACGGCCACGTGATGTTGCCGGCGTAGTCGTATTGCGGTGGATGCGGTCCCTCATCCGATTGCACCACGATGATCGGTGAAGGGCCCGCCTGTGACAGGAGGCCGTCGGCGATGTCCGTGATGACCGTGTTCGTGAACTGGAGTTGGTCGACGTAGGCCTCGGCGGAGGGACGGTACTCGTTCTCAGCCATGCTGCCGTCGGCGTGGAATACGTACGGGGTGTGCGGCAACGTGAAGTGCGCAAAGGTGAAGGTCAGCTGCGGATCCTGCGCCGTTTCCAGGATCCCTTCAACCTGGAATGGGACACGTTTCCAT
>JBKJXU010000192.1:0-4190 GCA_046716145.1 Actinomycetota bacterium
CAGTCAAGCTCCATCTCCGGGATGTGCCGCTCCCCCGCGATGCCGTACATGATCCGCAGGTCACGAGGGTCACCGGCCACCGCGCGCAGCAGCCACTCGCGCCACGCCTCCGCTTCGCGCTCGTAGCCCGCCTGCAGGAGGCTATACAGGGTGAAAGTGGCGTCGCGCAGCCAGCAGAACCGGTAGTCCCAGTTGCGCGTGCCGCCAAGTTCTTCCGGCAGTGAGGTGGTCGGCGCCGCCACGATGCCGCCGGTCGGCCGGTACGTGAGCGCCTTCAGCGTGATCAGCGAGCGCATCACGTCGTCGCGCCACTCACCCCGATAGGTGCACCGCTCCGCCCATTCGCGCCAGAACCGCGTCGTGGACCGCGCCGCGTCCCACGGATCGATCGAAGGGGGTGCCGCCTCGTGCGAGCGGTGCCAGACGAGCACGAAGCTGACCCGCTCGCCGGGCCGCACGCTGAAATCCGCGGCGACCAACCCCGTGGTGACGTCCAGCGGCACCTCGGTGCGCAGTTCGACCGCGTCCGGCCCCGCGACCGCCGACATCCCGCGGCGCCCCGGTCGGATCCACGGCACCGCGCTGCCGTAGTCGAAACGCAGGAGCAGTTCCATATGCATCGGCACGACGCCGCGGACCCCTTCCACCAGGCGAACGACGCGAGCCTGCCCGCGGCGCGGCGTCATGAAGTCGGTGACACGCACGACGCCGGTGTCGACCTCGTGCTCGGTCTCCAGCACCAGCGTGTCCTTGCGATAGCTCCGGCGCGTCCGGAACCCCCCCGAGGGTGCGAGGAGCCAGCGTCCGTGCGAGGAGGTGCCCACGAGCGCCGCGAAGCACGCCGCCGAGTCGAACCGGGGCAGACAGAGCCAATCGATGGACCCCCCGCGGCCGACGAGCGCAGCCGTATGGGTATCACCGATGAGTGCGTAGTCCTCGAGCCTGAGCGCCACGGCCCGACCCTACCGTCGGGACGGGCCTTCGGGGCGGTACGCCTCAGCCTTCGAGGACCGCGAGGAACTCGTCCAGATCGGGCTCGATGTTGTACGTCGCCTCGACGTGTCCCTCCAGCGCCTCGATCGTCTTGTAGCCGTTGCCGGTGATGAACGCGACCGTCTCCTCCTCGGGTCGGATCACGCCCTGCTCGCACAGACGCTTGAGGTTCGCGATCGTGACCCCGCCGGCGGTCTCGGTGAACACGCCCTCGGTGGAGGCGAGGAGCTGGATCCCTTCGACGATCTCGCGTTCGGTGCACCACTCGATCGCACCGTCGGTGGCGCGGCTCACCTGCATCGCGAACATGCCGTCTGCGGGCGAACCGATCGCGAGCGACCGCGCGATCGTGTTCGGCTTCATGGGCTTCACCTGCTCCTCGCCGGCCTTGAACGCGGCGGCGACCGGGTTGCAACCTTCCGGCTGCGCGCCGGAGACGCGGTAGGCCTTCTCCTCCACGGCACCGATCGCGATCAACTCGCTGAACGCGCGGTGGACCTTGGTGAGCAGCGCTCCGGACGCGATCGGCACGACCACGTGGTCGGGCAGTCTCCAGCCGAGTTGCTCCGCGACCTCGAACCCGAGCGACTTCGAGCCTTCCGCGTAGTACGGCCGCATGTTCACGTTGACGAACGCCCACGGCAGGGCCTCGGCGACCTCGCTGCAGAGCCGGTTCACTGCGTCGTAGTTCCCCTTGACCGCCACGACCTTCGCGCCGTAGGTCTCCGTGGCCAGGATCTTCGCGCGCTCCAGGTCATCGGGCACGAACACGTAGCACGGCATCCCGATCTTCGCGGCGTGCGCCGCGGTCGCGTTCGCGAGGTTCCCCGTGGACGCGCACGAGATGGCCTCGTACCCGAACGCACGCGCCATGGTGATGGCCACGGAAACCACACGATCCTTGAACGAGTTCGACGGGTTGACGCTGTCGTCCTTGATCCAGAGCGTCTGCAGGCCGAGCACGTCGGCCAGGCGGTCGGCGCGGCGGAGCGGCGTGAAGCCGGCACCTAGGTCGACCCGCTCGATCCCCGATCCACCGGGAAGCAGCTGCTCGTACCGCCATAGGCTCGCCGGCCCCGCTTCCACCTGCTTGCGGAAGTCGACGCCCTCGATCGCGTGGAGGTCGTAGGAGGGCTCGAGCGGCCCGAAGCACTCCTCGCAGATCGTGAGGGGCTCGACCGGGTACTGCTGGCCGCAGATCCTGCACTGCAGCGCGGCCGGGCTCGTGATCGTCGTCCGTGCGCTCACCACGTCATCGCCCCTTGATGCGCGCTGCCCACCGCGCGGGCGTACTTCGCGAGGGCGCCCTGCGTGTACTTGGGTGCCGGCTCGGTCCACTCCCCGTGGCGCCGTTCGAGTTCGTCGTCCTCGACCAGCAGCGTCAGCGAACGCTGGTCGGTGTCGATCCGGATCCGGTCGCCGTCGCGCACGGAAGCGATCGGTCCGCCGACGCACGCCTCGGGAGCCACGTGCCCGACGCTGATGCCCTTCGTGGCGCCGCTGAACCGGCCGTCGGTGACGAGCGCGACGTCCTTGCCCAGTCCGGCCCCGGCGACGGCGGCGGTGACGGCCAACATCTCCGGCATCCCGGGCGAGCCCTTCGGTCCTTCGTACCGGATCACGATGACGTCGCCCGCCACGATGCGGCCCCCGGTGAGCGCGTCGAATGCCTCCTTCTCGGAGTCGAACGCCTTCGCGGTGCCCTCGAACACCTCACCTTCCATCCCCGCGGCCTTGATCACGGCGCCGTCGGGCGCCAGGTTGCCGCGCAAGATCGCGATCCCGCCCCACGGGTGGATCGGGTCGGTGCCGGCGTGGACGATCTCGCCGTCGGGAGCGGGCGGTGCGGCCGCCTCGAGGTTCTCGGCCTGGGTTTTCCCCGTGACGGTCATCGCATCCCCGTGCAGCAGCCCGAGATCGAGCAGTTCTTTCATCACGACCGGCACGCCGCCGACCCGGTCGAGGTCGCTCATCACGAACCGGCCGGCCGGCCGCACGTCCACCAGATGCGGCGTGCCCCGGCTGATCCGGTCGAAGTCGTCCAACTCGAGGTCGACGTGTGCCTCGCGTGCGATGGCGAGCAGGTGCAGGACTGCGTTCGTGGAGCCCGCCACCGCCATCACGACCGCGATGGCGTTCTCGAACGCTTCCCGCGTGAGGATCTGCCGGGGGCGGAGATCCATCTCGAGCACCTTCGTCACCGCCAGACCCGTCTCGCGCGCAGCGACCTCGCGGCGATAGTCCACAGCGGGCGGACTGGCCGATCCGGGGAGTGACATCCCCAGGGCCTCGCCCACGCAGGCCATCGTGTTCGCGGTGTACATCCCGGCGCACGAACCGGTCCCGGGGCATGCCGCCCGCTCCAGATCGCGCAGCTCATCGTCGCCGATCGACCCCTTGGCGTGGGCACCCACCGCCTCGAAGACGTCCTGGATGGTGATGTCCTTGCCCTTGTAGGTGCCCGGCAGGATCGTCCCGCCGTAGAGGTAGACCGCCGGCAGATCCAGTCTCGCCATCGCCATCAACATGCCGGGCTCGGACTTGTCGCACCCGGCGATGCCGACCACCGCATCGAGCCGTTCGGCGTGCATCACGAGTTCCACCGAATCGGCGATGAGATCGCGGCTCATCAACGAGGCCTTCATGCCCTCGTGTCCCATCGCGATGCCGTCGGAGATCGCGATCGTCGTGAACTCGATGGGCACAGCGTCGCCTTGGCGGACACCTTCCTTCGCGAGCGCGGCGAGCTTATCGAGGTGGTAGTTGCACGGCGTGACCTCGTTCCAGCTGCTCGCCACGCCGACCTGCGGCTTGCTGAAGTCCTCCTCGCTGAACCCGACCGCCCGCAGGTAGGAGCGCGCGGGCGCGCGGTGCGGCCCGTCGGTCACTTCCCAGCTGCGCGGACGCTTGCGCTCGGGTGGCACGGGATCGGGCCTCCTGGGGTCGAGGACGGAAGACCCTCACGGTAGCAACGAAGGCGCTTGACCGACGAGGCAAGGGCAGCGTTCCGCTCGCTTCGTCAACCTCCTGACGCCCGCCGGGGCTCGTCGCAGGATCGATCGTCACGATCCTCACGACTCCCACCTAGGTCGTTGTCGTGAGGCTCGTGACGCCGGCCCGCGAAGAGTGGGCACCTCCCGTGGCAGGATCTTGGCGCTCTGCCCCGCGCTAGCCTAGGCGCCGTGCGCCCCCCTCCA
>JBKJXU010000193.1:0-2605 GCA_046716145.1 Actinomycetota bacterium
GCCCACACTGCGACGCCAGGTCTTCCGCTGGCGCAACCGGCTGGCCGCCAACCAGGTCGACGCCGAGACCATCGCGCGCCTCGCCCGCGACGAAGCTGTACTAGTGCAGCAGTACAATGGATTCCGCGCCCGCCTGGGCGACGCCACAGTGACCGACAACGAGATCGACCGCATCTTGCACGAGGAGCGATCGAGCGAAGCGGTCGAGGCGGCGTGGCGCGCTTCGAAGGCGATCGCGCGCCATCGCGGCAACGACGGCGGCGCGACCGTCGTCGAGCGCCTGCGCGATCTGGTCCGGCTGCGCAACGACGCCGCCCGTCAGATCGGATTCGCCAACGCCTACCAGGCCAACCTCGAGCTCGGAGAGGTGGAGCAGGACTGGCTCTACTCGACGCTCGATCTGCTGGACGAGGCAACGCGGCCGCTGTTCCAGGCTTGGAAGCGCGAGCTCGACGCCGAGATCGGGCGTCGCTTCGGCGTCTCAGCCTCCGACCTGCGCCCCTGGCACTATCGCGACCGCTTCTTCCAGCTGCCGCCGCCCGAGGGCGACCACGACGAGCTCGACTCCGTGCTCGCCGGCCGCGACATCGTCGGGCTCGCGATTGAGAGCTTCGATCATCTCGGCTTTGACATCCGCCCCATCGTCGATCGCAGCGATCTCTTCCCCGGCGATCCGGCCACCTCGAAGAAGTGCCAGCACGCGTTCTGCCTCAGCGTCGACGCGCCGCGCGACGTCCGCATTCTCTGCAACATCACGCCCGACAGGCGCTGGATGGGCACCACGCTGCACGAGTTCGGACACGGCATCTACGGCAGCTCGCTCGATCCGGCGCTTCCGTACGTGCTGCGCGACGACCCGCACACCCTCTGCAACGAGGCGATCGCGCTCCTGATGGAGCGCCACCTGATGGACTCAGGCTGGCTCCAACGCGTCCTCGGCCTCGACGCCGAGCGCGCGGGCGAGCTCGAGCGGCTGGGCCGCCGGCGCCTCGCCACCCGCCACCTGGTCTTCACGCGCTGGGTGCTGGTGATGTGCCACTTCGAGCGCGCGCTCTACGAGAACCCTGATCGCGAGGACCTCGGTGCTTTGTGGTGGGACCTGGTCGAGCGCTTCCAGGAGGTGCGGCGGCCGAGCCCGGACCATCGCGACGACGACTGGGCGGCCAAGATCCACTTTGTCGGCCATCCCGCCTACTACCAGAACTACCTCATCGGCGAGGTGTTCGGAGCGCAGCTCGAGCACGCGATCGACGCCGAGTGCGGTGGCTTTCCGGGCAACCCGCAGGCAGGCGCTTTCCTGCGCCAGCGCATGTTCCAGCAGGGCGCGACGCGGTCGTGGCGCGACCTGATGACGTCGATCTCGGGACGACCGCTCGATCCGTCGTTCTACCTCGCCACCATCGAACGCGGCAGCTCCTAGCAGTGGGCGCTGAGAAAGGCATAGTGTCAGCGCCCTGCTAGGAATGACTTGGCGATCCCGGGCCGGAGGACCGGCTCGGTCGACAGAGTTAGCGGAGGCACGATGCGCGACTTCGTCACGGAGACCAATGGCGTCCGCATCCACTGCGTGGAGGAGGGGCAGGGCCCGCTCGTCCTCCTGGTCCACGGCTTTCCCGAGTCCTGGTACTCGTGGCGACACCAGCTTCCCGCCCTCGCCGCGGCCGGCTATCGCGCGGTGGCCATCGACGTGCGCGGCTACGGCCGCTCGTCGCATCCCGGCGCGGTCGAGGCCTACCGGATGGTGAAGCTGGTCGGCGACGTGGTCGGGCTGGTGGGAGCGTTGGGCGAGTCGCGCGCAGCGCTCATCGGGCACGACTGGGGTGCGCCGATCGTGTGGACGTCGGCGCTCCTGCGGCCGGATCTGTTCTGGGGGGTTGCCGGGAGCAGCGTGCCGTGGGGCCCCCGCGCCGAGACTCGGCCGCTCGAAGCGCTCAGGAAGTTCGCCGGCGACGACGAGTTCTACGTCGAGTACTTCCAGAAGCCCGGACGAGCCGAGGGCGAGATCGAAGAGGACGTGCGTCGCTGGTTGCTGGGCTTCTACTGGAGCGCCTCGGGCAGCGCTCCCGGCGGCGTGCCGAGCCTGGCGCTGGTGCCGCGCGGCGCCAAGATGCGCGACCGCTTCTCCTATCCGGCCACGCCGCCGGCGTGGCTCACCGACGCCGACCTCGACTTCTACACCGGCGAGTTCGAGCGCACCGGGTTCTCCGGCGGGCTCAACCGCTACCGCAACATGGACCGCGACTGGGAGGACCTGGCCGCGTTCGCGGGACTGCCGATCCAGGTGCCGGCGCTCTTCGTCGGCGGCGATCGTGACGGCCCGACGATCTGGGGCGGACCTTCGATCGAGCGCTTCCCCCAGACGCTGCCGCGCCTGTGGCGCTCGGTGATCCTCCAACGCTGCGGCCACTGGATCCAGCAGGAGCGACCTGAGGAAACCAATCGCGTCCTCGTCGAATTCTTGGCGAGTGTTCAGCCCAGCTTGGTTCTCTCCGCGACCTCGTAGCGCCACACGCCGCCGCGCGTCATCTTGATGCGCTCCAGCGCCGCGCGGAACTCCGCCATGTGCGGGGTCGCGAAGTGAAGCTGGAGCGCCTCGGCGCTGAGA
>JBKJXU010000194.1:0-2604 GCA_046716145.1 Actinomycetota bacterium
CGCCGGGGTCCTGCTGCAGCGCCCTCGCGTAATAGCGCGCCGCGCTCGCCGCATCGCCTTCCGCGTCGAACGCCTGGCCGACGACAGCGGCCACCCGCGCCTGCAGGAGCACGTCGGTGCGACTCAAGCCCTCGAGGGCGCGCGCGGCAAGCGCACGCGCCTGGCCCGTGCGTCCGGCGGCGAGCGCCGCCTCCGCGTCGATGGCGTCGAGGTACGGCTGAGCGCGCGGCAGGTCCTCGGCAACGCGGGCGTCCTGCAGGGCGGCGGCCACGACCCCGGGCCCCAGAACGGTCACGAGGTCGCCGTTGAGCCACGAGGGAATGGAGATGCCTCCGGGCAGGAAGGGGCGCAGGGTGCTGACCAGCATGCGGTCGCTGCTCAGGAGCCGTGTGGCGTGCCGACCCGATCGCCACCCCAGGAAGCGCAATCGTTGGGCGTGGGCCCATGCCCTGGTGCGTGCCCAGCCCGACAGGTACGACGCCTCCTCGAGCTGCCGCTCGGCCGCCAGGCGCAGCGCGGATCGGCTGAGCAGCCCGTTGGCGGCTTCCGCCTGCGCGGATTCCGCGCTCGTGAAGCCGGTCCGGTCGGGCCGGGCCAGGATCCGGTCCGTAACCCTCATGGCGTCCTCGCCGCGACCGGCGACGAGGAGGAAGAGCGCGGCTGCGAAGTCCGTGCCCGCGCGCGTCTGGTCGTCCATGTAGCCGGGCTGGGCCTGCGACCACGACACCATCTCCCGCACCGCGGAAAGGGCCTCCCCGCTGCGCCCCTGGTCGATGTAGAGCAGGGTCAGGTCCTGCCAGGGATTCGCGGCGTTGCCCTCCTCGAAGTGCCGGGTGCCGTCGAGCAGCACCCGCTCGGTCTCGTCGGCCTTCAGGATCGACAGCGCGGAGGATGCGGCGTTCGTGTAGAGATGCGGGCCGGCGTGGGCGTTCGCCTCCGCGCGCAGGGCGTTCGCGCACGCCTCGTAGGCGGGCTGGCGGCGCTGCAGCTCCGCCTCGATCGCGCAGAGCGTGGTGCGCGCGATCTGTGCCTGGCGAGGATCCTTGCTGGCGAGGGATCGCTGGACGATCGCCCGCGCCTCGGCGTAGCGCCGCAGGCGCATGAGCGGCCAGCCGCGAGCGGCGATCTCGTCGGGGTCGTACGCCGCGTCATGGGCGTCGAGGAGGGCCAGCGTCTCGTCGAAGCGGTCCATCTCGCGGGTGACCGAGGCCAGCTCCTCCAGGATGGACAGGTGCCACCGCCAGGGCGACTCCGACGAAGGCCGCGCACCGTGTTCCTTCTCGAACAGCTCCCGGGCCCGGCGCACGTGGTGGTACGCGAGGGGCAGGTTCGCCTCCGCGACGTGCAGGACGTGGCCCAGGATGAAGTGCGCCTCGTACGAGTGCGGGCGCGACTTCAGCAGCCTTTCCGCGAGCTCGCGCGCCGCCACCAGCTTCCCTTCCCCGGCCAGGGCGTAGCCGCGCAGGGCCTCGGGGTCCTTCCCCATGCCGCGGTCCTCGGCCGGTGCGACCGACCCCGCGATCTGCGCGCCCGCCGGGAGGGGGCACGTCAGAGTCAGCGCGAGCAAGGCCCCGAGCGGACGTCGGCCGCGACGGGTCAGCGGGGCCGCCAACGCAGCGTGGAGCGCGCCAGGCGTTCGAGGGGCTCCGCCGCCGCCTTACGGAGGAGGGGCATGATGTCGCTGATGCCCGGCGCCAGCTCCAGGCGGTGCGTGAACACGGGGGGAGCCAGGGTCTCGATGTCCTCCCCGGACACGAAGTCGCGTCCGCGCAGCACTGCCCGCGCCTGGAGCGCGGGCAGCATGAGCACCAGGCTGCGCGTGGAGGCGCCCTGCAGCACGCGCTCGTCGCCACGCAGGTTGCGGGCGAGGTCCACGAGAGCCTCCCGCACCTCGGGCACGATCGCGACCTGCTCGTCGATGACGGCGCGCGCCTGCAGCACCTGGGTGCGGGTGACGCGCGGGAGATCGCTGCGCACCGCGTCCCTGCGTGCCCGGTAGGTGTCCAGCACCTGGAGCTCGGCGTCACGCTCGATGTGCTTCATGCGCAGCTTGAAGAGGAAGCGGTCGAGCTGCGCGGCTGGCAATGGGTAGGTGCCGGCGAGGTCGAGCGGGTTCTGGGTTGCGATCACGAAGAACAGCGGGTCGAGCGCGTGGGTGACGTTGTCGACCGTCACCTGCTTCTCGGCCATGGCCTCCAGCATCGCGGCCTGCACCTTGGGCGAGGTCCGGTTGATCTCGTCGGCCAGCACCACGTGCGCGAAGATCGGCCCGTGCCGGAAGTAGAACCGGCTGCTGGAGGCCTCGAAGACGGTGGCCCCGGTCACGTCGGAGGGCAGCAGGTCCGGCGTGAACTGGATGCGACGGAACTCGGCGATGTGATCGTCGGTGCGGTCGTCCACGATGGAGTTGCCGAGCGCCTTGGCGAGCGTCGTCTTGCCGGACCCCGGGTAGTCCTCGATGAGGGCGTGCCCGTCCGCGAGCAAGGCCACGACGAGCAGCTCCACCACCTCGTCGCGACCGATGACCGCGGCCTTCATGCGGCCCTCGAGTCGCTGCATGATGACCCGCGCGTCGTCGAGGGTGCGCACCTCGCCGGCTCCCGG
>JBKJXU010000195.1:0-8090 GCA_046716145.1 Actinomycetota bacterium
GGCGGGGGGGGGGGGCTCCCCACCCCGCGGGGGCCCCCCCCGGCCCCCCCCCTTCGAGGTGGTGCTGGTGCTACGAGCGATCTACCACTCGGTGCCCACGACGCCGTTGGCGTCGGTGGCGATGCAGTCCCCGCCGGCGGCGACCACGGCCGACCCGTAGGTCGTCCCACTCGTGGAGTCATCGTGCAAGTAGAAGCAGTTACCCGACTTCGACCATGCGGCCGAGTCGTACTCGACGTCGCTCGGCACGTCGACGCTGATCTCGCCTGGACCGGTCGACCCGGGCGAAGCCTCACTGACGAAGTCGAGCGAGGTCTCGATGCCCGGCAACGTCGACTCGTCACACGCGACGGTACCGTCGTCGTACGAGTCGTTGTCGGTGAAGCACGTCTTCGCCGCAGCGACGGCGTTGCGGAGGCCCGACTGGGCCGCCTTGTCGTTGGCCCGGTTGCGGGCCCCCAGGAACGTCGGCAGAGCGATGGCGACCAGGATGCCGATGATCAGAACGACCACCATCAGCTCGATCAAGGTGAAGCCTTCGTCCTCACGGACGCGCTTCATGAGTCCCTTGAGCATCTGCCTTCGCCTCCTTTCCTTGATGCGTGCGCGTCCCGATGACGCGCGTTCTCCGTGGGTGTCGGCTCGCTCGGGCACCTACTGAAGACCTGCGCAAGGGTTTCTGCAGACTTACCCGTCGGCGGGTAGGACGTTCGGGGACCCCAGATAGCCGAGGGGCCCGAGCCCCTCCAGGGCGCCCGGGCCCCTCGAGGGCCGCGACGGTCACCACGGCCCCGTCTATTGGATCAGCTTGATGATGTTGAACATCGGCATGTACAGAGCCACCACTGCGGCGCCCACGCACCCACCGATGACGGCGATCAACAGCGGCTCGATCAGCGAGGTCAGGGCGTCCACCGCAGCCTCGACCTCCTGGTCGTAGAAGGACGCCACCTTCTCGAGCATCGTATCGACCTGCCCGGTCTCCTCGCCGACCGCGATCATCTGAACCACCATCGGCGGGAAGACCTTGTGCCGCATCAGGGGTTTCGCCATCGACTCGCCCTCGCGGACGCTCGATTGCACGTCGATGATCGCTTTGGAGATGACCTTGTTGTTCACGGCGTCCGCGACGATGTCGAAGGCCTGCAGGATCGGTACGCCCGAGTGCAGGAGCATCGCCGTCGTCGAGGCGAACCGCGACAGCGCCGTCTTGTGGAACAAGGAGCCGAACACCGGCACCCGCAGCTTGAGGGCGTCGATCGTCTCGCGACCCTTCGGCGTCTTCTTCCACCGCTTGAAGAAGAACCGGGCCGCGAACGCAGCCCCGAGCACGATGTACCAGTACGCCTGGAACACCTCCGACATCGTGAGCAGTACCTGCGTCGGCAGGGGCAGGCTCCCGCCCAGGGAGTCGTAGATCGTGGCGAACTGCGGCACGACGAACAGCAGCATCGCGCTCATGATCAAGATCACCAGCGCCACGACCGCGATCGGGTAGGTCATCGCCGACTTGATCTTGCCGCGCAGCTTGACCTCGTTCTCCAGCACCGCGGCCAGGCGCAGCAGCACGTCATCGAGCGAACCGCCCGTCTCACCGGACTTCACCATCGACACGAACAGGTCGTTGAAGATCTTCGGGTGCTTCGCCATCGCCTGGGAGAGGCTGGCGCCCTGCTCGACGTCCGTGCGGCACACGGCCAGCGTCTTCGCGAGCTGCGGGTTCGAGGTTTGGTCGGCCAGGATCGACAGACCGCGCAGGATCGGCAGGCCGGAGTTCACCATCGTGGCGAACTGCCGCGCGAAGACCGCGAGCTCCTTGAGCTTCACCTTCTTCGGGGTCAGCTCGATGTTGATGCCGCGCTTCTGCTTGCCGACCTCGAGCGGCGTGTAACCCTGTTCCCGCAGGCGCTGCAGGACGAGGGCCTCGTTGTCCGCGACGAGCGTGCCGGAAACCACCTTGCCGGCACGGTCACGAACCTTGTACGCGTAGGTCTCAGCCATCGCTCACCGTCCTCACATGCCGCCCATGGAAGAACCCATGGACATGCCGCCCATGGATCCGCCGAGGTCATCCGCTGGATCCGACGTCGTACCCGCGCCCGAGAAGGCAGACAGGCCCGCCGTCGAGCCGATCAATCGCTGGAGCTCCTCGGCGTCGTGGCACCGCTCGAAGGCCATCTGCTGGGTGATCCGCCCGCCCTTGACGTGGGCGGCCAGCGACATGTCCATCGTCTGCATGCCGTAACGGCCACCGGCCTGCATCGCCGAGTAGACCTGGTGGACCTTCCCCTCCCGGATCAGGTTGCGGATGGCCGGCGTGGCGATCATCACCTCGACGGATGCCACCCGTCCCGCCCCGTCCACGGTCGGGACGAGCTGCTGGGTGACCACCCCCTGCAGGGTCGTCGCCAGCTGGACCCGGACCTGCTGCTGCTGGTGCGGGGGGAAGACGTCGATGATGCGGTCGATGGTCTGCGGCGCGTCCTGCGTGTGCAGGGTCGCGAACACGAGGTGGCCTGTCTCGGCCGCCGTGATGGCGGTGCTGATCGTCTCGAGGTCCCGCATCTCCCCCACCAGGATCACGTCGGGGTCCTGGCGCAGCACGTGCTTGAGCGCCGCGGCGAAGCCGTGGGTATCCGCGCCGACCTCACGTTGGTTCACGATGCAGGCCTTGTGCTTGTGCAGGAACTCGATCGGGTCCTCGACGGTCATGATGTGGCCGGCCCGCTCGGTGTTCACGATGTCCACCATCGCCGCGAGGCTCGTGGACTTGCCCGAACCCGTCGGTCCGGTCACCACCACGAAACCGCGTGGGAACCGCGCCAGGTCCGACACCACCGGTGGGAGCCCGAGGTCATCGACGGTCTTGATCTCGAACGGGATCACACGCATCACCGCGCCCAGCGCGTCGCGCTGCATGAACACGTTCACGCGGAAGCGCGCGCGCCCCGGCAACGAGTAGGACATGTCGAGCTCGAGCTCCTGCTCGAAACGCTCGCGCATCTTCTGCGGCAAGATCGCGTAGATCATCTGCTGCAGCGCCCGCGGGCTCATCTCGGGATAGCCCTCGACCGGTTCCAGGTCGCCGTGGACGCGGACGGTCGGAGGCGCGCCTGCCGTCAGGTGCAGGTCCGAGCCCTTCATGTCGAGCAACCGCCCGAGCAGCTCGGGGATCGGGACCTGGAGGTCGTCGTCCTGCGGAGCAACCGTGCTCATCACTACTTCACCACCCTCGCGACTTCGTCGAGCGACGTGATCCCCATCAACGTCTTCTGCAAGCCGTCCTCGCGGAGCGTGATCATGCCCTGCGCAACGGCGACGGCTTTGATGGCATCGGAGGAGGACCGCTCCACCGTGAGCCGCTCGATCTCTTCGGTCATGGGCATGACCTCGTAGAGGCCGATCCGGCCGCGGAAACCGGTGTTCGAGCACGCCGGGCACCCTTGGTGGCGGAAGAGCTCTTTGACCTCACCCCAGACCGACTCGGGGTAGCCGGCGGCCGCCAGCTCGGGCTGCTGCGGCTCGTAGGCCACCTTGCAGCGCTCACAGAGCTTGCGCGCCAGCCGCTGTGCGACGACCGCGTCGATCGCGGAGGCCACCAGGAACGTTTCCACGTCCATCTCGACCAGTCGGGAGATCGCGCTCGGCGCGTCGTTGGTGTGCAGCGAGGAAAGCACGAGGTGACCGGTCAGGGCGGCCTCGATCGCGATCGTGGCCGTCTCCTTGTCCCTGATCTCACCGATGAGCACGATGTCGGGGTCCGCACGCAGGATCGAACGCAACGCGGTCGCGAACGTCAGACCCGCCTTCGGGTTCACCTGGACCTGGTTCACCCCGCCGAGCCGGTACTCCACCGGGTCCTCGACGGTGATGATGTTCTTGTCTTCCTCGTTCAGGATGTTGAGCGTCGAGTACATCGTGGTCGACTTGCCCGACCCGGTCGGGCCGGTCACGAGGATCGCGCCGTAGGGCTTCTTGAACGACCGGGCGAACCGCTCGTAGGAGTCCTCCAGGAACCCCAGATCCTCCAGGCGAAGCAGCGCGTTCGTCTTGTCGAGCACGCGGATCACGATCTTCTCGCCGTGCACGGTGGGCAGGCTCGCGACACGCAGATCCAACGCCTTGCCACCGACCTTCATCGAGATGCGGCCGTCCTGGGGGACGCGCTTCTCGGCGATGTTGAGGTCGGCCATGACCTTGAGACGGCTGATGAGACCCCCCTGGATGTTCTTCGGTGCCGGGGGCATGGGTTCGTGCAGCACGCCGTCGACGCGGAACCGGATCCGGACGTTCTTCTCCTGCGGCTCCAGGTGCACGTCCGAGGCCCGGTCGGCCACGGCCTGCGTCATGATCGCGTTCACCAGCTTGACGATCGGGGCGTCCTCCAAGGCCGCCTCGAGGTCTGCGTCTTCCTCCGTCGCCTCGGCCGCGATGCTCGCCATGGCCTCCACCTGGGAGTCCATGCCGGCGTACTTCTGGATCGCGCGCTCGACGTCGTTGGCCGTCGCCACCACGGGTTGGACGTCGCGCCCGGTGATCGTGCGGATGTCGTCGAGCGCATAGACGTTGGCCGGGTCCGACATCGCCACGAGCAACTTGCCGTCGCGCTCGCCGACCGGGAGCGCCCGGTACCGCCGCGCGAGCGCTTCGGGCAGCAGGACGGTCACCGTCGCGTCGACCGGGAACTCGGTGAGATCGACGAACTCGAGGCCGCCCTGTTCGGCCAGGGCGCGGACCAGGTCCGCCTCCTTGATCATCCCCAGGTCGATGAGAACGCGCCCGAGGGACTTCGGCGTCTTGCGGTGCTCGTCGAGGGCCACGTCGAGTTGCTCGGGCGTGATGTACCCGAGTTCGATCAGGATCTGGCCGAGTTGCTTCGACTTGCGCTTGACCGTCGTCATCCGGGCCCCTTCCGGGCGTCCGTTCGGGCTAGGCCTTCAGGAACTGTCTTCGTCAGCCTCCGAGTCCAGCTGAAGCAATCCGCTGAACTCTTTCGCCAACATGACGCGGTCGATCTCGCCCGGGTGCTCGGCGGGTGCCTCCTCGCCTCCCGCGAGCTTCTTCCTGAACGTGGTGGCGGAACCGGCCGCCGGTTCCTCCACGGACACGGCCGCCCCGGCCGCCGCCTCCGGTTCGGACGTCGCCGGGGCCTCCTCTGCCTGCTCAACGACGCCATCGGCGAACTCCGCGAACGGGTTGGCGCCGAACGGCTTCGGAGCACCGGCCTCGGCGGGCGGCTCCGCGACGTCGAGATCCGGTGGGGAGACCTCCGCCTCCCCGACGGCGACCGACGGAGCCGTCGGCTCGGCCGTGACGGTCGCCGAGCTCGCAGCGGCGTGCACGTCCACGCTCGGACGGTCGGCCGGCGGATGCAACGAGGTCCGCGGCTTGCTCGATGGAGCCGCCGCCGCGTCCGGGACCTTGAGTGCGTCGCGCTTCTGACGCGCCTCCTCGGCGACGAGCAGAGCCTGCTCCAGCTGGTCGAGCAGGACCCCGGGCCGGATGGATGCGCCGCCTACCACGAACGCGGCGTAGGGGCCTCGGTGGATGTACGCCCAGATCTGATCGCCGAACTCGACGAAGCTCCTGCGGACGTCTCCCACCCCGACGAACTTCAGCCACGAAGACTTGAGCGAAGCCTCGCCGTCCTCCGGGTAGGCCCCGAGGACCAGGCCGTCCCGCGAGAGCAGCAGGCAGCCTCGCACGTCCTCCATGGTCATGGCGACGCGCTGCGCGAGCGCCGAATACTCGTCCATCAGTCCCTGTTGGCATCGTCGGAGCGAGAGCGCTGCTTGAGGCGGTGGGCGGTGAGGCGGCGGGGCCGTTACGCGCGATCGGCGATGGCCGCGAGCGCGGCCGCGGACATCACGTCCATCGGCGGGACCTGACCGGTCCATAACTCGAAGGACAACGCAGCCTGGTGCAACAAGAGTCCGAGTCCGGCGGCGGCCGAGGCGCCGGCGGCGCGTGCCCGCGTCACGAGCGGCGTGACGGAGGGTTCGTACAGGAGGTCGACCACGAGCATGCCCGGCCCCAGCGGCGGGGTCGGGACCTCTTCACCCTGCGCCCCCAGCGGCGTCGCGTTCACGATGAGGTCCGCCTGCACACCGGGTGCATCGCCCAGGGTGAGCACGTCGACCGTCGTGTCGAGGCCCTCCAGAGCCTCGAGGAGAGCGCCCGCCGACCCCGTATCGCGCACGGCGACGGCGATGCGTGCGGCCCGTGCCCGCGCGAGGGCGAGCGCACAAGCCCGGGCCGCTCCTCCGGCGCCGAAGAGCAGGACCGATCTTCCGGCGGCGTCGAAGCCCTCGTCGTGGCGCAGCATCCGTTCGAACCCCGGCGCGTCGGTGTTATGCCCGGCGAGACCTCCTTCGCCGACCACGATCGTGTTCACGGCCTGAAGCCGAGCGGCGTCCTCCGACGTGACCGCCATCAGCCCCGCGGCCTCGGTCTTGTGGGGCATCGTCACGTTCGCCCCGGAGAACCCGAGGCCCGCGAGCCCGGCGAGAGCCTCGGGGAGCGACCCCGGCCGAACCGGCAGAGGCACATAGACCGCGTCGATCCCGAGCGCCTCGATCGCCGCGTTGTGGATCGCAGGAGACAGCGAGTCCACCACCGGCCACCCGATCACGCCGAAGGTCCGCGTGGCACCCCCGACAGAACCACGGCTCATCCCAGGCACTCCGCGACGTTCGACTCGTGTTCGGCGAGCGTCTTCGCGAAACGGTGGACACCGTCGCCCTCGCTCGGGCACAGGACGTAGTAGTAGAAGCGGGTCGTCTCCGGCGAGAGGGCGGCCGCCAGCGAATCTTCACCCGGGCTCGCGATCGGGGTGGGTGGCAGCCCCGCGTTCATCCGTGTGTTGTAGGCGTTGTCGGTCTCGATGTCCGCGGTGGTCAGCTCACCGTCGGGCGAGGGGTCCTGGTACAGCAGCGTGGCGTCGATGCCGAGCGCGATGCCCTCGCGCAGCCGGTTGTAGATCACCCCGGCGATCAGCGGCCGCTCCTCGGTCACGGCGGCCTCACGCTCGATCATCGAGGCGACGATCACGATCTCGTACGGGGTGAGCCCGAGGTCTTCGGCGTTGGCCCACGGCAGGCCCGCCGCGCGCTCGCCGAACTCGGCCAACATCTGCTCGATCACGGTGTCTTCGTCGATCGCCTTCTTCACGAACTCATACGTCGCCGGGAACAGGAATCCCTCCATCGTCGGCGTCCCCGCGGGCAGGTAGGGCTCGAGCGCGTAGGTCCCGCCCTCCGCGAGCCGGGCGAACCGCGCCGCGGACAGACCGATCCGGTCCGCGGCGATGGTGGAGATGGTGCGCTCGTTCGGATACGTGCGACGGATGCGGAGACCCTCGGGGAACAGGACGTGATAGGTCGGGACCTTCGGAGGAGGGGTGGTCATGACCACCAGGATCTCGTCCAGCGTCATCCCGATCGCGAGATCGTAGGTCCCGGTCCGGATCTGGGTCGCCTTGCCGGTGCCGCGGAGCAGGAGGTTGGCGACGAAGCCGTCGCAGTTGATCAGACCCCGCTCCGCCATCAGGCTGACGACGTCGGTGCCGGTGGCGCCATCGGGGACGACGAGCTCCACCGACTCACCCGTGGCGTCAGGCGCGGCCTTGCAGCGCTGGTAGCGCGAGGAGGCCCAGAGCGCCCCCGTCGCCACCACGGCGAAGGCGACGATCGCCACGATCAGGGACGGACGGCTGCGGCGACGCGCCCGGGCGGGCGGCGCGGCGGTTCCGTCAGGTATGAGGTCCTCCATCGGCGCCGAGGATACCGGCCGGGCTCGCCAGAACAGCGAGGCGGCTAGCCGCTCCGGGCGTCGAGCCATGCCTGCAGGAGCACCTGAGCGGCCACGGCGTCGATGATGGACCGGCGCCGGCGCCCGCCGACCCCCGCCTCCCGCAGACGCCGCTCCCCCTCCACCGTGGAGAGCCGCTCGTCCTGCAGCTCCACCGGCACGTCGATGACCTCAGCCAGCGCCCCCGCGAAGGCCGCTGCGTGCTTGGCGCGTGGACCGACGGTGCCATCCATGGAACGGGGCTCCCCGAGGACCACGAGCGACACCCCGTGCTCCTGCAC
>JBKJXU010000196.1:0-8281 GCA_046716145.1 Actinomycetota bacterium
ATCGCGGCTCGCTGCAGCATCCCGCCGGACAGTTGGTGGGGGTATCGCCGCGCGACCTTCTCAGCGTCGGGCACGCCGAGCCTGGCGAGGAGCTCTACGACCCGCTCGGACGCTTCGGCAAAGGACAAGCCGCGATGCCGGCGGAGTGCCCGCCCGACCTGTGGACCGACGCGGCGAAGCGGATCGAACGAGGTGAAGGGGTCCTGGGGGATGAAGCTCACGTGATCGCCGCGGAGATCCCGCGTGCGGTCGAGGCCAGGTGCGGCGATCAGGCGGTCCTGGAACCGAACCTCGCCCTCGACGATCTCTCGGTTCCTGCCGAGGAGGCCTGACACGGCCAGACCGAGTGTCGTCTTGCCGCAGCCGGATTCACCGATCACACCCCAGACCTCACCGGCCTTCACCGTGAGGTTGACGCCCCGAAGGATCTCGCCGTCGCGCGTGGCCACGTGCAGCCCACGGACGTCGAGCGTCATGGTACTCGGCAGGCCCGGTGCGCCCGGTGGAACGTGACTAGCTTGCGGTGACCCAGGCACGTTTCCAGTCGAACGGCGCATAGGTCGCGAGGGTGGGGATGTCGCCCACGTTCGCGCCCATCACCACCTTGGGAGTCACCTCCATGATGGGCACGCCGGCCACCTCGTCGATGAGTCTCTGCTGAACCTCGAGCAGGGCCTGGTCGCGCTCGGGCCCGAAATCCATCGCTTCGGTTTCGAAGAAGCTTCCGTCGATGGACTCGTCGCAGAAGCGCGAGATGTTCAAGATGTCGATCATGCCGCAGATGAAGTTGGTCGAGATGAAGTCCTGGGCGTCGGGGTAGTCGGCGCTCCAGTACGTCGATGAGATGTCGTATGCCGTCGGGTCGTAGACCTGCTCGAAGAACTGGGTCTGCTGCAGCCCGCTCAGTTCGACGGTGAATCCGACCGCCTCGAGGTCCTGCTTGAGGGCGGTCGAGTTCGCCGAGGAGTACGGGTCGCTGACGTCGTAGATGATCTTCACCGGCTCGCCGTCGTAGTCGGACCCCGCCACGAGCGCCCGAGCCTCGTCCGGGTCGTATGCATAGATCTCGGTGCCATCGGGGTCGGACTGGGCCGATGTCGATGACATGAGCTGGTTCCAAGGCTTCGCCATGTCGCCGAACTGCGTCACGAAGTCCCGCGTGGCGGCGTGGGCCACCGCCACCCGGAGGTCCTTGTCGGCGAACATCCCGTCGTTGTTGAGCGCCAGATAGAAGATCCGGGGTCCGACGGAGTCTGCGACGCGAAGATCAGGGCTCTGCTCGAGCTGGCGGGTGGCCTGGGGCGACAAGGCGAACTGCTCGAACACCCCGTCGGCCTCCCCTCGTTCCAGCCTGAGCACGATCGTGTTCTCATCGACGCCCAGGTCGACGTGGATCTCGTCGAGGTAGGGGAGCTCCGCGTCGACGTAGCCCGGGTTCCGTACGATCGTGACGTCCGAGCCCTTGTTCCACTCCGAGATCGAGAAGGGACCCGCGCCGACCGGTCGATCAGCGAAGTCTTCGCCGCGGTCTTTCACCGCTTCCTCAGGCACCGGCCAGCTCGTCGCGATCGTCAAGCCGAAGATGAAGGTGCTCGACGGCGCCGCGAGGGTCACCTGGAGCGTCCGGTCGTCGATGACCTCGATCCCTCTCACGTCGTTCGCGTCTCCGTTGGAGAAGTCCTCTGCTCCTTGGATCGGGAACAGGTAGCCGGCTCCCCACGACTGCGCGGGTTCGGTGTTGGGGTCGAGGGCACGGGTCATGCCGAAGGCCGCGTCCGCGGCTGTGACCTCCCGCGGCTCGAAGTCGGGGCCGGCGAACATCGCCCCTTCCTTCAACGTGATCGTGTAGACCAAGCCGTCGTCGGATACCTCGGGCATCCCGTCGGCGAGCGCGGCTTCGAGCTCGCCTTCTGGCGTGAAGTGGTAGAGCCCTTCGTACAGCGCGCCCGCTACCATGTCGTAGTCGATCGTTGAGACAGCCTGACTGTTGTCGAGTGTCGCGAGATCGTTCGGTGTCGAGAGCTCGAGGGTCCCGCCCCTCTGCGGCTCGCTGGGGTCGAGGCCGGTTGGCGTTGCTCCGCCCGCCCCCCCGGTGCTGGAGGTGGCGCCGGTGCACGCAGCACCGACCAGCATGATGGCCACCAGTGAACGTGATCCTCGCATCGATCGTTCCCCCTTCGGTGCCGGACGGGGTGCGGCGAACGAGTCTATACACTTGCCAAGCGTGGATTCTAGGCAGGTGGCGGAGCAGGCTGCAGAGGCGCTGGTCGATCGGGCCGGCGCTCGCCCGGAGATCGGATTGATCTGCGGCACCGGCTTCGCAGCGTGCACCGACGTGCTGGAAGATCGCATCTCGATCCCGTTCTCGGACCTCCCCGGCTTCCGGCCGAGCGCCATCAAGAGCCACGTCAACGAGGTCGACGTGGGCATGCTCGGGGGCCGTCTGGTCGCCGCGGTCAAGGCGAAGGTCTTGCCGTGCGACGGCGCGACATGGCAGGAGTCCGGCGTCCCGGCGCGAACCCTCGCGATGGCGGGATGCCGCGTCTTGCTCTACTCGGCGAACTCCGGATCGATGCGCCTCGACGTGCTGCCCGGTTCCTTCCTGGCGTTCACGGATCACATCAACTTCTCCGGCTTCAATCCCCTTGCCACGGAACGCGAAGGGGAGGGATGGCCTACGCCGTACGTTTCCATGGCCGAGCTCTACGAGCCAGGGCTCACCGAGGCGGCGTGCGCAGCGGCCGAGGCGGCCGGCGTGCCGCTGCCGTCGGGCGTCGCGGGCTACTGGATGGGTCCGAGCTTCGAGACCCCGGCGGAGATCCGCATGGCGCAGGCGGCCGGGTGTTCGGTGTCGTCCAACTCGTTCCTACCTGAGGTGATGTCGGGCTTCCACGCAGGCATGCGGGTCGTGGCCTTCACGTTCGTCTCGACGATGTCGGCAGGCATCTCCGCTCCGATCGTCCTTGACTCGGTCCTCGACGTGAGTCGGCGCGCGCACGACGATTTCCGGACGCTCATCCGCGCCACCGTGCCGGTCCTCTCGTAGACGAGGTTCGACGGAGCGGCTTCAGGCCGGCGAGGCCGTGTCGCGGGAGCGTTCGTAGCGCACGCCTGCCCATGGCCCGCTCTCGTCCGCGCCTTCGAAACGTTCGATCAAGACCATGCCGGCCTTCTCCATGACACGGCGGGAAGGGGTGTTGCCCTCGTCGGCGTAGGCGCGGACGATCTCCGCCTCGAGCATCGTGAAGGCGTAGTCCACGAGCGCGCTCACCGCCTCGGTGGCGAAACCGTTCCCCTGGGCGGCCGGCGAGATGGTGTAGCCGACCTTCATCACGTCGGGTTCGTCCTCGGCGGGGCAGAGCCCGACATCGCCGACCAGCCGGCCGCCGTCGCGTTCGCGGACCGAGAACTGGACCCACCCTCCCGGATCGCCGGGCAGCCGCGCGAGCATCTCCTCGATATCGGCCCGCACGCGGTCGGGGTCCGTGTGCTCCCACCCCTGGTGGACGTGGACATCGGGGTCGCTCCGGTAGGACGAGATCGCCTCGGCGTCGGCCGGTACCGAGCGGCGGAGCTCGAGCCGGTCGGTGCTGAGCGCGGTGAAGTCGGGGTCGGTGCGCATCGGCGGCACAGCCTACCCCCGCCACCGGGGTAGGCTGCGCCCGTGGACACCGACGAAGAACGCATCGCCTTGTTCCTGGACTACGAGAACCTCGCCATCGGGGCGCGTGATGCGCTCGGGGGTCTGAGCTTCGATCTCAAGCCGGTCCTCGACGCCCTCGCCGAGCGCGGGCGCGTGATCGCCCGCAAGGCGTACGCGGACTGGTCCTCCTTCGATGAGGACCGGCGCATGCTCACGCGCGGGCACGTGGAGCTGATCGAGATCCCCCAGCGCATGGGGGCCTCGCGCAAGAACGCGGCCGACATCAAGATGGCCGTGGACGCGCTCGAGATGGCGTTCGAGCGGGACTACATCACGACCTTCGTGATCTGCACGGGCGACAGCGATCTCACGCCGCTGGTCCACAAGCTCCGCGAGCTCAACAAGCGTGTGATCGGCGTAGGGATCAAGGACTCGACCTCGGCGCTCCTGCCGCCGGCCTGTGACGAGTTCCTGTTCTACGACACCCTCGAGGGGGTCGATGTGCCGGCGGGGGCCGGACGGCGCAAGAGCGGCGGTTCGCGTGGCGGGCGTTCGGCCCCGAAGAAGACCGCCGCCGCGCCGCCGGCGGAGGATGTCGAGCCCGTCTCGGACCGAACCCCCGGCGACATCGACGAACTCGCCGTCCGCGTCGCCCAGACCGTGTCGGGTCTGCAGCGGTCGAGCGGCGGCGCGGTGCTCGCCTCCACGATGAAGCGAGCGCTCCTGCGGAAGGATCCGACTTTCAGCGAAGCCGAGTACGGTTTCCGGGCGTTCGGGGAGTTGATCCGCCACCTGGCCGAGCGCAACGTGATCGAGCTCACCGATGGGTCGGCGCGCGGAGACCCCGAGGTGTCGCTGCCGGCACACGGCGGGGAGACGGAGGCGTTCGCGATCTTGGGTTCGGTGGTCGCCGACCTCCAGGCCAAGGGCACGGTCGCCTACCTGTCGGGTCTCAAGAACGCGGTGCGCAAGGTGCAGCCGGGCTTCAGCGAGAAGAAGTTCGGTTACGGCGGGTTCCTGCAGTTCGCGAAGGCGGCCGCGACACAGGGCGTGATCACGCTCGTCTGGGATGCCGAGGACGGGGACTACGTCCTGGGTGTACCCGCGGGCTGAGGCGAGGGAGGTGCGCGTATGAACCCGCCGTCGGACGAGCGCGAGGCTCGGATCGAGCTCGCCGCCGCGTTCCGGCTGGCCGTGATGTTCGACTTCCACGAGGGGATCTCCAACCACTTCTCGATGCTCATCCCCGGTCAGGACGAAAAGTTCCTGATCAACCCCTTCGGGCTGCATTTCTCCGAGATCACCGCATCGAGCCTGGCGGTCGTCGACGTCGAGGGTAACCAGATCAGCGGGGAGGCGCCCTCGACCGGGATCGGGATCCACGCGCCGATCCACCGTCTCCGTGCGGGGGCTCGCGTCATCCTGCACACGCATCAGCCGTGGTCCACGGCGCTCGCGATGAAGGATGAGCTGGCGCTCGCGCCGATCAGCCAGACCTCGCTGCAGCTGGTCGACCGGATCACCTACGACGAGGAGTACCACGGGCTCGCCGACCTGCAGGAGGGGGAGCGGCTCGCCAAAGCCCTGGGGGACGCGGAGATGATGCTCCTTCGCCACCACGGGGTGTTGGTGACGGGTGCAGAGCTCGGTCCGGCCTTCGACGACTTGTACATGTTGGAGAAGGCAGCCCAGCTGCAGGTGCTGGCGTCGGGGCTGGGACCGCTCACGCCGATCGACCCCGAGGTCATCGAGCGAACGCGGACGGAGATCGTCGACGGACTCGCCGGGTGGGGACGCATCCACTGGGCGGCGCTGCTGCGGATGGTGGAACGGACCCAGCCCGACTTCCGCGAGTAGCCGCGCTCCGGTGCGTGGTAGCCTCGCGTAAGTGAGAGCGATTCTCAGACTCGTTCCTTGCATGGCGACGGTGGCGCTGCTCCTGGGCGCCTGCTCGGGGCCGTCTCCTGGGACCGGAGGGGACCGGGTGCGCGTCGTGGCCAGCTTCTATCCCCTCGCCTTCGCGGCCGAGCAGGTGGGTGGTGACGCCGTCTCGGTGATCGACCTGACGCCACCGGGTGTGGAGCCGCACGACCTGGAACTCGGCGCGGAGGACCTGGAGGCGATCGCGAGCGCGGACGTGGTGGTGCTGCTCGGCGGCAGGTTCCAACCGGCCGTCGAAGACGCCGTCGCGGCCGAGGCCACAGGCGTCGTGATCGACGTGATGGACGGCCTCGGACCCCCGCCCGTGGACGGACCCGACGGGTCCGCGGACCCCCACGTGTGGCTCGACCCGGACCTGTACGGCGGGGTCGTAACGCGGATCGCTTCAGCGCTTCAGGATGCCGGGGTCGACACCTCGGCCGGCGCGCCGGCGTTCGCCGCTCACCTGGCCGATCTGGGAGATGCCTTCGACGAGGGCCTCGCTCCGTGCCGGGGGAGGCTGCTCGTGACGACCCACTCGGCGTTCGGCTATCTCGCGGCGGCCCACGGGCTCCGTCAGGAAGCCATCGCCGGGTTGTCGCCTGAGTCCGAGCCCGACCCGGCTCGCCTGGCGGCGCTGATCGCCGTGATCCGTGAGGAGGGCGTCCGCACCGTCTTCACCGAGGCGCTCGCCTCGCCCGATGTGGCCCAGACGCTCGCGGCGGAGACCGGCGCGGCGGTCGCGGTGCTCGATCCACTCGAGGGGCTCGCGCAGGATCGCGTCGACGCCGGCGAGGACTACCTCTCCGTCATGCGTGACAACCTGGCGGTCCTGCGGGAGGGATTGGGTTGTTGACCGAGCTCGTGACGGCGCGGGGGCTGGGGTTCGCCTATGCCGGTGAACCGGTGCTGCACGATGTCGACCTTTCCGTCCGCCCGGGGGAGTTCGTGGCGCTCGTGGGCCCGAACGGCTCGGGCAAGACGACGTTGCTCAAGCTCCTGCTGGGCGTGCTTCGCCCCGATGCCGGCGTGGTCGAGCTGTTCGGCAACGACCCCCAGGCGAGCGGGCGCCTGGGCTACGTGCCGCAGCGGCCCGCGCTCGCGTCAGAGCTCCCCGCGACCGTGCTCGAGATCGTGGCCACGGGGCGCCTGGCGCGGGGACGGTGGTGGCGCCGGCCCTCGCGTGCGGACCGCGACGCCGTGTCGCACGCGATCGAGTCGGTCGGTCTGGCCGAGATGGAGCACACGCCGCTGAACGAGCTGTCGGGCGGGCAGCAGCAGCGGACGTTCATCGCGCGGGCGTTCGCCACGGAGCCCGACCTCGTGATCTTGGACGAGCCGATCGCGGGCGTGGACGCGGCGTCGCAGCGGCGGTTCCGCGACGCGCTCGTGCACCTGATCGCGGACCACGGGTCGGGGGTCTTGCTCGTCTCCCATGAGCTTTCGGCGGTGGCCGAGGACGTCGATCGCGTGGTCGTGCTCCGGCGCAGCGTCGTGTTCGACGGACCGCCCGCGGAACTCGCCGCGTCCGGCGTGAGCCTCGGTGTGCACCGCCAAGACCTGCCGTCATGGCTGGAGGAACTCCGATGATGCTGATCGACGTGGCGGGCGTGCCGTACCCGTTCGACCTGGGGTTCATGCAGCGGGCGCTCTGGGCGTGCGTGGCGGTCGGGGTGTTCGCACCGATGATCGGCGTGTTCCTGGTGCAGAAGCGACTCTCGTTGATCGGTGATGGGATCGGGCACTTGGCGTTCGCCGGGGTGGGCGCGGGCCTGCTCGCCGGGGTCGCGCCGTTGTGGGTCGCGCTCGCCGCCGCGATCGCCGGTGCGCTCGTGATCGAGTGGTTCCGCGGGCGGCGCGGCACGTCCGGGGACGTGGCGCTCGCGATCGTCTTCTACTCCGGCATCGCTCTCGGCGTCGTGCTCGTGAGCCTGGGCGACGGCATGAACGCGAACCTGTTGGGCTACCTCTTCGGCCAGCCGCTCACGGTGCGGGCTTCGGAGGTGGAGGCGATCGTCGCTCTCGGCGCGGGCGTGGGCACCGTGGTGCTGGTCGTTCGCCGCGCGATGTTCTCCGTGGTCACGGACGAGGAATGGTCCGTGGTGGCCGGCCTGCCGGTGCGTGGGCTCAACGCGCTCCTCGCGGTGCTCACCGCGGTGACCGTGGTCGCGGCGATGCAGATCGTCGGGATCTTGCTCGTGGCCGCGCTGATGGTGCTCCCGGTGGCCGCCGCCCAGCAGGTGACGCGCTCCTTCCGCGCGACGATGGGCATGGCCATCGGGATCGGCGCCGGGTCGGCCGTCGCCGGCCTCGGCTTGGCTCGGGTCGGGGGTCTTGCCGCGGGCGGCACCATCGTCCTCACCGCTGCTGCGGCCTATGCCGTGTCGGCGGCGGTGGCGCGGCTGCGCCACGGCGTGACGAAAGGGGTCACGGCATGATCCCGCAGACGACCGACGTGCACGCGACCGTCCAGGCACGGCTCCGCGAGGTCGGCCAGCGGTACACGCCGAAGCGCCGTGCACTCATCGAGCATCTGGCCGCAGCGGCCACACCGCCCGCGCTGCCCGACATCATGGCCGCCGATCCGAAGCTGCCGCAGTCCTCCGTCTACCGCAACCTCGCCGTGCTGGAGCAAGCCGGCGTGGTCCGACGCGTCATCACCGAGGGCGAGTTCGCGCGCTTCGAACTCGCTGAGGATCTCACCGTGCACCACCATAA
>JBKJXU010000197.1:0-3969 GCA_046716145.1 Actinomycetota bacterium
GCGAGATGCAGGTGCTCGCGCAGATCCGCGAGCGCTTCGAGAAGGAAAGGCCGCTGCAGGGCGTACGCATCGCGGCTTGCCTGCACGTCACGACCGAGACCGCGAACCTGATGGAGACGCTCGCAGCCGGCGGCGCCGAGGTGCTGCTCGCCGCATCCAACCCCTTGTCGACCCAGGACGACGTGGCGGCCGCGCTCAACGAACAGAGCGGCGTCGAGACGTTCGCCATCCGCGGCGAAGACAACGACACGTACTACAAGCACCTCAACGCCGTGCTCGACCTGCAGCCGCAGGTCACGATGGACGACGGCGCCGATCTGGTGACCGTCCTGCACACGCAGCGCGCCGACCAACTGACGCATGTGCTCGGCGGGACCGAGGAAACGACGACCGGGGTCATCAGGCTGCGCGCCATGGCCGGTGACGGCGCCCTCGCCTACCCGATCGTCTCCGTGAACGACGCCGACACGAAGCACCTGTTCGACAACCGGTTCGGCACAGGGCAGTCCACGATCGACGCGATCATGCGTGCGACGAACCGGCTGCTCGCCGGGCGGACCGTGGTGATCGCCGGCTACGGGATGTGCGGGCGAGGGGTCGCCTCGCGGGCCCGCGGGATGGGCGCGCACGTGGTCGTCACCGAGGTGGATCCGACCGCGGCGCTCGAGGCGTTGATGGAGGGCTTCCGGGTCATGCCGATGCGTGACGCAGCGCGGATCGGCGACATCTTCATCACGGTCACCGGCGACACCTCCGTGATCCGCCGCGAGCACATGGACCTGATGAAGGACGGGGCGATCTTGGCCAACAGCGGCCATTTCGACGTCGAGATCGACAAGGGAGCGCTGCGCGAGATGGCCGCGGGCGGCGTGCGGCGGCTGCGGGACTCGGTCGATGAGCACACGCTGGCCGACGGCCGTCGTCTGCACCTGTTGGGGGAGGGCCGGCTGGTGAACCTCGCGGTCGCCGAGGGGCACCCCGCGGCGGTGATGGACATGTCGTTCGCGAACCAGGCACTGTCCGTCGAGTGGATGGTGAAGAACCACACCGAGCTCGAGAAGCGCGTCTACCCGGTCCCCGACGACATCGACCGTGAGGTCGCTCGTCTCAAGCTCCGGGCGATGGGCGTGGACATCGACACGCTCACGGCCGAGCAGGAGCACTACCTCCACTCGTGGGACCAGGGGACGTGACCGACCAGGTCTCGTTCCGGGCCGTGTACGAGCGGTTCCCCGCCGCGATGAAGGGCGCCTTCGTCCTGCGGGGGGCCGACGGAGAGCCACACCAGGTGCGGATCGACATGGCGTGGGTGCGCGAGTGCGCCGGCCGGTCCTCGGATCGGATCGGCGTCGAGCCGTCCATGATGGAGATCGCACCCACCCTCGACACGTTCGTGCCGTTCGAGGTTCCGATCCTCGACATGGAGCCGGGCTGGTACCGGCTCGAGGTCGACGCCGCGATCGATGGGATCGAGCGGGTGGTGCAGGCCGGCCAGCCCTTCGCCATCGGGTGGCCGCGAGGCGCGGTACGTCGCGGAAGCGTCGATGTGGGCCGCGCACTCGGTGATGTCACCGTGCGGTCGGTGGAGTGCGCGGGAGATCGCCTCTTCGTCGCCTACGAAGCCGGAGTCGAGCCCGCGATGCGCCTGGCCGTCGATGGACAGGTGCATCCCGTACTGGAGGTCGAACACGACCCCGAGAGCGGGGGAGGGCGCGTCGTGGCCTACCCCGCGCTCCGCGAGCACGCCGTGCTGTCGATCGACATCAAGGGTGCCGACCCCGTGGAGGTTCGCCTCCCGTAGCGGTGTCGGTGGTGCGCGCTAGCGTCGCGCCCATGCGATCGCTGTTCGACGCCATGTTCCCGCGCCGCTGCGCGGGGTGCGGCGAGGGCCCCTGGCCGTTCTGCTCGGCGTGTGCACGCGATCTCACGCCGCTGCACCCGCCGTGGTGTGCGCGGTGTGGACGCCCTTCGTCGCTGGATGTCCCCGCGTGCCGCGATTGCCCACCGGCCCCGGTGACGTCGGCTCGGGCGGCGTTCCTGTTCGCGGGTCCGGCGCGGCGGGCCGTGCACCGCCTCAAGTTCTCCGGGTGGAGAGATGTCGCGGGCGCGCTCGCTCGGGCCATGCTCACGTGTCCGGACGTCCCCGTGGTCGACGCCGTCACCTGGGTCCCGCTCGCACGCCGACGTTTGGCCGAGCGCGGCTATGACCAGGCGCGGGCTCTCGCGATCGCGGTGGGACGTGAGCGAGGGGTCCCCGTCCGGCGTTTGCTTCGCCGTGCGGTCGCCACCGGTACCCAGGCCTCACGCGGTGGCGCGGATCGGCGGCGGGCGATGCAGGGCGCCTTCGCACCGGCGCGTCCGGCACCTGCGCGCGTCTTGCTCGTGGATGACGTCCTCACCACGGGGGCGACCGCGGTGGCGTGTGCGGACGCGCTCGTGCGGGCGGGAGCCCGTGAGGTGCACCTGCTGGTCGCGGCCCGGTCGTTCCACGGAGCCGTCCCCGCCCATGTTGCCTCACGTCAAGATGTCCTCGAAGCGCCCACTGGTTGCCTCACCGAAGATGTCCTCGAAACCTCCTGCCAGGAGAACTTGGCTCCGAGGGATGAGCCGGGTGGGGGCGTCACCTCCTTCCTTCGTTCGGGTTTGGTCTGGTTGAGCATCAGGAGGCGGTCCTGGCACGCCGCGATGGTGCGCTTCAGCTCCGCGGGGTTCAGCTGCAGGTAGTGCCTGGTGAGCTCGGTCTTCACGCGCTGAGCGACGTGGGCGGAGGCGAGGAGCCGGCGGTAGGGGGTCTGGGCCCGGTCGTAGCGCTTGGTCACCTTCGCGCCTCGACGGGTCTTGGACACGAGCTTCATCTGGGGCTGGAAGAAGTTCACGTAGTCCCTGAGGTGGCCGTAGAGCTCGTTGAGCGTCTGGAGCTCCCCAGGTCTGTCGTAGCGCAGGTACCCGACGTGTTGGCGAACGACCGGCCAGTTCTTCTGCTCGATGAAGCAGTTGTCGTTCTTGCGGTAGGGCCTGGAGCGGGTGAACGTGATCTCGTGCGCGGTGCAGTAGCGGAACAGCTGGTCGTTGATGAACTCTGCGCCGTTATCGGAATCGAGACCGAGCAGCGGGAACGGGATCGAGGCCTCGAGGTGCTTGATGGCCTCGAAACACCAACGCTGCGCCTTGTTCTGCACCGCGCGGCACTCGGTCCATCCGCTTGCGACGCAGGTGAGATCGAGGGTCTGGCAGTACTGCCCGGAGGCGTCTCCGCCGTCGTGGGCGACCAGGTCGACCTCACAGAACCCGGGGCGGGCGTCGTCCCAGTCCGCGAAGGTGCGTATCGGGATCTGGCTCTTGAGCAGGCTCCCCGGCTTGGTGCCCGAACGACCTCTGACCTGGAGCCTCGCGCGCTCGGGCGCGAGCGCACGGTCGATCGTGGCCGCGGAGATCGACAGGAGCTTGGTCCGCACCTGGGGGGCGAGCGCGAGCTCTCCAGCGCGTTCCAGGGCCTCGACGATCTCGGCCATGAACGGTGCCAGGCGCTTGCCGGCCGGTCCGTTCAGGGTCGCCCAGACCATCCGGAGCGGCCCCAGGACGTCCTCGTCATAGGTCCGGGCTCTGGGGCGGCGCGGCGGTATCGGGGCGCCTCGGGCCACGCCCGTGAGCGCACGACGAGCGTGGCGGCGGCTCCAGCCCGTGAGCGCGCAGAGTTCGTCCAGCATCCGTCCCTTCTCCTTCTTCGACGAGCGGCCGTAGCGCTTCGTCATCTGTCTCGTCACCGCCTTGCGTTCGGCCATCGATAGCCCCACCGGGTCCTCCTTCGCCATGTGGGCCGAAGGCTCGCCGTTCGAGGACATCGGTGGATGAGGCAACGAAGCCGTTTCGAGGACATTTCAGGTGAGTCAACTCGCCGCCTTGCACGGAGCCGCCGCACCCGCCTATCCTCGGGTGGGCCCTCGTCCGGGTCTGTGGTTGCCCGGGGAT
>JBKJXU010000198.1:0-2687 GCA_046716145.1 Actinomycetota bacterium
CGGCCGCAGCGACGGCCTCGGTGATCGTCGTATAGGTGCCGCTGCCGTCCTGGGCCACGACGATGGCGCCGGGGCCGGCCACGAGGGAGGCGCCTGCCACGACGGCGCCGGTGGCCAGGGCGGCCAGGAGCACGGTTGCGGCCACGATGGCCGCGAGGCGTGCCGTGGGTGATCCGACGGCGACGCGCGAATAGATACGCATGGGAGGCTCCTTGATGACCGCGAGCCACCGCGGACGCTGCCGGATGCGGCTCGCTTGGATGATCATGTCGTTGACGAAGGCGTCGGTCGGTGTGCGGCCACCGCCTTCTTCGGCGAACCGGTCGGCGACGAAGCGCTCGAAGGAGGCGTTCTCGTTCATATGGATCGCTCCGAGCCGACGCTGTTCGAGGTCTCGCGGCTTGCGCGGATCGACCCGCGCATGCTCTCGAGACCGCGGTGAAGTCGGGACGCAGCGGTCCCGTAGGGGATGTCGAGGATCTCGGCCACTTCTGCCATCGGCAGGTCGAGGTAGTAGTGCAGGACCATGACAGCCCGCTGGTCGATGTCCAGGCGACCCAGCTCGCGTCCGAGCCAGTCCCGTTCTGCGACACCGCTCGCGGCGTCAGGGGTCCTGCCCATCGCTGGGTCGGACGTTGCATGCAGCTCCACCAGTGATCGGCGGCGCTCGCTCCGGGCAACCTTGTAGCAGGCTCGCACCGTCAGCCGACGGAGCCAGGCATCCCAGGCATCGGGATCGCGCAGCGCGCGCAGATCCCGCCAGGCCATCAGGAGCGCATCTTGGACGGCATCCTGAGCGCGATCGGAGTTGCGCAGGATGAGGTTGGCGACGCCATCGAGCCTGGGGGACGAGGCCTTCACCAGCTGAGAGAAGGCTTCGAGATCCCCATCCCTGGCCCGTTCAACGAGCGCTCGCTGCATGGACGCCACCGCTACGGCGCGAAGCCTTTGTTCGCGCTCTCACACTCTATGGGCCACCAGCGGCACTCAACCTATCCCATCCGGCTTGACGTCACCGTCCGCGCTCGTGGCCGAGAAGTGGCCGGCTGCGAGACTTCGCCGGCGAGGTGGAGCCAACGGCTGGTGACCATAGGAATCCGGCTCGAGGATCAGCCAGGTGCGTATTCCGCTGAATCCGCTCAGCCAGTTCGGGGTTTTCGATGACCGATCCAGACACACGTGCGACGGGGCCCTGGGATAGTGCGAGTCACGACCGTGGTCGCGACGAGTTCTTCGTCGCATCGGCCTACTTGGCGGACCGTGTCAAGAGCGCCGCATACATCTCTGCTGACTTTGTACTGGCTGGTGCCGGGTTTCGGTGTGTCGGCTGCCAGCCACGCCGCCAGCCGCGTCATACGCACTTGAGAGCACGACGTGGACCTAGTAGATGCACGTGGCTGCATCGGTCGCATCGACGCGGGCATTCTCCTGGCCAGGGCGTCCCATCCAGCCACCCGGTATCCGGGGCGTCGTCGGTGGCGAAGACCCGGCCGTCTTGGATCACCGACGCCCACGCATAGAAGCGGCTCCCGGGCGGCAGTCCTTCCCTCAGGTAGGAATACGCAGCGGCTTCACGCCCCGCCCACCTCCATATCGGTCCTCGTCTCGTTCATGGCTCGTTCGGACCCGCCCGTGGGGGCGGGGCCGGTGCGGCGATGTCGACCGACACGCCGCTCAGGCTTTGCCTTCTGCTCACGCGCTGGATGTCGATCCACGGCACTTCGGAGTTTCTCGATGTCACCTGACGGATCGGTGCCTCCGCCTGACGGACCGGTGCCTCCGTCCACGAAGGGCACGATGGGGTCCCCGACGGGCTCGGCGCGAACGGGTACCGGCCAGTCCTGCTCCTAGCTTGCCGGGCTCCAGGCCAGGGCGGCGGGCGATGGCGAGGCGGAGGGCGTCGGTGCCACGTGGATCCCGATCGATTCAACGATTCCCTCCTGCTCGGCGAGGTCCTCCGGCGATGTCCCGGGGTAGTTAGCAGCCGACACGACCACGCGGACGCCGTCGACATCGAGGATCCAGAGATGCCATTCGTGGCTGGGCTTTGCGAACAGGCCTGGTTCCCATGGGAGGTAGGGGTCACATCCGGTGATATCTGCCGGCGCCCGCAACTCCAGGTACTTGCCTGCGTATCCGCTCAGCGTCACATCGATCGGGGTCGTCACGTCGAGGGACGGATGGTCAGCGAGTGCACCCGCGAAGTCCTCGACGCTCGGACCGACCGGGATGTCCGGCGTGGCAGGCGTGGACGGTGACAGACAGGGCTCACTGTACAGCGAGCCACCCCGCTCGAAGGACAGGCCGGCGCCGCCGGGCGGTGCATTCATCTCGCCTGTCAACCAGAGCCCCTTGAACGGAGCCCCCGACCAGCCCTCCGGGACGGTGAACGTGAACGTGATGGCGTCGTCGCTCGCGGTCTCGACGCAGCCCGGCTGCGGCGGCTCCATGCAGAGGTTCCAGACGTCGGGCGGGTCCCCCACGAACGGGTCGACCGAGTAGGTCCCGGCCGGCAGGGAGCCTGCGCGGAGCGGAGCAGGTTCGGCGGTGGGCGATGCCGACGGCGCCGGGGCCGCGCCGATATCGGGGGCCTGCGGCAGGATGGTGACCCCCACGGCCAGGACGAACGCCGCGACCGCCGCGACCTTGAGGAAGCTGTTCATGGCGTGGAACCTCGTGAGCTGGGT
>JBKJXU010000199.1:0-13403 GCA_046716145.1 Actinomycetota bacterium
CCGCGCAGGAGCCTGCGTAGCCGTGGAGTCCTTCCGGGTCATCATCGTAGGCGGCGGGGTCGCGGGCGCCGCGATCGCCTACCACCAGGCCGAGCGTGGCTGGGGCCCCGACACGCTGCTCGTGGAACGCAGCGAGCTGACGAGCGGATCCACCTTCCACTCGGCCGGTCTCGTGGGGCAGCTCCGTTCGAGCGTCTCGCTCACGCGGATGATGATGCACTACTCGGACCTGTACCGGCGCCTCACGCTGGAGACCGGCGTCGACGTCGGGTGGCGCGAGGTTGGCTCGCTCCGGCTCGCGGGGTCCCCGGAGCGCATGCAGGAGTTGGAGCGCCTGGCCGGCAGCGGCCAGACGTTCGGCTTGCCGCTGCAGATCATCTCCACCGAGGAGGCGCTGGCGCGCTGGCCGTTGTTCGACCCGGCCCACATCCTGGGCGCCGCGTGGCTTCCCACGGACGGCCAGCTCGATCCGTCGAACCTGACGCTCGCTATGGCCGAGGGGGCGCGGCGCGGCGGCGTCACGATCCGCACCGGCACGCGCGTGAGCGGCATCACCGTCGAGCACGGGCGTGTGCGCGGGGTCGTGACCGACGAGCACGGCCCGATGGCCGCCGAGGTCGTGGTGAACGCGGGCGGGATCTATGCCACGCAGATCGGGTACCTTGCCGACGTCGAGATCCCCTCGGTGCCGTTCGAGCACATGTACGTGCTGACCGAGCCCATCGAGGGAGTGGCGCCGGACTTGCCGACGTTGCGCGACCCCGACCGCCTCGTCTACTTCCGGGCGGAGGCCGGCGGCGGCCTCGTGATGGGCGGCTACGAACGCGACCCCGCACCCTGGCGCGTCCTCGAAGGTCCGCCCGCGGACTTCAACCACACGCTCCTGCCCGACGATTGGGACCGCTTCGCTCCCATCGCGGAGTTCGCGGCCTCCCTCGTGCCGGCGATGGCCACCGCCGGCATCGCCAGCAGCATCAACGGGCCCGAAGCGTTCAGCCCCGACGGCGAATTCCTGCTGGGCGAGACCGAGGTCGGCGGCCTCTTCGTGGCGACGGGGTTCGGCGCGCACGGCATCGCCGGGGCCGGTGGGATCGGCAAGGTCATGGCCGAGTGGATCGTGGACGGCGAGCCCGCGTGGGACCTGTGGAAGATGGACGTCCGGCGGTTCGGCCCGCAGTACCGCTCGCGCGCCTACGCCACCGCGCGTGCCACCGAGATCTACACCACGAACTACGACATCCACTACCCGGGTCAGGAGCGCCTCGCCGGACGGCCGCTCAGGATGGCGCCGACCTACGGCCGGCTCGAGGCGCTCGGCGCCGTCTTCGGCGAGAAGGCTGGTTGGGAGCGGGCGAACTGGTTCGCATCCAACGAGGACCCCGCCTTCGAGGACCGCCGTCCGTTCGGCTGGGCCGGCGAGGTTTGGTCCACGGCGATCGTGGCCGAACACCTGGCGTGCCGGGAGCGTGCGGCGCTGTTCGACGAGTCCTCGTTCGCGAAGATCGCGGTCGAGGGGCCGGGCGCGGAGGAGTTCCTGCTACGGCTGTGCGCGGGCCGCGTGGACCGCCCGCCCCAGGCGGTGACCTACACGCAGCTGCTGAACCCCCGCGGGGGCATCGAGTGCGACCTCACCGTGAACCGCCTGGCCGGGGACCGGTTCCTGCTGGTCACCGGCACGGCGTTCGGCGCGCGCGACCTCGCGTGGCTCCGCCGACACCTGGCTGACGATGACGACACCGTGCAGATCCGCGATGTCACGTCGTCGATGGCGTGCTTCGGCCTCTGGGGCCCGCGCGCGCGCGACGTGCTCGGCGCCGTCTCCGCCGCCGACCTGTCGAACGAGGCGTTCGGGTTCATGACGTCGCGCCGGATCACGGTCGGCGACGCGCCGGTCCTCGCTGTGCGCGTCACCTACGTCGGCGAACTCGGCTGGGAGCTGTACGTGCCGAGCGAGTTCGCGGTGCACGCGTGGGACATGCTGATGGCGGCCGGCGCGCCGCACGGACTGGCGCCTGCGGGCTACCGCGTGATCGACACGCTTCGCCTGGAGAAGGGCTACCGCGCGTGGGGGTCTGACATCACGCCCGAGGACGATCCGGTGGAAGCCGGCCTGGGATGGGCCGTGCGTGCAGGGGGCGGCTTCATCGGCGCAGAGGCGCTCGCCGCGAAGGGACCCGACCGTGAGCGCGCGCTCGCCTGCCTCGTGCTGGACGATCCTCGCGCCATGGTGCTCGGGGTCGAGCCCGTGTTCCACGGCGAGGACGTGGTTTCGCGGGTCACGAGCGGCGGCGCCGGCTACGCGGTCGGCGCCTCGATCGCGTTCGCGTACCTGCCCGCCACCATGGCCGAACCCGGCACCGACCTCGCCGTCCGCGTCTTCGACCGCATCGTCCCGGCAGAAGTGGTCAAGGCTCCCCTGTGGGATCCCTCCGGCGCCCGCTTCCGCTCGTGAACGATCACAACACCCGGGAGATGTTGTCCCAATCCGCCTTCCTCGGGTGTGCATCGAGGATCGCCAGGATCCCTCGGATCAGGTCACCGAAACGATCGTGAGGGAGCCGCCAGATCAGGATGCATCCGGCGTGAACGCGTCCCTCATCCACCCACACCCGCACCAACGGAGCGAAGTCCTTGGAGTTCCTCGTCACGAGGATCCGACGCTCCTCGGTCGCCAGCTCGAGCACCTGCGCATCGGACAGACCTTCGAGTTCCGGATGCTCCGATATCGCGAGCACATCGTGTCCGGCAGCGCGCAGCGGCTCACCCAGGTACTTCCCGCACAGGTGGGCATCGAGCGCGAGGCGCACGCCGCTCAGTCGACCTGGATGAAGGGGTAGAGCGTCTCCCAGTCCTCCCGGGTGAACACGTTGGCCGCGAGGGCGTCGTTGATCTCGACCGGGTACGCATCCCGGTACGCGATCGCGATACGCACGTTCGCCGGTGTGAGGTGCGAGCCCTTGACGAGCTTGTCGATGCTCCCGAAGTCCACGAGCATCTCGATGACCTCCCACACGTCGAGGCCGGTGCCGATCACCCAGGCGACCCGGTTGATGTCATCGCCGCGGAACCCGATCCCCGGGAACCGCCGGACGCGCGCGGCCTCCTCGGTGAAGGACTCGACGATCGCGCTCTTGGATCGACGCGTCCGCTTCGCCTCAGCCTCGACGAGCCGCTGCGTCGAACGACTCAGCCGGATGCTGAACGGCTCGCCCTTCGGTTCGCTCGCCATGTCGGCTATCCTACTACAGAACTTACATCGTAGTGGCGCCGTACGGATCGAGATAGACCCAGACGTTCATAGAGAGCGCGCATGTCGGCGTGTGGCCGCGACTGCTCGCCGAGCAGTGCGTCCACTCCCCAGCCACCAGTGATGACCACCTCGACACCGGCGCCGTCGAGCACGCCGAGTATCTCGAGGACGTCGGCGACCTCGAACGCCATCAGCGTGGGAACAGCGATCGGGCGATGATCAACCGCTGGATGTCGCTCGTGCCTTCGTAGATCTCTTCGAGCTTTGCGTCGCGCAGCCACTTCTCCACCGGGTACTCGCGCGAGTAGCCGTAGGACCCCAGCGTCATGACCGCCGCGTTGCACGCCCGCCACGCTGCCTCGGACGCCGCGAGCTTCGCCATCGAAGCCTCCGTCGAGAACGGCTCCCCCTCGTCGGAGAGGTCGGCCGCGTGCAACGTCAGCAGACGCGCTTGATCTAGCGCCATCTTCGCGTCGACCAGCCGGAACGAGACCGCCTGGAACTCGTGGATCTTCTTGCCGAACGCCTGCCGCTCCTTCGCGTACGCCACCGCGTACTCGAGCGCCGCTCGGCCGATCCCGATCGAGTTCGCGGCGAGCGTCACGCGGCTGTGATCGAACCACCGCATCACGCCGTAGAAGCCCTGTCCCTCCTCGCCGACCCGACGGTCCTCGGGCACGAAGCAATCCGCGAACGACAGCTCGCCGGTCGGGTAGCAGCGCGAGCCCATCTTCGGGAGCTTCTTGCCGCGGGTGAACCCCTCGTCGTCGGCTTCCACCACGAACGAGGTGATGCCCTTGGAGCGCGTGCCCGGAGCGACGGTCGCGTAGACGAGGTAGAAGCGGGCGCTGGGCGCCCCACTCACCCAGGTCTTCGCGCCGCGGAGCCGGTAGCCGCCGTCCACGCGCTCGGCTGTGGTCGTGATGGCAGCTGCGTCGGACCCCACGCCCGGCTCGGTGATCGCGAGCGCCGTCATCGGAGGGTCTTCGCCGCAGAGCGGCGTGATCCACTGCTCCTGCTGCTCGGGGGTTCCCATCGCCAGGAGCGGCCCCGCGAAGAACGATGCGCTCCCCACTTGCGAGCCGATCGGCGCATCACCCCAGGCCAGCTCTTCGCTGATCAAGCACGCCGTCCGGGTGCTCTCGATCCCGCCTCCACCGAAACGCTCCGGGAGGTCGTAGCAGGTGAGCCCGATCCTCGCGGCCTTGCGGATCACCTCTGCGGGGAACTCCTCGGTCTCGTCATGGTGCGGCGCCACCGGCCGGATCTCGCGTTCGGCGAAGTCGTGTGCCAGCGCCACCAGTTCTCGCTCGAGGTCTGGTTCGGTTCGCTTCATGGCCGCATCATGCTCCGGCTTCGTCGATCGGGGAGAAGATCGAGAGGCGGTAGCCGTCGGGATCGAACAGCCATGCGTGCCGAGCACCCCACTCCTGATCCGCGGGAGGTGCTACGAAGACGAGGCCCGCGTCGATGAGGGCTGCATGCCGACGGTCGACGTCATCCACGCGGATCACGATCTCGATCCCGGCAGAGCCGATCCGCTCGGGCGAACCCTCCTCAAGCCCGATGAAGAAGCCCTCGCTCCCCTGCAGGCGCGCGTGGCCGCCATCCTCGACCGTGACCTCGAGCCCCATTCCGTCGCGATAGAACCGCAGCGACCTCTGCAGATCCGACACGAGCATGAAGAGGTGATCGAACGAGGCGCTCACATCGCGCTCCCTACGCGAACGCCCTGTGGCCCGTGAGGGCCTCGCCGATGACGAGGGTGTGGATCTCCTCGGTGCCCTCGTAGGTGATCACCGATTCCAGGTTCGTCATGTGCCGCATGATCGGATACTCGAGCGTGATCCCGTTCGCACCGAGGATCCCGCGGGACGTTCGCGCGATGTCGAGCGCCACGCGGGTGTTGTTGAGCTTCCCGATGCTCACATGCTGTGGCGCGAGCCGTCCCTGCTCCTTCATCCGTCCCAGGTGATACGCGAGCAGCGTCCCCTTGTTGAGCTCGAGCGCCATGTCCGTGAGTTTCTTCTGGGTCAGCTGGAAGGCCGCGATCGGTTTGTCGAACTGCACCCGCGTCTTCGCGTACTCCAGCGCCGTCGCGAAGCAGGAGCGCGCCGCCCCCATCACGCCCCAGATGATCCCGAAGCGCGCCTCGTTGAGGCAGGTCAGGGGGCCGCGCAGTCCCGTCACGCCGGGCAGCACCGCTCCGGCCGGCAGACGGACCTCGTCCATCACGAGCTCGGACGTGACGCTCGCCCGCAGCGACATCTTCTTGTGGATGTCGGGTGCGCTGAACCCCGGCGAATCGCACGGCACGACGAATCCTCGGATCCCCTCGTCGGTGTTCGACCAGACGATCGCGACATCGGAGCACGATCCGTTCGTGATCCACATCTTCGTGCCGGACAGGACCCAGTCATCGCCGTCGTGCCGGGCGAACGTGCGCATGCGCCCCGGGTCGCTGCCGCTGTCGGGCTCGGTGAGCCCGAAGCACCCGATCGCGTCGCCCGAGCGCAGCCGCGGGAGCCACTCCGTCTTCTGCTCGTCGGAGCCGAAGGCGTGGATCGCGAACATCGCGAGGGCGGACGTCACGGAAACGAACGAGCGGAGACCGCTGTCGCCGGCCTCGAGCTCCAGTTCGACCAGGCCGTAGGCCACCGCCCCCAGACCACCGATCTCCGGCAGCTGCATCCCAAGGAAGCCGAGCTCCCCCAGTTCCTTCGCCAGTTCGCGCGCCGGGAACTCGCCGCTCTCATACCAGTCCTCCACCTCCGGCAAGACGCGGTCCACGATCCATCGCCTGGCGAGGTCACGGATCTGACGCTCCTCGTCGGAGAGCAGCGCATCGATGTCCAGCAGGTCCAGGGGCTTCAGGTCACTCATCGGGTTCCTCCTCGAGCGCGGTGCGGAGCGCTTCGATCGCGTGGCGGCGGTGCGCGTCCAAGGCAGCCACCAGGGCGCCGGCGTCGTCCACTTCGGCGGCCTCCACGATCGCGCGATGATCGTCGTGGACCTCTTCACGGTTCTCGTCGTCGAGGTAGTACACGGAGCGGTAGTGATCCGAGGCGTCCCACAGCAGCCGGATGTGGCGAAGCAGGTGTGGCATGGCGCAGGCCTCGAGCAGTGTCATGTGGAACCGCCGGTTCGCCACCGACATCGCGGCGCGGCCGGCCTCAGACGATCCGAGCGCTTCCATCTCCTCGCACACGCTTCGCATCGCCATGAGATCCGATCGACCGAGGTGCGCAACGGCCACGCGGGCCGCCTCGGATTCCAACAGGCCCCTGATCCGGTAGATCTCCTCGAGGTCGGCCAGACGGAGGCTCGCCAACGTATAGCCGTGGTGCGCGCGGTACTCGACGGCGCCCTCGCCCTCCAAGATCTTGAGCGCCTCGCGCACGGGCACGCGGCTCACGTGCAGTTCTGCAGCAACGGTGTCGGGGCGGATCGGTTCGCCGGGGCGGAACTCGCCGGTCAGGATGCGGCGGCGGAGTTCCGCCAGCACGTGCTCCTGCGTGGTCCGGGGTCGCTCGAAGGTCGTCGGCGCGGTCACCACTCAGTTCTCCTCCAACTCGGCGCGTACGGCGTCAGTGTCCTCCCCGAGCCGCGGAGGCGCGAACCGGTACCTGGCAGGCGTGGCCGACATCGCGATCGGGTTGGCGACGGTCGGGACCGTGCTGCCATCCGGACGAGGCGTGGTCGCCACCGGATCGAGTCCGACCGCGCGGGCGTACTCGAGCGCCGCGGGGATGTCGTTCACGCGACCGCACGGGATCAGCGCCGTGGACAAACGCTCGATCCATACCGCCGCAGGCTCGCGGCGCAGGCGCGTCTCAAGCTCGGCGACCAAGGCGTCGCGGTTGTCCACGCGTGCCGCGTTCGTGCTGAACCGCTCGTCGCCGGCCAGAGCCGGCGCTCCGATCGTGTGGCAGAGCGTCGCGAACTGCCCGTCGTTGCCCACCGCGACCACGAACGGGCCGTCGGCAGCCGCGAAGGTCTCGTAGGGCGCGATGCTCGGATGCCGGTTGCCCAGCCGGCCCGGGACGACGCCGCCGGTGAGCCAGTTCGAGGCCTGGTTGGCGAGCGCGAACAACGTGGTGGACAGCAGGTCGACCTCGACGACCTGGCCCTCGCCGGTGCGATCGCGGTGATGTAGCGCCGCGAGGATACCGATGGCTGCATGCAGCCCTGCCATCACGTCGACCAACGCCACACCGACCTTGTGCGGATCACCCTCGGCCTCACCCGTGATCGACATCAGACCACCGACCGCTTGCGCCAAGAAGTCGTAGCCCGCCACGTCGCCCCGGCCGAGCCCGGCGATCCGGCAGTAGACGAGCCCTGGACGCTCGGCCCGCAGGGTCGCTGCATCCAACCCGTACCGGCCCATCACACCGGGCCGGAAGTTCTCGACCACGACATCGGCGCGCAGGGCCAACGCCCGAGCGGTCGCCAGATCGGCTTCCTCGCGAAGGTCCAGCGCGATGCTCCGCTTGTTCCGGTTGGCGGACAGGTAGTAGGAGGACTCCCCATCGGCTGCCCACGGCGGGCCCCAGGCCCGCGTGTCATCGCCCGTGCCGGGACGTTCGATCTTGATGACGTCGGCTCCCAGATCCGCCAGGAACATCGTCGCGAGAGGGCCGGCCAGCACACGCGAGAAATCCGTGATGCGGATCGCATCGAGCGCTCCTGGTGCGGTCACCATCCCGAGAGACTGTATACGATATCCACTCGCTGGAGAGGAGTCTCCTCGGCTGAGCCCCGATCAAACCGATACCCGGCCCGTACGAGAGGTAGGTAGGATCGCGCCTATGAACGTGACCGTCCTCGTGAAGTACGTCCCGGAGCCTCAGGGGACCCCCACTCTCGGCCCCGACAACCTGTTGGTACGCACCGGCGTCGACGGCGCCCTCGACCCCGGTGACGAGTACGGCCTGGAACTGGCTCTGCAACTCACCGAGGCCTCCGGCGGTGCGGTCCACGTGGTGTCGATGGGCCCCGAGGAGGCGACAGCGGCGGTCCAGCGGGCACTCGCGATGGGTGCCGCCACCGGCATGTTGATCACCGACCCGGCCTTGCGTGGCGCCGACGCCCTCGTCACGGCTCGCGTCCTGGCAGCCGCGATCGCCCGGACCCCGGCGGACCTGATCGTGGCCGGTGCGGAGTCCACTGACGGCTATACGGGCACGCTCCCCGTCACCGTCGCCGAGTTCCTCGGCATCGACAGCGTCACGGCCGTGCGGAAGCTCGAGGCCGATGGCACCGGATTTCGCATCGAGCGGCAGACCGAAGCCGGCTATGACGTCGTGTCCTGCCCCTCGCCCGCGGTGGTCACGGTGACCGCCGGCGCCACCGACCCCCGCTACCCGAGCCTCAAGGGCATCATGTCCGCCAAGTCCAAGCCGATGGAACGGCTCAGCGCGGCTGATCTCGGCGTGGGCGACCTCGCGTCGACCCAGTCGGTGACCGGTGTGACCGATGCTCCCTCGAAGAGCGGCGGTGAGGTCCTGCAGGCGGGCGATGGGGCCGTCGGCAAGATCGCGGATCTCCTGACCGAGGCGGGGGTGCTCTAGAGGATGACCACCGTCTGGGTTTACGCCGAGGTCTCGGAACAAGGGCCGCACCCCGCGGCTCTCGAGCTCCTCACGAAAGCGCGGGGGGTGGGCGATGAGGTTGCTGCGGTGGCGCTCGGTCCGGGTGCGTCGGCCGCAGCCGACGAGCTCGGCCGCCACGGCGCAGCCACCGTGTTCGCGAGTGACGACGCGGTCTTCGCCGATCACCCGGGACGCGCGGCGGCACACGTGCTCGCCGCCTTGATCGAACAACACCATCCGGCGCTCATCCTGTTCGCGGGCACATATGACGCGCGCGACGTCGCGGGCCGGATCCAAGCCCGCAGAGGATCGACCCTGATGGCGAACGCCACCGACATCCTGGACGCCACGACCGCACGCACCGAGATCTTCGGCGGGACCAAGATCGTCGACGTCGCCCTCGCCGGACCCGAGCCCCGCCTGGTGCTCGTCCGTCCGAAAGCGATCATCGCCGAACCATCCGGCGGCTCGGCCACCGTCGTCCACCTCGATGCCGACGTGCCCGACGCGGTCAAGGGCGTACGGGTGATCGAACGGCACGAGGAAGCTGCGAGCGGGCCGCGACTGGAAGAAGCGAAGGTCGTCATCTCCGGCGGGCGCGGCCTCGGCGGTCCGGACGCGTTCGCGATCCTGGACGAGTTGGCATCGACCGTGGGCGGCGCCGTGGGCGCATCCCGCGCCGCGGTGGACGCGGGTTGGGTGCCTTACGCCTACCAGATCGGCCAGACGGGCAAGACGGTGAAGCCCGATGTCTACCTGGCCGTCGGCATCAGCGGCGCGCTCCAGCACATCACCGGCATGAAGGGCGCCAAGCGGATCGTGGCGATCAACAAGGATGCCGACGCCCCGATCATGAAGATCGCCGATCTCGGCGTCGTGGGCGACCTCTTCGAGGTCATCCCCGCGCTCACGCAGGAGGTGCGTCGACGGACCGGATCGTGAGTGCTGCCGCGCTCGCGGCCGTCTTGCTGGCCGCGATCACCGTGTTCGCCATGCGGGCACGCGCGCGGGTAGCGTTGGTGCGCGCGGCCCGTCCTGCCGCGCGCACGGATCACGTGGTCACACGCGCACGGCGCGAGGTGCTGCACGTCCTGGGTCAACGCAAGCTCTTCCAGAAGGCGCTCCCGGGGTTGATGCATGCCAGCATCTTCTGGGGCTTCCTCGTGCTGTTCCCCACGATCGTCGAGGCGATGATCGCGATCGTCGACCGCGACCTGACGCTCCCGCTGATCGGTGACTGGCCGCCGTTCCTGCTCACGGTCGAGCTGTTCGCTTCGCTCGTCGTGATCGGGGTGAGCATCGCGTTCTTCATCCGCAAAGTGCAGCGCCCGGACCGCTTCCGCGGCTCGCACATGGGCGAGGCCGACAGGATCCTCCTCGCGATCCTCGCGATCGTGGGGTCGTTGCTCCTGTGGAACGCCACCCGGATCGCGCTCGGGATCGGTGAGCACCCCGGAGCCCAGCCCCTGGCGAACACGCTCTCGGGGTTGTTCGCCGGCGGGGACGCCACGCGCATCGCGGAGCGGGTCCTCGTGTGGACGCACCTGCTGATCGTGCTCGGGTTCCTGACCTACCTGCCCAAGTCCAAGCACCTGCACATCATCACGGCCGCGCCCAACGTCTTCTTCGCGAAGAACGGTCCGAGCGGGCGCCTCGAACCGCAGAAGATCGACCTCGAGGCAGCCGAGGAGGACCTTCGCTTCGGGGTCGCCACGGCGAAGGATCTCTCGCGCAAGCAGCTCCTCGACCTGTACTCCTGCACGGAGTGCGGCCGGTGCCAAGAGGTCTGCCCCGCATGGAACACGGGCAAACCGCTCAGCCCGAAGCTGCTCATCATGGACCTGCGCGATGCCGTCGCGGCCACCCCCACCGGGACCGTCGAACTCCAGCCGCCGCTCGTGCCGGGCGCCGTTTCCGACGAGGTCGTTTGGGACTGCGTCACCTGCGGCGCATGCATGCAGGCATGCCCCGTCGACATCGAGCACGTCGACACGATCGTCGATCTGCGCCGCAACCTCGTGATGGCGGAGTCGCGCTTCCCGAAAGAGGCCGGGGTGATGCTGCGCGGTATCGAAGGGCCGAGCGAGAACCCGTGGGGTCAGCCTGCCGCCGCGCGGACCGAGTGGATCGGCGACCTGGACGTCAGGATCTTGCAGCCCGGCGAGCCCGCGCCCGAGTACCTCTTCTGGGTCGGATGCGCGGGCGCGTTCGACGATCGTGCGAGGAAGACCACGCAGAGCGTGGCGCGGCTGCTGAACGCCGCGCGCGTGGATTGGGCGGTGCTCGGGCCGCGCGAGCGCTGCACCGGCGATCCCGCACGGCGGATGGGCCACGAGTACCTCTTCCAGATGTTGGCCGAGCAGAACGCCGCCACCCTCACCGAGGCAGGCGTCACGAAGATCGTGGCCACATGTGCCCATTGCTTCAACACGCTCGCGAACGAGTACCCCGACTACGGCGGCACCTTCGAGGTGGTGCATCACACCGAACTGCTCTCCCACCTCGTAACGAGCGGCCGTTTGCACCCGATGCCGGACCAGGCGGCAGGGAACGTCACCTACCACGACGCGTGCTACCTGGGCAGGCACAACGGCCGGTTCGACGCACCGCGCGACGTCCTGGGAGCAACGGGGGCCACCACCGTCGAGATGGGGCGCAACCGCGAGAACTCGTTCTGCTGTGGCGCGGGCGGGGCGCGGATGTGGATGGAAGAAGGCGGGGAGCAACGGATCAACGACACGAGGTTCGCCGAGGCCGAGTCGACCGGCGCCGAGACGGTCGCGGTCGCGTGCCCGTACTGCTTCGTGATGCTCGACGACGCCGCCAAGGCGAAGGGGTCCGAGGTGCGCGTGGCAGACGTCGCCACGCTGCTCGCGGAGGCGACGCTCACACCGGGCGCCTCGCCTGCTCGTCGTGACCCTACCTCGACCGATCCGTGGACGAACCTCGAAGACTCCTACGGACGCTCGGCCGAGTAGATGCCGTGAACGCCGTGAAGGGCCCGGTCGCTAGCGCCGGGGCAACGCGCCCGTGGCGTGCGCGAAGGCGATCGCGGCCTCCAACCACGCGAGTCGCTGCGCCGGGGTCGCTGCCAAGCCGGCGAGCATCTGCTCGCGCCGGTGCTCCTGGCGCCACGCAGCCTTCAGCGCCTCCATAGCCGCATCGCTCACGTCGCACCCCGGCGACGGTGGATCTCCTCGAGCGCCTCGATGTCCTCGAGGTCCCGCGGACGCCCAGCTAGCCTCTTCATGGCGATGAGATCCGGGATGGAGGCCACCCGCATCTTCGTCACCCCAACCCGGAACTCCTCCGACCGAGCGAGGAGGTCTTCGAACGGAACGACCTCGTCGGTGAAGAGGTCGACGCGGAGCAGGGGCTCACCTGGATCGTGCAACGTCAAGACCGTCATGCCCTTGTCCTCGATCCAGCCACGACGCGTCGCCGGGTCGGCGATCCCGCCGGCCTCGATCGGAGCGATGGGCCGCAGCCCGATCGCGCTCAGCGCCCGTACCGCCTCGAGTGCGCGGGCGGGTTCGAGGTCGATCACCAGATCGAGGTCCGCGGTCAGCCTGGCATAGCCATGGAGAACGACCGCGGTTCCGCCGACGATGACGTACCGGGCGCCGACCTCGTCCAGTGCGTCGATGACCGGTTCGAACAGCGCCATGGTGTGACTCTAGTGCAGCGTGCTCGCTGGCTAGAATCCCCCACCATGGTCTACCGGGGGCTTATCGCGGTCGTTGCGTATCGCCTCGATGAGGGGCGAGTGACCCGCTGGCCCGACGGCGGCTACGGGGTTCCGGCGCCATACATCGACGCGCTCCGCCGTGCGGGCGCACGGACGGCGATCCTGGCCCCCGGCGAAGACGGCGACCCCGGCGAGCTTCTCGAACCCTTCGACGGGCTGCTCCTCTGCGGAGGCGGTGACGTGGATCCGGCTCGCTACGGCGGCGACCCGAGCGCCCCGCACATCTATGGGGTCGATCGCGCGCGCGACGAGTTCGAGATCGCACTGCTGCACGCCGCCGACCGGGCGCATCTGCCGGTGCTCTGCATATGTCGCGGTATGCAGGTCATGAACGTCGCGTTCGGCGGGACCCTGCATCAGCACCTGCCCGACCTCCCGGGCCTGCTGGAGCACGGCGTTCCCTTGGAAGGCTCGGCGACGTTGCACGACGTCACACCGGAGCCGGGCTCCCTCCTTTCCGCGACCACGAAGGCCCCGGCACTGTCGTGCGCCTCACACCACCACCAAGGGATCGATCGGATCGGCGAACGGCTCCGCGTGAACGGCCGGGCGCCCGACGGTCTCGTCGAAGCCCTCGAACTGGAGGGGGCCGACCTCAACCGCGAGTCCACCTGGATGCTGGGGGTCCAGTGGCACCCCGAGGAAACCGCCGCCCACGACCCCTCGCAGCAGCGGCTCTTCGATGCCCTCGTGTCGATAGCCTCGTTCTTCGGGAAGTACCGGAAGGGCCTCGGGGACCAACCCGTCGAGATCGTCGAGCCCAGCCGGGCCCGGGAAGATCGATTCGCGACGGAGGCTGCGCTGCTTGCCG
>JBKJXU010000200.1:0-9538 GCA_046716145.1 Actinomycetota bacterium
GGGCACCGCTCCCGGCCGTACTCGAGCGTGCAGGTGCACAACCTGCCCGACTTCCTCGTGTTCAGCGCGATCGTCCCGAAGCTCCGGGGCGTGCCCGTGCTGCTCGATCTCCACGACCTGATGCCGGAGTTCTTCGCCGGTCGGTTCACGAGCAGAGGCTCGCCGTGGCTCGCCCGCGCGATCGCGCTGCAGGAGAGGCTCGCATGCCGTTTCGCCGATCACGTCATCACGGTGAGTGACCATTGGCGCCAGGCGCTCATCCGCCGGGGAGTCCGACCGGAGCGATGCAGCGTCGTGATGAACGTGGCCGATGAGCGGATCTTCTCGCCGGTTCCCACGCCACCTCACGATGGCTTCGAGCTCATCTATCACGGGACGCTCACCCGCCGCTACGGCCTGGATCTGGCGATCCGAGCCGTGGGCGAGCTGCGTGATGAGATCCCCGGTCTCGGGCTCACGATCATCGGGCGGGGTGACGATCTCCCGGCGCTCACCGAGCTCCGGGAGCGGTTGGCACTGGGGGACGTGGTGGATCTGCGAACGGAGCTGGTCCTCGCCGAGGATCTTCCTCCGCTATTGGCCCGGGCCGACGTCGGTATCGTCCCCTACCGGGACGACGTGTTCACCGATGGCTTGCTCCCGACCAAGCTGATGGAGTACGCGGTCATGGGGATGCCGTGCATCGCGGCTCGGACCACCGCGATCGAGGAGGTGTTCCGCGACACCATGGTCGAGTTCTTCCAGCCGGGTGACGCGAAGGATCTTGCGCGCTGCATCCGGCTCTTGCACGATGATCCCCAACGCAGGGAGGCGCTCGCGGCCGGTTCGCGAACGTTCACCGAGCGTTCCAACTGGCGCGAGGTCGGCGCGAGCTATGTCGCCTTGGTGGAGCGCCTCGCGACCAGCGCGCGCGCGGCCCGCCGCTGAGCCAGCCTCCTGAAGGCCACCCGCAGGCCCTTGGCCGCCTGCACCACGAACGGTTTCGGATCGTGGAGATCTCCGACCGCGTACACGGGATGGCCTCGGTACGGGAGGGTGAACGACCGAAGCCCGTCGCGACGGATCGCCTGCCGGGCTTCGCGCAGATCGCGAACGAGGTCGATCCAGTACACGCCGGGCTGGAACCCCGTGGCCGATGGCGCGATCCCCTCCATCAGGTGGCGGTATTGCAGGAGTGGGAAGTTGATGCCGCACCGGACGGCGAGCATGCCCGAGAGGTTGTGCCGGCCGTTGACCTCGAGGAGCTTCCACGTGTCATCGCGTGGGTCGCGCTTGAACTCGGTGCACGCGAACCCTTCGTAGCCCATCGCCTCCAGGATGGCTCGGCCCGGCTCGACGACGCCGTCCACCCACTGGCTGCGCACGACGCACGGGGATCCCACCCTGGGTGGTGCGCTGCGGATCTTCGCAGCGGTGAACTCCGCGAGCGGCCGCCCATCCCAGACGTAGGCGTTGTAGTTCGCTCCGGCGTCGTCGGGGCCGGGGATCAGCTCTTGCAGCATCACCTGGATGCCTTCATCGGCCGCCTCTTGATAGGCACGCAGCAGCTCCTGGCGGTTCGCGACCTCCTTCATCTTGGTTCCGAAGATCGCTCGATACACGTGGCCGACGGAGGGCTTGACCAGGCATGGATACGTCGCATCATCGGCGTAGCGCTCAGCCTCCTCGCGCGAAGCGGGAACGGCGGTCCTCGGCGCCGGGATACCCGCCGCCTCCGCCAGCGCGTACGTCCGAGCCTTGTCGATGAACGACCTCGCGACGTCCCATGCGGGTGCCGCTACCACGTAACGCTCCTGCAGGGCAGCCCGATGCTTCGATACGGCCACCAACGCGGAGTCCGACGCAGGAATCAACAAGCCGTTGTCGTATCGGGACGATCGATCCAGCAGGACCTCGACGAACGCCTCCTCGTCGTACAACGGCCGCGGGGTCCGCAGGCTCTCGGTGGCGTAGCGTGACACCTGGGCCACGTCGGCGTCGGCGTAGTGCACCGCCACCACCGGGATCCCCTCGGCACCGAGCGCACGGACGACGCAGAGTCCCATGGTGTGACCCGAGAGCACCAGCGCCGGTCTCATGGACGACTCCGACTCGCTACCAGGAGATGCCGCGATACCCGGGGGGGAGGAGATCGCCCGGCTCCATGCCGACGAGGTCGATGATCGTCTGGCGCCCGGTGGCGCCCGCGAACGCCTCGCGGAACGCGGGGTCGGCGTTGCCGATCACGATGGTGTCGCTCGCCTCGATGATCTCTTCGGCGGTCGCGGCCATGAGCGACGCGATGTGGGGGATCTCACGCTCGATGTAGGCGCGGTTGGCACCTTGCAGGTGTGCCAAAGAGACGTTGCGGTCATAGACGCGGACCGCGTAGCCCTTCCCGATGAGCCGCTCGATGAGCTCCACGAGTGGGCTCTCTCGCAGATCGTCGGTCCCCGCCTTGAACGAGAACCCCAGCACACCCACGCGCTTGCTCCCCGCGTCCGCGATCATGCGGAGGGCCCGGTCGACTTGGCCGGCGTTGCTGCGTAGGAGCGCGCTCAACAGCGGGACATCCACGTCCGAGCGTTGCGCCTGGTGACCGAGGGCACGGAGATCCTTCGGCAGGCACGATCCGCCGAACGCGAACCCCGGCCGCAGGTAGGCGGGGGAGATGTTGAGCTTCGTGTCCTGGGTCAGGATGCTCATGACGTGACGTCCATCCACGCCCATGGCACTCGCGATGTTGCCGATCTCGTTCGCGAAGGTGATCTTCGTGGCGTGGAACGCGTTGCACGCGTACTTGACCATCTCGGCCACCCGGATAGGCGCGACGATGACCGGCGCGGCGAGCGACGCGTAGAGGGCGCGCCCTGGCTCGGCCGCGGCCTCGTCGGCGGTGCCGAGGAGCGTGAACGGAGGATCGCCGAAGTCGGCGAGCGACGTGCCCTCCCGCAGGAACTCCGGGTTGTAGCAGATCCCGAACCCTTCGCCGGCCTTCATCCCGGAAGCATGCTCGAGCGCCGGGATCACGACGTCGTCGGTGCTCCCGGGCAACATGGTGCTGCGCACCACGATCGTGTGCCGGGTGCTCTTCGAAGCCAAGGCGAGCCCGATCTCCTGGCACACCTTCTGCACCTGCGTGAGGTCCAGGCTGCCGTTGCTCGCGCTGGGGGTGCCGACGCAGATGACCGACACGTCCGTGGCGAGGATCGCGTCCTCTGCGTCCGTCGTGGCGCGGATCCGGCCGGCACCGACCCCGCGCGCCATCAGTTCGTCCACACCCGGCTCGATGATGGGGCTCCGTCCGGCGTTGATGATCTCGACCTTCGTGAGGTTGGTGTCGACGCCGACGACCGTGTGGCCCGCCTCGGCGAGTGCCGCGGCCGAGACGACGCCGACGTAGCCTAGCCCGAAGATGCTCACGTTCATAGGTGTTCCTCCTTCACCGCAGGGGGGATGGCCCAGCGCTCGCCGGTGAGCGTGGCGAGGGCGGTGACCGCCTCGTCCCACTCGCCGCGACGCAGGGCCTGCAGGTCCGCGATCTGGTCCTCGAAGCCGACCGGATCAGCCGCGATCTTCGCCACTGCCGACGCGATGTCTGATGCCGAGTTGTCGACGTGAGCGGTACCGCGATCGAAGTAGTCGCGCAGCAGGGGCCAGTCCGAGGTGATGATCGGACGGCCCGCCCACAGGGCCTCGCAGGCGCCGCGCTGCATCGTGTGGTCGTGCGTCGTCAGGCACAGCACCGCGCCGCAGGATGCTATGCGTTCGCGGTACTCCTCGTGAGGAAGGAAGCCCGTGAAGCGCACGTTGGGGGGTGCCGGCGGGAGCACGCGAGCGAACCTCGCCGGGTCACCGGTCAGGCTGAATGTCACCTCGGGCAGGAGCGCTGCGGCTCCGAGGATCTCGTCGATCGGCTCGTCCGGCGCATACGTGCACACCGCCATGACCTCGAACGGCTCGACCGGATCGCGGCGGCGCTGGGCCGCGTGCTGTGGCACGTCACGGATCACCAGGGCCCGCCCGCCGTCCGCCCGCAGAGAGGCCGCGAAGTGCTCGTTCGTCACGATGGTGACGGCGGCCGCACGGACCAGGGCACGGATCAGCCACCCGGGCCGCGTCCAGTACGGCGAGGTCATCGCGTCGCTGTGGGCGTCCACCACGAAGCGCCGCCGCAGCACCCAGGCGTACAGGGCCACGGCCATCACCGCGAAGCTCGGCGGGCTCTGTACGAAGACCACGCGTGGGCTGCGCCGGCCGAGCAGCATGAGCGTCCGCACGAACTGCACCGGATACTTGTAGAGCGCGGCGAGCCGGCCGCGCCGGCGCGAGGCGACGAGGAAGACCACGTCGATGCCGAGGGCTTCGGCGAACGCGCGGCTCCGCGGCCCGTTGCCCGGGGGTCCCCAGACCACGAAGAGCCCGCCCGCGTCGAGCCCGCTCATGCCACGAACTCCTCGAGCAATCGCTGAACGTTGACCTCGACATCGAACGTCGACGTCGCGCGCTCGCGGCCTGCAGAGCCCATACGCGCTCCGAGGTCCGGGTCGGCCAGGATCGAACCGAGGGCGCCCGCCAGCGCTTCGGCGTCACCCGGTGCGACCAGCAGACCTGTCGTGGCGTCCTTCACCGCCTCCGGGATGCCGGAGTGCAGCGTGGAGACCACGGGAAGGCCCATGGCCATCGCTTCGAGGATCACGTTGGGGATGCCGTCGCGGTCGCCGTCGCTCGCGATCACGCAGGGCAGGACGAAGACGGCCGCCTCCGCGTAGCGCGCGATCACTTGGTCGTGGGGGAGTGCGCCGAGGAGCCGGACGCGATCGCCGAGCCCGAGTTCGTCGACGCGGCGCTGCAGGTCCGCATGCAAGGGTCCGTCCCCGACGATCTCGCAGTCGAACGCGACGCCGCGCGCCGCGAGCAGCGAGCACGCCTCGAGCAGGAACCGCAGACCCTTCTTCTCCTTGAGTTGGGCGACCGACAGGAGCAAAGGGCGAGCCCGCTTCGTCGTGGTCCCCGGTTCGTATCGGTGCAGATCCAACCCGTGGTAGATGCACCGAACGATCGCGCCGCGGCCCGTCCCGTTGACGGACAGCAGGTGCCGCTCGTTGTACTTCGTGCAGGTGGCTACGAACTTCGCCCGGGCGAGCTTGGCGGGCAAGAGCACGGGATCGACGTAGATGTCGTTCGCATGGGCCGTGGCGCTGTACGGGCGGCCGAGCAGGCGGCCCGCCACGAGCGCGACGACGGCGGCACGATCGACGAAGTGCGCGTGCACGTGGTCGACGGGGCCGTGCGCCCGGATCAGCCGGGCGACGTGGACCCCCAGACCGAAGTGGCCGACGGTCCGCAACCTGGCGGCGAGCCCCGGGTGAGGCTCCCGCACGAGCGAGGCGAGCGTCCCCAGGTAGGTCGCGGGACGGGTGCCGAGCCACGTGACGTGGCTCCGTAACAACCCGAGCACGGATGCGGGCAGGACGTAGGTCACACCGTCGTGGGGTCCGCTCTGCCCGGGGGCGGGCGAAGGGGCGGGTCGACGGATCGAGATGGTTCGGACCTGCGCGCCCAGCTCCCGCAGCTGCCGGATCTCGCGGTCGATGAACGTCGTGGTGGGGACCGGGTAGGTGCCAACCACGTAGGCCAGGCGCACAGGGACCGCGGCCCCCCGCATCACGCTGCACCCTTCTTGAGGTCTGGTTCGAGTCCCCATCGCGCTGGCGACGTCGTGTGGTATCGGCCGACCGTCGTCGCGATGAACCCGAGACAGAGCCACCACAGGCCGAGTCCATAGGTCGACTTCATCACCGAGAAGTTGTTCACGATGATGAACGAGCCCACCACGAGCCAGAGCGCCGCCGCGAACCGCCGCACATCGAGCGGCATGTGCGGGTATGCGCGCATGGTCCGGCGTGCCCAGATGAACATCGGGCCCAGGAAGGCGACGAGCCCGATGAGCCCGAGTTCGGCGATGATGCTGAGGAACAGGTTGTGGGAGGCGTGGTTCTTCTCGGCCGTGACGAGGTTGCCGACGGTCCCCTGGAAGTCCCGCGAGTACAGGTCGAAGTTGCCGTAGCCCCACCCCGTGAGGGGCCTGGCTTCGAACATCCGGACAGCCGCGACGGCGACGGGCAGCCGGGCGAGTGCCGACTCCTGCGAGCGTTGCGACGCGAATCGCTCCTCCGCGAACGCGAGCGGGCCGGCCAGAAGCCCGGTCACCAGGAGCACGGCGATCACCATCGGACCCGCGACCACGAGCGCACCGAGGCGCTCGCGGAAGATCCATGCGCAGGCGGCGATCACCACGACGCCGGCGAGCCAGTTCGCCCGCGAGAAGGTCAGGAACATCATCAGCATGGCCAGCACGAACAGCAGGATCGATCCGGCCCGCAGCACCGGCCGTCGCGTGATGGTGCCCGCCCACAGGCAGATGACACCGCAGAACGCCATGGCGGCCCCAAGCACGTCGGGGTCACCGAACGTCCCGGTCGCACGCGTGAGGATGACCCACTCGGCCGGCAGGAGGTGCGGAACGGTGAGCGTCGCCACACCGACCGGCGCCTCGAGAAGTAGGAGGCCAACCGCGACGGGGATCAGCCAGCGGAGTTCGCGGGAGGAGGGCTCGAGGAGCCGCACGATCAGATACAGGCACATCGGGGCGATCCACCGGTCGTAGAACAGCACCGTCTGCGCCAGGGGCTCGGCCGACAGCATCGCGATCGAAACGAGGCCGGAGAGGATGAACGCCAACATCAACGTCTCGGCCCGTCCCAGACGTCCGAGCCGGCGCGGCGAGGTCCGCAGCGCCGAACCCACCACGATGAGGACCAGGACGCCCAACGGCAGCGCCCGGTGAAGGATCCAGAACACCTGGCGGAGGGCCGGGGATGCCGTCGCGGTCACGAGAGGGACGACCGCGATCCACAGCGCGACGCCGCCGATCGGGAAGCGGTGGAACCAGACGAACGCCGGGACCGCGGCCAACAGGACCAGGCAGACGTACCACAGGCCCGCGGAGATCAGGTAGGAGAACACCAAGCCGAAGAACCCAGCGACCCCGATCCAGACGGTGTAGCCGGTGATGCGGGCCAAGCGTCCGCCCGGCGCGGTCAGTTCCGCGACGCGCATCATGCGGCGCTCTCTTGGTGCACGAGCCGGTCCGGCCGCAGCGGCCTTCCCGCCCGGTCGCGCATCCTCTCCCGCGTCCGCCACACGAGCAGGTGTGCCGATTCGACCGGCACGTCGCGGATCGCGAAGCCCAGCCGCGCCCTCATCGGCATCCGGATCTCCGCCGGCTCGTACCCGAACGCGGTCATCTCGGATCCGGTCATCATCTGCATGTAGGCGATCTGCCTCGGCGAGAGGACCTCGGTGAACCTGCCCACCGACGACGTCGAGATCGTGCCGCCCTCCAGGCGCCCGTAGGAGCTGTTGCCGCCGTCGCGCAACGTCGGCGCGCCGTTCATCGCGAGCATCTCCGGCTCGTAGTCCTCGCCGATGAACGCGCAGATCTCCGCGAGGCAACGCTCGGGATCGCCGACCAGTGACTCGTACCGCACGCTCCGGTAGGATCCGGCGAACCTGCCCTCGTTGCGCAAGGCGATCCGGGCAGACGACAGCCACTCGGCCGTCCCGGCGCCGACTCCACCGCGCCGCACCTTCCACCGGGTGTAGGACGAGGCGAACCGGTCGCGAGGGTCGCGGATCATATGCAAGATGCGCGCCTGCGGGTAGGACTGGAAGATCGCCTCGGCGTACCGCTCGGTGAGCAGCGACTTGTCGCCCCAGCGCGGGCGGCCCAGCCGCTCCGCGTACTGCTCCTGCAGCAGCGCGAAGAGCCGTCCGTACGTGATCTGGCCGCTTACCAGGTCTTCGCGCAGCCGCTCCCACTCGATCTCGAGTCCCACGATGCGCTTGTACCGCCGCATCGTGTCCAGGCAGCGGTCCAGGTTGGCCTGGACTTCGAGATCGCCGAACTGCAGGTAGAAGTGCCGCCAGAGATTGGTCCGGCGCGTCATCGCCAGCCGCGGATGCGACGCCAACAGCGCGTACATCAGGCTGGTGCCGGTGCGTTCTAGCCCGGCTACGAACACGGGTCCGCCCGTCATCAGGCGACACCCCCGGCCCGCGAGGCCCGCACGTCCGCGATCCGCCACGCCGCCATGGAGGCGCGGTTGACGGGGCGCCCGACGATCGCGAACGCGAGACGACGGCTGGCTCCTTCACCCTCGGGCGTGTAGCCGGATGCCGCCATCGCGGGCCCCGCGTAGCGCTCCACGAACGCGCGCGCCGCGGGGTGAACAGCGGGGCGCGCCGTGCCCTCAGCGTGCGTGACGCCATCGTGGATGGCGTCACGCATCGCGGGCGTGCACGTCTCGCCGATGAAGCCGGCGACGTGTTCCACCGAGCCGAGCGGATCGGCCGCGAGCGCTTCGTACCGGAGCACGAGGTATCGCCCGGGGTAGGCGCCGAGGTTGCGTTCGGCGCGTTCGGCCGAACGCCGCCACATGGCCGTCTGCCAGCCCAACGACCCCGGCCCCCGGTGGGGGGCCGCCTCGTACCGATCGCGGGGGTCGCGGATCATGTGGATCATCCGGGCCTCGGGGAACGCCTCGAAGATCGCGTCGGCGTACCGTTCGATCGACCCCATCTGCTCGCCCCAGCGCCGGGACCCCGCGCGTTCGGCATGCTGCTCGTGGAGCAGACCGAACAAGCGTGGGTAGGAGGCCGGTCCCTGTTCGAAAGCGCGGCGGAGCGCGTCCGTGTCCGGCTCCAACCGCGCGACGCCAAGATCGCTCGACAACACAGCGAGGCACCGCTCCAGGTTCTCCGGCCGACCCAGATCGCCGAAGCGTCCCGTGAAGCGGTCCCACAGGTGGGACTTGCGCGTCATCGAGATGTCGGGGTGCAGCCCGAGCGCGATCCGGAGCGGGGTCTTCCCCGAGAAGGCGAGGCCACCGATGAACACGGGGTCCACGCTCATGCCGAACCCTCCGGCGGGTCCACGATCATCCTGCGTCCCGGGCGCCTGGCGACGGCTCTCGGGAACCGCTGCTGGAGCTCCTCGACGATGCGCCAGCCGGTCATGCGAACCGCTTGGCGGGGCCACTCGTACACGGCGAACAGCGCGCGGCCCCGCGTGCCGAGGTGCACGGGCTCGGGTTCGTAGCCGAACCGCCGCATCTTCCGCCCGGCGTGCAACCGCATGAAGGCGAGTTCCCCCGGCGCGAGCACGCCGCGGTGCCCGCCGATGAACCGCTCCGAGAACAGCGCCACGCCTTCACCGGCACCGCCGTCGACGCCTCGTCGCAGCAGGTCCTGGTGTTTCTGCGCAGCCGGCATGGCGAGCATCGCGGGGTCGTAGGGCTCCTGCAGGAACGCGCACACCGCGCGGACGGTCGTCTCCGGCTCACGGACAAGATCTTCGAACCGGATCACCAGGTACTGCCCGGGGTAGCGGCGCAGGTTCCGCTCGGCCAGGGCGGTGGAGTACCGCCACCGCGCGACGGCACCGCCGGCCCGCCCCTTGCCGTCGGGCCACAGCGCGAGCGAGGCCTCGTAGCGA
>JBKJXU010000201.1:0-2511 GCA_046716145.1 Actinomycetota bacterium
GGAACGCGAGGCGCTCGTAGGACTGCGCGCGGTCGCCCACCCACGATGAGTGGGAGAACGCCTGGTGCGCGAGGTTCTCGGGAAGCTCGTCGAATAGGGCAAGCAGTCTCAGCGACGGTTCTCGGCAGTCGGGTTTGCGGAAGCTTGGGTCACGACGAAGTCGACCGCCTGGCCGACGGTCTTGATGCGCTCGGCCTCCTCGTCCGTGATCCGGATCGCGTAGCGGTCCTCGAGCTCGACCACCAACTCGACGAGATCGAGCGAATCGGCCTCGAGATCCTCCTTGAAGCGGCTGCCCTCCTGCACCGCGGCAGCATCGATGCCGAGCTCCTCCGAGAGATGGGTGCGGATCAGCTCCAACACCTCCTCACGGGTCAGGCGAGTCAGGGCCATCTACCGCACCGTATCAGCGGGAACGGACGCGGTAGCCTCTTCGCCGGGCGCGCGGGCCCGCGCGACGCCTGCGGCTTCCAGGGCCGCCGCGGTGCGGGAAACGACGTCCTGCTCCACCCCACGCGCTGCGATCGCGATCGCGCTCGCGATCGCGCGGCTGCTCGAGGCGCCGTGGCACACGACGGCCAGCCGGCGCAGCCCGAGCAGGTACGCGCCGCCCACCGCCTCGGGATCGAGCCGCTCGCGCAGCTCCCCGAGTCGCGACCGGATCAACAGCCCTCCGAGCTTGGACAAAGCGCCCGAGCGGATCGCGTCCCGGATCGCGCCGACCACCGTGCGGGTCGTCCCCTCCATCAGCTTCAGCGCGACGTTCCCCGTGAAACCGTCGGTGACGACCACGTCGGCGTGCCCGGACACGAGGCCCTGCCCCTCGACGTTGCCCGTGAACTCGAACGGGGTGCTCGTGAGCGCGGCGAGCTGCGCGTGTGCCTCGGCGACGGTCGCCGTTCCCTTCTCCGGCTCCTCCCCCACGTTGAGCAGTCCGACCCGCGGGCGCGGGACGCCCATCACGCCCTCCATGAAGGCGGCGCCCATGAAGGCGAACTGGACCAGTTGCTCCGGGCGCACCTCGACCGTCGCGCCGACGTCGAGCAGCAACTTGGGGCGGCCGGGAACGGGGAGCAGGACGGCGAGCCCGGGCCGGTAGACGCCGCGCAGGCGCTTGACGTTTAGCAGGGCGGCCGCAAGCGTGGCGCCGGTCGACCCGGCACTCACGAGCACGTCCGCGCGACCGTCGGCAACCGCACCGGCGGCCTGCACGATAGAGGCGTCGCGCTTGGCGCGCACGGCCGACGCCGGCTCCTCGGAGTTACCGATGCCCACCGGCGCATCGACCACCTCCACCCTCCGTACGCCGACGAGCTCGGCGCTCAGCTCGGCGGCCGGCCCGAAGACGATGCAGCGCGTGTCGCCGGATGACACCGCGGCCCGCACCCCGGCGGCGATCTCACGAGGACCTCGATCGGAACCGAGCGCGTCTACCGCGACGGTTGCGACGGCTCCTCCTCGGAGGAGGCGCGTTCGGTGACGACCTGGCGGCCGCCGTAGTAGCCGCACTCCGGGCACACGCGATGCGGAAGGCGCGGCGAGTGGCACTGGGGGCACTCGCTCACGGTCGGTTTCGCGGCCTTGTGAGTCGAGCGCCGCTTGTTGGTGCGCGAGTGGGATTGTTTTTGCTTGGGGACCGCCATCGGCCGGGGAATGCTAGCGGAGGCCCGCTCCGGGTCGCTACAGCCGCGGCGGGCGCTTGGATTTGCGCTTCTTGATGCAGGTGCTGGGGGCCGCGCTCACGACCGCAATCTTCTCAAGTGCGCTAACCGAGCTCGAGATCGCGCAGCTTCGCCCAGCGAGGATCGCCCGCGTCCTCGTGACGATGTGCCTGCGGATCGGCCTCGTTCAGGTTCTCCCCGCACACCGGGCACAGGCCGAGGCACTCCTCGCGGCAGATGATCTGGGTCGGCATCGCCAGGACGAGGGCGTCCCGCGCCCATGCGACGAGATCGAGCAGCCCCGCGTCCAGGTAAGGGCTGTGCAGCTCTTCCACATCGCCTGGCTGGTCGACCTCGCGGGCGTCCACGCCGATCGCGGGCCACGCGTCCGCCATGCACCGCATGCACGGGCCCGTGAGCGGCGCGTCGAAGCGCAGTCTCATGGCGTATCCGGCGATCGTGCGCGAAACGTCGAGGCGCGCGTCGACCGCGCCGCCCTGCAAGGCGTAGGGCTGGCCGGCCAGCTCGAGCGGGTCGACACACACCTGCGCGTCGACCGTGCGGCCCTCGCCCGGGCGCAGATGGAGCGTCTCGAGATCGATCAGATCCGCGCGCTGCGGCATGCCGATCATGTTAGCCAGGGCCCGGCTGGTGGCCCTCCCAGAAACGTCTCGCCGCAAACGGCGGACTCCGGACCCACCATGCGGCGTCCTCGGTCGACCACGTACTCACCAGTACGTGGGCTCCCTGCGTCCTTGCATGGCGGCCCCGGAGCCGCGCCGTTTCCTGGCCAACGTTCGGAGCAGGACCACTAGTACCCGCGTCCAGACCCTCAACCTCTCATAGACCC
>JBKJXU010000202.1:0-4739 GCA_046716145.1 Actinomycetota bacterium
TGGACCGGATCCGCCTCGACGCCGCACAGGTCCGCGATGATCGCGAGGAGCCGGTTGACCGAGGTCGGGTCGCCCCCGCCGCCCACGTTGTAGGCCGTGCCCTCGCACGCCGACGGGGTGCGCGCGACGCGGAGGTTCGCCTCCACCACGTCGTCGATGTAGGTGAAGTCCCTCGCCTGCTCGCCGTCGGGGTGGATCACGGGCCTGGTCCCGCTGAGGCAGGCGAGGACGAACCGCGGCACCACCGCCGCGTACTCGCTGGCGGGGTCCTGCCCCGGCCCGTAGACGTTGAAGTAGCGGAGAGCAGCGGAGCGCACACCGTAGGCGTGCCGCATCGCGGCGCAGTAGACCTCGACCGCGAGCTTGCTCGCCGCGTACGGAGACACCGGCCTCGGGGTCATGGACTCGTGCAGCGGGAAGACGTCCTGGTCGCCGTAGACCGAGGAGGAGGAGGCCGCGACCACCACGGCGCCCTCGTCCCGGGCGGCGGCCAGGACGTGCATCGTGCCCCGGACGTTGACGTCGGTCGTCATCCCGGGCTCGAGCATCGAGCGAGGGACCGACCGCTTCGCCGCCTGGTGGTAGATGACGCCGCAGCCCTTCACAGCGTTGCTCACCGCGTCCTGATCACGGAGGTCGGCCTGCACGAACGCGACCTCGGGGACATCGGCCAGGTTCTCGAGGCTCCCGTCGGACAGGTCGTCCAGACCCACCACCTCGGTCCCGTCGGCGACGAGCCGGCGGCACAGGTGAGAGCCGATGAACCCCGCCGCACCGGTGACGAGCGCGCGGTTCGTGAAGGAGCGCGCCATCACGACACCCAGGGCGGGACCATCTCCACGCCGTCGGCCTCGCGGATCAGCTTCGTGCCCGGGAGCATGGTGACCACGATCGCCGCGCCTTCGGGGCCCGCCACCATCCAGTGCAGGTCGCCCGGCGGGATGACGACGCTGTCACCGGCGACGACCTCGTGTACCTGCTCGCCCAGGTGGACCTCACCTGATCCCTCCGCGACCGTGAAGACGTCGAAGTGATCGTGGCGGTGCGGCGGCAGGCCGGAGCCGGCCGGGAGATCGATCCGGAACAGGGCCGTCTCCGCGGACCCACGCTGCGGAGCGGCGTAGGACGTGACGGTGTTGCCACCGATCTCGAAGCTCGGATGGTCGGTGGCGCGCTCGATGGGCATGACGATCCTCTCGGACGGGTCGCCCATCATCCCATCGCAGCCTACGGGACGATCAGCCCCTCGGCTTCCGCCTCCATCTTCGCGAGCCGCTCGTAGTAGTCGGGCATCTCCTTCAGGTGCGCCCACGCGATCTTGCCCGTGATGAGCGGGTCGTCATCGGTGACGTCGGTCACGGGGTCCCGCCGGCCGTGCTCGAGCTCGACCTCCAGCCCGCGGCGGAACTGCTCGGTGTCGAACGCGGCCGCGTGCAGGTCGAGCCCGATCTCCTCTGCGACCGCGCGGGCCTGCTCGGCCGTGAATACCGTTCGAACGGGGTGCGTCAACATGGTCCACCTCCTCGCATGACGCTACGCCGGGAGGGCGAAGGGCGGCACGGCCAGAGGTCCCGGTCGAACCGAGTCCTTCGGCCCCGCGGTAGGCTTCCTGTCCCAAGCGCCCAGGAGGTTCCGATGCTGGTCAGCGACATCATGCGCGGTGACGTGAAGACGGCCGACGCCCAGGACACGTTCGCCGACGTCGCCAAGGTGATGCGCGCGAACGGGATCTCGTCCGTGGTCGTGCTGGAGCACGACGAGACGCTCGCCGGCATCGTCACGGAACGCGACATCGTGAACCTGATCGCGGCCGGCGGCGACCCGCACTCCGTGAAGGTGGCGCTCGGCATGACCCGGCGGAACCTGGAAACGGTGAGTGCGAAGACGGACATCGCCGAGGCCGCCGACCGGATGGTCACGCTCAACATCCGCCACCTCCCGGTGGTGGAGGGTGCCAAGGTCGTGGGGATCGTCTCGATCCGCGACCTGACGAAGTGGGCGGCCGACGAACTGGCGGGCGGTCACGAGATGCCCGACATCGCGCGGTCGCAGAAGGCATTGCACGCCGCCAGCGAACTCCAACGGCAGCGCCGGCTCAGCTAGCGGCGAGGGCGTCGATGGCGCCGGGCAACGCTCGGAGGTCCGGGACGCTCGCGTCGGGCTCGGCGAGTTGTTGGGGGGTCGGCACGTCGGGGGCTTCGCCCCGGAGCAGCCACACCGTACGCATGCCGGCCTGCCTCGCGGGGCGGATGTCGTAGTCGAGGCGGTCTCCCACCATGACGGCGCGGCCTGGCTCGACACCGGCGATCGCGAGCGCATGCACGAACAGGGCGGGGTCGGGCTTGTGCAGGCCGAGGTCATCGGAGACCCCCCACACCTCGAAGGAGCCGACCAGGCCGTCGCGCGCCATGGCGCCGCGCACCTGCGAGGGCTGATTAGCGATCACACCCAGGCGGTACCCCCGCGTCCGCAGCGCATCCAGACACTCGATGACGTCGCCGTGAAGCGCCGAGGGCGGATAGTCCCGATGCTGGGCGGCGATCGCTTCGAGCCCCGCCAGATCGGCATCCGGTCCCGCGAACCGCTCGGCCAGGCGCCTACGGAACGAGCGGTCCTGCCCGGCGCGGCACGCGGCGTACTCGGCGTCGAACTCCTCGTCGGTGAACTCGGCCCTCGACGTGCGGAGCGCCTTCCGCCACGCCTCCGCGTACACGCGGTCGTCGTAGAGAACACCGCCGATGTCGAGGAACACGAAGTCGATCGCCCCGGGCACGGCGAGGAGACTAGCGGAGGGCGTGCAGCGCGATCGCGGCAGCGGCAGCGACGTTGAGCGAGTCCACGCCCGCGTGCATGCCGATCCGCACCCGGTGGTCGGCAGCCTCGCGCCAACGGTCCGACACGCCGGCGCCTTCGGCGCCCACGACGAGCGCCAGCTTCGGGGTCGTGGCGACGTCGGCGAGCTCGACCTCGCCCTCCGGCGTGAGCGCCAGGATCGCGAAACCGGCGTCGCGCAGCAGGGCCGGGCCGTCGCGATGGTGGATCCGGGTCCACGGGAGCGTGAACACGGCACCCATCGAGGTCTTCACGGCTCGGCGGTAGAGCGGGTCGGCGCACCGGGGGCTCAGCAGGGCGGCGTCCCATCCGAGCGCGGCGACGCTCCGCAGGATGAGCCCCAGGTTGGTCGTATCGGCCAGATCTTCGATGACGACGACGCGCCGCGCGGTACCGAGCAGATCGGCCGGCTCCGGGAGCGCGCGGCGCTCGAACGAGGCGAGCGCCCCTCGATGCACGTCGAACCCGGTGGCCTCGCGCAGGACCGTTCGTTCGACGACGTAGACGGGTGCGTCCAGTGCAGCGAAGGGGGTCACCCGTTCCTGCGTGCCCAAGATCGCCCGAGGCCGGAAGCCGGCGGCCAGCGCGCGGTGGATGGTGGTGGTGCCTTCGGCGAGGAAGAGACCCTCGGCCGATTCCAACGACGTGCGCAGACGCGTGTCGCGCAGGTGCAGGAAGTCCCGCAGGCGCGGGTCCGAGGGATCCTCGACGTGCTCGATCACGGCCGCTACGCCGCGCCGGGCGTCCGGCTGCGCAGTTCGTCGACGCGTTCGGAGGGGGTGGTCTCGCAGCCCATGCGGTAGCCGTAGCGCGCGCCGTGGCAATCGCTCGCACCGGTCCGTACCAGGGCGAGGCGCGCGGCGAGGTCCGCGTAGTGCGCGCGCTGGGTCTCGTCGTGGTCGGGATGATCGACCTCGAGTCCGGCCATGCCGTCGGCGGCCATCTGCTCGATGAGTTCCTCGGGCACGGAGCCGTTCCCTTTCCACATGCCGGGATGGGCCAGGACGCAGACACCGCCCGCGTCGCGGATCAAGCTCAGTGCGTGGACCGGATCGAGCGCGTGCTTGGGGACGTAGGCGGGTCCGTCATCGGAGATGAACCGCTCGAACGCCTCCTGCTCGGTGGCCACGACCCCGGCGGCGACCATGGCTTCGGCCACATGGGGGCGGGCGATGAGGTCATCGCCCGCGATCGCGCGCACCGCGTCGAACGTGACGTCGTAGCCGAGCGCCTGCAGCTTCTCGATCATCATCTCGCCGCGGCGGAACCGGGTGTCGGTCAGGCGCTTCAGCTCGTCGCGGAGACCCTCGTGCAAGGGGTCGACCCAGTAGGCGAGGACGTGCAACGACGCACCGTCGTACTCGGCGGAGAACTCGATGCCGGGGATGATCTGCAGATCCGAACCTGCTGCCGCGGCCTCGGCTTCCGCGTAGCCCTCGGTGGTGTCGTGGTCGGTGATGGCGATGCCGTCGAGCCCCCGCTCCAGGGCCAGCGCGACGTTCTCGGCGATGGAGCTCGTGCCGTCCGAACAGGTGGAATGGGTGTGGAGGTCGATCCGTGTCATGGCCGGGCAGTGTACGGAGCCGGGGCGATGAGCCCCGGCCCGATCTCTGCGAGGGTCCTCGCGCCGCAGAGCGCCATGGCGTTCTCCACCTCGGCGCGCATGATCGCCAGCACGTCGGCGACGCCCTCCTCCCCCGCCACCGCGAGGCCCCAGCAGATGGGACGGGCGATCAGGACGGCCGCCGCGCCGAGCGCGAGCGCCATCACCACGTCGGTACCGCGGCGCACGCCGCCGTCCATCAGGACGGGCACGCGGCCGGCCACCGCCTCCACCACCTCGGGCAACGCATCGAGGCCGGCGGGGGCCGCGTCCAGCTGGCGGCCGCCATGGTTCGACACGATCA
>JBKJXU010000203.1:0-7480 GCA_046716145.1 Actinomycetota bacterium
ACCGAAGCCGTAGGAACGAGAGGACCACGTGGCAGCGATCGTTCAGCCGATCCGCATCCTGCTCGCAGACCCCCATGCCTTGTTCCGTGAGGCGGTACGAACCGGTCTGGAGAACGAGCATGACCTCCGGGTGGTCGCACAGGCGCGCACGGGGCCGGAGGCCGTGATCGAGGCGGACCGGACGGTCCCCCACGTCGCGATCGTGGACGCGGACCTGCCCGCAGGCGACGCCGTTCCCACCATCGCCGAGATCAAGGAGCGCCTCCCCCGATGCGGGGTGCTCGTGCTCGGCGCCGACGAAGACGCTCGCCGGCTCGTCGATCTCCTGGACGCGGGCGCGAACGGATACCTGACGAAGGAAGCGCCGCTGTCCGAACTGGTCAGCGCCACCCGGGCCATCCACGAGGGCGAGACCCTCATCCCGTCCCGGATGCTCGGACCGCTCCTGAGAGCCTTGCTCCAGCGCCGTCGCGAGCAGGACCACGCGCACGACCGCCTCGCCCGCCTCACGCGGCGCGAACGCGAGGTCTTGGCGCTGTTGGCCAACGGGGCGGACAACGAGAGCATCGCGAGCGTCCTCGTCATCAGCCCACAGACGGCGCGAACCCACATCCAGAACATCCTGGGCAAGCTCTCGGTGCACTCTCGTCTGGAGGCCGCCGCCTTCGTCACGCAGAACGGCATCCTGCCCGATCTGGTCGCGGCGGATGTCTGAGGCGGCCTCACCCCGAACCCCACCCGAAGCCCCCCTCGCGCTCGTCACCGGTGCTGCCGGGTTCGTCGGCAGCCATCTCTGCGAACGCCTCGTCTCCGACGGATGGCGCGTGCGCGCGCTGGACGGGTTGACCGACTACTACGACGAGGCGCAGAAGCGAGGGAACCTGGCGGCCCTCGAACCGCTCCCCGGCTGCGACGTGGTCCTGGAGGACCTCCGTACCTGCAACCTCGCGTCCGTGCTCGATGGCGTCGGGGTCGTCTTCCATCAGGCCGGGCAACCCGGCGTGCGGGCCTCGTGGGACCGGTTCGCGTCGTACGTGGAACACAACGTGAACGTCACGCAGCGGCTGCTCCAGGCGTGCGTAGGAACCGGCATCGACCGATTCGTCTACGCGTCGAGTTCCTCGGTGTACGGCGAGGCTGCGACCTACCCGACCACCGAAGACGACCTGCCCCGGCCACGGAGCCCCTACGGCGTCACGAAACTGGCCGCCGAGCACCTCTGCGGCGTCTACGCCGCGAACCACGATGTGCCGACGGTGTCGCTTCGGTACTTCACGGTGTTCGGGCCACGGCAACGTCCCGACATGGCGATGCACCGGATGATCGAGGCCTCGCTCGCCACCGAGCCGTTCCCGCTGTACGGCGACGGGAGCGCCGTGCGCGACTTCACGTTCGTGAGCGACGTCGTGGAGGCCAACGTCCGAGCAGCCACCCGCGACGTGGCCCCGGGGACCGTGCTCAACATCTCCGGCGGGACGGACGCTTCGATGCGCGACGTCATCTCCGCGGTGGCCTCGCTGACGGGGCGCGAGGTGCTGCTCGACGTCCGTGATGCCGCCACGGGTGACGTCAGGCGGACCGGCGGCTCACGCGAGCGCGCCGAGCGGCTGCTGGGCTGGGAGCCGGCGATCGGGCTCGAGGCAGGGCTCGCCCGCCAGGTGGCATGGCACCGGTCGCGTCAGGTCACGCCGGCGTAAAGACCCGGTTCAGGCCTCGACGGCGGTCTTCGCCTCGGGGATCCACACCACGTTGTCCAGTTGTGGCTGATCCATGGCGGGCGCGGGCGCTCCACCGATCGGCTCGGTCGCTCCATCGGACCGCAGCGAGCGTTGCGCAGCAGCGATCACGCGCACGACCTCCACGCCGTTGGCCCCGTCGGTCATGGGCGTGGTCCGTTCGGTGACGCACTCCACGAAGTGCATGCACTCCAGGCGCAGCGGCTCTTCGAAGTGGATGTACGGGCTCACGACGCTGCCGTAGTGGTAGGAGAACTGGTAGTCCCCGAACGTGTCCGTCTGGCGGATCGCGTTCACACCCTTGTCGTAGACCTTGAGCTTCTCGTGGACCTCGAGGTCGTCGTAGACGACCATCTTCTTGCTCCCGACGATGGTGATGCGCCGGCTCTTGTACGGGTCGAGCCAGGACAGGCGCGTGTGGGCCATCACGCCACTTTCGAACATCATGGCCATGTACGCGACGTCTTCGACCGGTCCCTGCACGCAGGCGATGCCCCGAGCGCTCACCGTGATGGGGGTTTCGCCCAAGACGTTGAGCAAGATCGCGACGTCGTGCGGCGCCAGATCCCAGACCACGTTCAGCGTGGGGTGGAACAAGCCGAGGCCGGCGCGCACCGCGTCGACGTACCGGATCTCGCCCAGGTCCCCGGCCTGGACCATCTCCTTGAGCGCCACGACGGCCGGGTTGTACGCGCCGATGTGGCCCACCATGAGGATCCGATCGCGCGCCGCCGCCAGCTCGACCAGGTCGACCGCACGATCGACCTCGGTGGTGAGTGGCTTCTCCACCATCACGTCCAGCCCGTGTTCGAGGCAGATCTTCGCCACCTCGAAATGCGTCTCCGGCGGCGTGGCCACGACCACGGCGTCCAGGTCCATCTCGAACAGCTCGTGATAGTCGCGAACGAGCCGTGGGATCTGCGGGTGGCGCGACCGGACATGCTCCAGCCGGCCCGGGTCGCGGTGGGCGACCGCGACGACCTCCACGTCGGGGATCTCCAGGAACGTGCGCACGAGGTTCGGGCCCCAGTACCCGCACCCGATCACAGCGACCTCGACGGCGGGCATCTAATCGGCTCCCTTCCGGGACAAGATGGTGGGGATGGTCCACAGCAAGATCTTCACGTCCAGCCAGAACGACCGCTCACGCAGGTACGCCAGGTCGAGGTCGACCTGATCCTCGAACCCGAGCGATGTCCGCCCGCTGACCTGCGCGAGCCCCGTGAGTCCGGGACGCACGGTCAGCCGGGAGAGGTGACGCTCCTTGTAGTGCGCGATCTCATACGGGATGGGCGGACGGGGGCCGATCACGCTCATCTGTCCCTTGATGACGTTCCACAGCTGCGGCAATTCGTCCAGGCTGGTCTTGCGCAGGAACGAACCCACCCTCGTCACCCGTGGGTCATGCGCCGGCCGGTACGAGTCGCCGTCCTTGCGGTCCGGGCGAAGGGCCTGCAATCGGCCTTCGTCCCCCTGGAGGTAAGCAGTCATGTAGTCGCGGTGCAAGGAGACGTCGGCGTCCGCCTGCATCGTGCGGAACTTGTAGAGCACGAATGCAACGACCTCCCACGAGCCGGGGTCGTCTACGGCATCGAGGTCGGATCCGCCGCGCACACGGTGACCGCGCACACGCTCCTGGGTGAAGATGGCCCGGCCGGGACTGTCCAGGCGGATCGCGATCGAGATGACGAGCAGGACCGGGCTCAGGAGGACGAGCGCGGTGGTGGCGATGAGCAGATCCATCGCTCGCTTCGCGATCCGGTACCCGATGGATTCCCGCCCGACGTGCACCCCCAGGTGCGACGGATGCGCGAACGACGTGATCTCGGTCGCGACACCCTCCATGGGGTCGGCCGTACTCACCAAGGCGAACTCCCTCCACGGGCCCGTCCCGGCAGGAGGCCGGTCGGGGACGTTGACGATACCGGCGGGACGCAATCCGGGAGGAGATGTCCGTGAGGTAGTTTCTCTACGCCGTATGAACGTAGGGAAACCCTCTGATGGAACCACTTCGGACTCGGCACGGGGGGGCGCACCTCTCGTCTGCTATGGGGTCAAAGGGCGAACTCGAAGATCCGTCCATCGTTCTCGTTCGGGTTGGTGTCGTTGTCGACCCCGCGGTCGGACACGTACACGCTCGAAAGGGAGCCGTTCGTGCTCCGAGGAGCCACGACGACCCCGGCAGGCGACTTGATCGACGTGTGTGACATGTCCCAGGTGTTCACGAGGGTCCCGCCCAGCGTGGTCTCGACGATGATCTTCTCGTCGGCGGAGACCAGGAACAGGTGGCGCGAGCCCTTGCGGAAGAAGACGTCGGTCGGCTTGCTCAGCCCGAGCGGCAACGTGTCGAAGCTGCTCTCCACGTCGTCGCCGAGCGGCGCCGGGCCGTCGAACACACCGTTGGGCCCGCGCCGCAGGCGGAAGACACGATGGCGGGAGTCCACGTTGTCGCCGTCGGTGATGAACAACGACTTCGAGCCGAACGCGATCCCCGTCGCGTCGCGGCTGCCGAAGCTGCGCGTCGAGAAGGAGGTGAAGGTGTCGTCTGGGTTCCCCCACACACCGTCGGGTCCGGCACGCACGGTGAAGACCGCATCCGCGGAATCGTCCGTGAGGTACATGGTCTGGCCCCGGCCGCCGACTGCGACGTCGGTGGGCTCGGTGGAGTACCGCAGGGTCTTGAACGACCGCACGACGCGCCCACCCGGCCGGATGAACCACACGTTCTTGCCGGCCCAGTGTGGGGTCTCCTCGACCTCCGAGTCGACCACGACGATCACCTTGAGTTTGGCCAGGTAGGACAAGCCCGAAGGATCGGGGCTCGGCTTCTGCCAACGAGAGGTCCTCACGATATGGACCAGTTGTGCCTGCTGCGTCCCCGAACTCGCAGGGAACGTCGGCAGAGCAAGGGTCATGGCGAGCGCGACCGCACCGAGACGCAGCGTGCGGCGGTATATGGATGTGGTCATGCACGGCAGCCTAGAGAGGAAACCGGCCACGAGTCGTCGGCTAGACACCGCAAGAAACGTACGTTGTTCATGTGACGTTCAGCTGGACTCGGGATGGATCCACGGGCCCGCGAAGCAGGGTGCGTTCGACCGCCTACGTCACCGGGCGTAGGCGAACTACTGCCGCCGTCGGTCGTTGATCCGACCGTCTACGCATACGGTCCTTCCATGCCAACGGTGCTCGCTCTCTGCGGGGTTCGCTGATGCGTGTCGCGGTCATGGGCACGGGCCGGGTCGGTGTCGTGACCTGCGTGGCCCTGTCGCGGATGGGCCACGACGTCATCGGCACCGATGTCGATGCCGAGAAGATCGAGCTGCTGCGACGGGCGGTGCCGCCGTTCTACGAACCCGGTCTCGAGGACGCCCTGGGCGAGGGATGCGCGTCGGGACACCTCACCTTCACCGTCGAAGCCGCCGACGCCCTACGAACGGCCGAGATCATCTTCATCTGCGTGGGAACGCCTGCCCGTGCCGACGGCGAAGCGAACCTGATCGCGGTCGAGACCGCCGTACGCGATATCGCCCGTCACGCCATGGACGGCTCGGTGGTCGTGGAGAAGTCCACCGTCCCAGCGGGGACGGCGGAGAGGGTGCGCCGGACGCTGCAGCGAGAAGGCGGTGGCCGCCGCGTCGACGTCGCCTCCAACCCGGAGTTCTTGCGTGAGGGATTGGCGCTACGTGACGCGCTGGAACCCGACCGCGTGGTCATCGGCGTCGAGACGGAGCACGGGCGCGAGGTGCTCGAGCGTCTCTACGCCCCGATGATGGCTGAGGGTGTCCGCTTCATCGTCACCGACATCCCGACCGCGGAACTCGCCAAGAGCGCCAGCAACGCGTTCCTGGCCATGAAGATCTCGTTCGCGAACGCGCTGGCACGACTCTGCGAGCGCAACGGCGCCGACGTCACCGCGGTGGCCGATGTGATGGGCGCCGATCCGCGGATCGGGCGCGCCTTCCTGAACGCCGGCATCGGCTACGGCGGGTACTGCCTCCCCAAGGACGTGGCGGCGCTGGAGCGGCTGGCCGCACGATTGGGGTATGCGTTCCCACTGCTAAACGAGGTCGTGCGGATCAACGACGAGGCCACCGACGCGGTGCTGGCGCGGGTGGAGGAGGCCGTCTGGAACGTCGAGGGCAAGCGCGTTGCCCTGCTGGGGCTGGCGTTCAAGCCCGACACCGACGACATCCGATCCTCACCGGCGCTCACCATCGCCACGCGGCTCCTGCGCGACGGAGCCGACGTCGTGGGCTATGACCCCGAAGCCGCACAGCTGGCGGCTGCGGAAGTGCCGGGCTTGCGCACCGCGGGGTCCGCGCTGGAAGCCGCCACCGGCGCGCACTGCATCGTCCTGGCGACGGAATGGGCCGAATTCGCTGACCTTGACCTGTCGGCCCTGTACGCGGTCATGGCACACCCCGTCGTGGTCGACGGCCGCAACCTGTTCGACCCCGAGACCATGCGGGCGGCGGGCTTCTGGTACTACCCGACGGGCCGGCCGCCCGTGCTCCAGAACGCCGATCCCGAGACCATCGCCGCGGCGCCCCTCGCACGCGGCGCGACGGGGGCCTGATGGAACTCCGTCGATACGGGCAGATCCTCCGCCGCCGCTGGGCGATCGCCTTGGTGAGCTTCATCGTGACCGTCTTCGGCACGCTCGCGCTCGTCATGCCACAGCCGTCGACGTACGAATCCACCGGGACCCTCCTCGTGGCGGTACGCCGGCTGGGACTGACGGCCGAGGAACAGATCAAAGCCTCCGAAGCGCTCAACGCCACCATCACCGGCACCTACGCCCAGGTCGCGGCCAGCGACTTCTTGGCCACCAAGGCGAAGGCCGGCCTCACCAGCGCCACCGACACCTCCGAGGTAGACGTGGACAGCTTCGTCGTGATCGAGACCAACGTCATCAACATCCTCGTGACGGCCCCCGACCCCGAGGTCGCACGCGACATGGCGGAGCAAGTCCTCGACCAGATGATCGTGTACGCCGATGTCACCGACGAGACGTACGAACTCCAGCCCTTCGACGAACCCGACCTCCCCGACGGGCCATCGGGACCGAACAAGCGGCTCATGGCCGCGGCGGGCATCATGCTGGGCTTCGCGCTCGCGCTCGGGCTGGCGCTCTTGGCCGAGTACCTGCGGCGCCCGGCCGAGGAACTCGCGGTCGATGACCCCATCACGGGTTTGCGCAACGAGATCTATCTCCGCGAGCGCCTGCACGAGGAGCTGGCCAGGACACGTCGGACCCAACACACCACCGCAGTGTGCCTCGTCCGGGTCTCGATCCGCACCGGGGAAAGCGACGACGTGTCGCACGCCCCGACGCCGCGCGACCTCAGGCGGATCGCCCGTGGGCTCCGTCTGACCGTCGCGGGAGACGCCGTGTTGGCCTCGCTATCGGGTGGCACGTTCGTGGTGCTCCTGCCCGACGCGCAGCGGGCGCGGGCCGACGGGCTGCGTGACGGCTGGGAGGCCGCCATCAGGGCGCTGCTCGATTGGGCCTCGCAGGGAGAACTCGGCCCGCGGCTGCAGGTGACCGGGGGAACCGGCGAGATCCGGCTCGGCAGGCTGATCGCGTCCTCCGAGGTCGAAAGCACGTTGCGACCGCTCTGCGGACCTGACCTCACGCCGCCGGAGCCGTCCCCCCCGGCGCTGAAGGCGCCGGCCGAAACGGCGCCTGCCGCGAAGGCGCCCGTGGTCAAGGCAGCAGCCCCTGCGAAGGCGCCGGCTCC
>JBKJXU010000204.1:0-2704 GCA_046716145.1 Actinomycetota bacterium
TGCCGTGGGTCTGCGGCGGCGTGCGCTCCTCACCCTTGCGATGCCGGTACTTGAGCGCGATCAGGACGAAGCCGCCCTCCACCAGGACGAAGACGGCCGCGGCGACCCACAGGACGGGGATGATCAGGTTCGCTTGCTTCTCAGCGACCGGGCCCGCCGTATCGAAGGTGTTCTGCGGCAGGTCGCCGGAGCAGGAACCGAGCAGCAGGGCGACCGCACCGAGCCCGACGGCCCCGAACAGCCTCTTCCGCACGCCGCCTCTTCCTCCCGGGATGGTGACGCGCCCGCTCCGGGGCGCGGATCGGCAGGACTGTACCACCGGGTCCAGCCGCGCCAGCGAGCGCCCGATCATGTCGCGTACGAGTGGATCGACGCGATCCACAGGTTCACCGCGTAGTACGTCACGAACAACGAACCGAACCCCACGAGAGCGATCACTGCGGCGCGCCTGCCCCTCCATCCTGCCGTTGCGCGGGCGTGCAGATAGCCCGCGAAGATCGTCCACGTGATGAAGGACCAGGTCTCCTTCGGGTCCCATCCCCAGTACCGGCCCCACGCGCCCTGCGCCCAGATCGCGCCGCAGATCGTGCCGAAGGTCCAGATGGGGAATCCGAGGGCGATGAACCGGTAGGCGAGATGGTCGAGCGCGCCGGAGGCGGGCAGGATGCCACGATGGACCGACGGCCCGAGCACGGGTTCGTCGGCGCCTGGCGCGAAGTCCGGCGGAGCGTCAGCGTCGATGGCACCGCCCATGATCGGCGGCGGATCCTGCAGTGCGAACACCATCACCTGCCGGCGTTCGGAGCGCTCCTTGATGAGGAACAAGATGGTGAACACGCACCCGAGCCCCAAGACCGACGTCGCCGTGATCATGGATGTCACGTGGATCTGCCGCCAGTAGGAGTTCAGCGCGGGGAGCAGGTCCTGTGGCCCGACGTAGAAGAACAACACGGCCATCGCCATCGTGAAGACCACGAAGGCGTAGGCGAACCCGCCGAGCGTCCGGATCTTCGATCGCCACTCGACGCCGATGAGGTAGGCCGCGACCGCCATGGCGGCGAGCATCGAGGAGTACTCGTACATATTGCCCCAGGGCGTGCGGCCCGCGGCCGCTGCCCGCAGCACTATCGACACGACGTTGGCTGTGAGCCCCACGACGCCCAGGACGGTCGACGCCGTGGCCATCGATCGCCGGCGGAAGGCCACGAACGCGAAGGAGGCGAGCATAGCGGCGATATAGACGAACAACGCCACCGTGAACAGATCGCGGGACCAACGCGCGAGTTCGTCGGTGCTCATGGTGCCACCACCGTTTCCCGCACGGACCCGCCTGAGGCCTCGACCAGCGCGTCCACCGTGCGATCGAACTCGGTCTGGAACTGCGACCTGCGCTGCAACGCCAGCCCTCCCACGATCAACCTCGACCCCTCGCCTGCCGGCTCGGCCCGCACCCACAGCTTCCGCCTCGAGGTGTACAGCGCGGCGAGCAGACCCAACACGATCAGGATAGCCGCGGCAAGGACCACGGGGACACCGATGTCTTTGCCGACCTGCAGCACGGAGTAGTGCGGGAGCGCGTCGAACGTCAAGGTGAGCGAGGGCTCGACGCCTTCAGGGCACCCCGCCTGCGCGGTGACGGTGGCCGCCGGACCTGCGGCGATACACGCCCGGTCCAGATCTACGGTGCTCCCCTCCCACAAGAATCCTCCCCGCACCACGCGCATGAACCGCGTATCCAGGCTCGCCTTCGACGGATCGAGCAAGCGCCCCTCCCACACCTGGTACCGGATGAGCGGGGCGTTCGCGTCGAACATCGGCATGCCCTCGAACAAGAACCCGCGGCCGTCGGGCCACAGCTCCAGCTCGACGGCCATGTCCACCTCCGGGCGCACCTGTGGCAGCTTCACGAAACCGTGCCATGTCTGGGCGAGCTGCGAACGTCCCTCCGGCGCCGTCTGCTGCGACATGAGCACCGGACCGTCGGCGAGGACCCGGCCATCCTTGGCGGCGGACACGACGGGCGCCCACCCGAACCCGTACTGGTACACCCGCAACTGCTCGAACGCCACCGGATGGTTCACCGACGCCACGGCCGTCCCCACGGGTGCACCCGATGCGTCCAACAGTTCCAGCTCGGACTCGAAGTACAACGGCAGCGCAGTCTCCGGATCGAACGCGTCGCGGTAGTCGATGAGTCGCAACCCCAAGCCGGAGAAGTCACCGTCGAAGTACCGGCCGAGTCGCAGGCGCGTCGCGTCGTAGTTGAGGCGAGCGTCGGTCCAGGTCTGCCCCTCGACGATCGCGGCGCGACCGCTGTAGCCCGTCCCCTTCCCGACGATCACCCCGACCAGCAGGAGCACGAATGCCCAGTGGAAGATCAGACTGCCGGCTTCGCGGAGCGCTCCCTTCTCGGCGGCCACCGAGGCGCCTTCGGTCGCCACGCGGAAGCGCCGGCGCCGCAGCAGCCGTGCGGCCGTGCGGGCGGCCACCTCGGGCGGCGCCGCCACCAACATCTCCCGATGCAGCGGCAGCGCGTCGAGTTCGCGGGCGTGAACGGGGCGCTGCCGGATCGCCCGCAGATGGGCACGCGACCTCGGGAGCAAACACGCGATCAAGGACGTGAACAGCAGCGCCGTGATGAAACCGAACCACCACGTGCCGAACACATCGAACAGGCCGGCGCGCCGGTACACCTCGCCCAAGA
>JBKJXU010000205.1:0-9963 GCA_046716145.1 Actinomycetota bacterium
GCGTCGGACAGCGTCGGTGTGTCACCCCCGAACACGAGGGCCTGCGTGGTGAGCCGGTGCCCGACGCTGTCCACGCCCAGCTCGTCATTCGTGCCGATCACCGTTCCGCCCCCGGTGGCCACCGCGATGACGTCGGGCATGCGGAAGTTCGTGCGGACCCCACCCAGGTCGATGCCGGCGGCGGACTCGCGCGGGAACCCGCCCACGATCGCGCCGACGTCCGTGCTCGTCCCACCGACGTCGATGACGAGCGCCTCGGTGAGGCCGGTGAGCGCCGCGGCGCCGCGGATCGAGTTCGATGGACCCGAACCGACGGTGAGCACGGGCAGTGCGACCGCGCGCTCGATGCTCATCATGGTGCCGTCGTTCTGGGTCAGGTAGGGCGTGGCTCGCATGCCCAGGTCGAGGAGCGCGCGGCCGAACGCCTCGCTCACGCGGCGTGCTACCGAACCGAGCGCCGCGTTCACGATCGCCGCGTTCTCGCGCTCCAGCAGGCCGAGTCCGCCGACCTCGTGTCCGAGTGAGACCCCGACGCCCTCGCCGAGGATCTCGCGAACGATCGCATGAGCCTCCTGTTCCTGGGAGGGATCCTGCAGCGAGAACGGTCCGGTGATGGCGACGGCGTCGGCCCCGCGCGCGGCCTCGATCGCGACCCGGATCTGGTCTCGATCGATCGGGTGGGTGCGGCCGTCGATCTCGACGCCGCCATCCACGATCGTTGCGCCGGCCTCGATCGCCGAGCGCAGATCCTCGGGCCAGCCCGCGAACGGTGGAACGGAGCGGCTGGCCGGCCCGGCGAGCCGCAGGACCGCCACCCTCCCGAGCCCGGACCGGCGGAGCAGGGCGTTCAGCGCCTGCGTGGTCCCCAGTGCCACGCTCCCGACCTCGTCCGGATCGGCGGGCACGACGGCCGCCAGCGCGCCGCGGATCCCCTCGACCGGGTCCTCGGTGGTCGGCGTCTTGGTCCACGCCAGGATGCGGCCCCCGGCGTCGAGCAGCACCGCGTCGGTGTTCGTCCCACCGACGTCGATCCCGATCCGCAGGCTCATGAGCCCGTCCCCTCCACGGGCGTCCACGGTCGCGGATAGCCGAACCGCTCCGGGCCGGCGACGCGGAGCCCGGCCGGTGTCCGCCACACGGGTGCGCACGGCATGCCGAGGACCACGACCCGCTGGCCGTAGCGGACGCGTTCGGTGGGGACGGCATCGCCGGTCGCTTCGTCGGTGAGGGTGATGAGGTCCGGCACGCTCGCGAGCGTGCGGTCCCCTTCGGTGGCGAGCAGGTTCTCGTTCTGCACATGGATCACGGCGGTCCGTCCGGCGTCGTGCCCCGTGCCTTCCACCGTCACCTCGCCACGCGCGAACCCACCGGTGGTGCGGCGCACGACATCGATCACCTTGCCCGTGATGAGTCGGATACCGCCGGTGACGCTGAGCACGCCCTCGATCCCGTCCGCGGCCAACGCTTCCCCGATCGCGAGCGCGAGCGGCAGCGTGTGGCGCACGGTCGCGCTCCTGGCCACGTGTGCCTCCATCACGTGATCGGCCCCCGCGACGGCGCCGCCGAACGCGATCACCAGATGACGAGCGATCCGCTCGAGCCACACCGCGTCCAGCGGCGTCGCCGTCACGACGTTCCCGCGCTCGTCGGCGAAGAACGCCGGAGCTGCGGGCACACCCATGACATGCATCGAGGCCATGTCCCCCTCGGGGAAGGCGCGGCCCATCGCGTCGGCGTCGGTGAGCGGCAGGCCCATCCGGGCGGCCCAGCCCACCGGCGTGACGCCGTTGCCGCCGCCGATCTCCCCGACCATGATCGCGCCCACCTGCCGGCCGAACCATCGCTCGGCGGCGAGGCGGAGCGCGTCGCCCTCCTCGCCGGATCCGAGCTTCTCGATGCCGACCGTCGGCGCGCCCCATCCCGCGACCGGCAGGACCAGCGCGTCATCGGGGAGGTCATCGAGAGAGACGACCGCGACCGGTCCGTGCTCGTCGACGGCGGCCCCGGCCGCGAGCAGCTCGGCGTGTGTATCGCCTCCGCCACCGGTCCCCAAGATCGCGCAGCCGCGCGCGTACGCCTCGAGGTTGGTGTCGTCCAGCTGCACGAGCGGATCCTCCCACGCCGCGCTACGATCCGGCCATGACGACCGAGCTGCTGGTGATGGGCGGCGAGCGCGTCGCCGCCGCGGAAGGCCGGACCGCCGGTGTGATCGAACCCTCCACCGCTGCGGAAGCCTGGCAGGTAGCGCAGGCTGGAGCTGAGGATGCTCGCCGTGCCGTCGACATCGCGGCCGAGGCTTTCGAGGAAGGCCCGTGGCGCAGGATGAGCGCCCGCGAACGCGGCCGGGTGTTGACCAAGGCGTCCTTCTTGATCCGCGATCGGCAGGAAGCGTTGGCGACGCTGGAGGCGCGCAACGGTGGGAAGCCGATCAACGCGGCACGCGGTGAGATCGACCTGGTGGCGAACGTCTTCGAGTACTGGGGCGGGGCTGCGAACAAGATCGCCGGCGAAACGATCCCCATCGTGCCGCCGGGCCTCGACGTGACCCTGCGCGAGCCGATCGGCGTGTGCGTCCTCATCACGCCGTGGAACTTCCCGGCCGCGATCGCCTCGTGGAAGATCGCGCCGGCCCTCGCCTGCGGGAACACGGCCGTGGTCAAGCCCGCCAGCCAGACCCCGCTCACGACGCTGGCGATGGCGGACATCCTCGCCGAGGCAGGCGTCCCCGCGGGCACGCTCAGCGTCTTGCCGGGTCCGGGCTCCACCACCGCGACCGCCCTGATCGAGGATCCGCGCGTGGCGAAGATCTCGTTCACCGGCTCCACGGTGGTCGGGATCGGCGTGATGCAGACGGCGGCCACGAACATCACGCGGGTCTCGCTCGAGTTGGGGGGCAAATCGGCGAACGTCGTCTTCGAGGACGCGGATCTGGACGTGGCCGTGCCGAAGTCGCTGTGGTCGGTCTTCGACAACGCGGGCCAGGACTGCTGCGCGCGGTCGCGTCAGTTCGTGCAGCGCGCGATCTACGACGAGTACATCGAACGGTTCGCCAAGGCGACCGAGGCCATCGCGGTGGGCGAGCCGATGGAGGAGGCCACCGAGATGGGCCCGCTCATCTCCGCGGGCCAGCGCCAGACGGCGGCCGACTACCTCGCGATCGGCATCGAGGAGGGAGCGCGCCGCATCACCGGCGGCGAGCAGCCCGAGGGACCGGGCTTCTATCTCACCCCCGCGGTCCTCGCCGACGTGGACAACTCCTGGCGCGTCGCGCGCGAAGAGATCTTCGGCCCCGTGGTCTGCATCCTCCCCTTCGACACGGAGGAAGAGGCGATCCGCCTGGCGAACGACACGCCCTACGGACTCTCGGGATCCATCTGGACCCGCGACCTCGGCCGGGCGATCCGCGTGGCCAAGTCGATCCGCTCGGGCAACCTGAGCGTCAACTCATCCAGCAGCGTGTTCACGGAAGCGCCATTCGGGGGGTTCAAGCAGAGTGGCATCGGCCGGGAGATGGGCATGCACGCCGTCGCTCTGTACACCGAGACGAAGAACGTCTACTTCTCCGAGGAGTAGAGGTGGTGGAGGCTTGGCGCCGGGCGCTCCGGGGCGATCCATTGCCGTGGTTGCTCGAGCGCGAGGATCCGGGCGTTCGTTATCTCGCGCTCCGAGACCTCCTGGACGAACCGGAGGATGCGCCGATCGTTCGGCGGGCTCGCGCGGCCGCCATGCGGTCCGATCCGATCGACGCGATCTTGGCCGCGCAGGACCCGCAGGGCTGGTGGGTACAACCGGGTGCGCGCTACGGCCCGAAGTACCGGGGGTGGTTCTGGTCACTCACGTTCCTCGAGCAGATGGGCGCAGATCCGCGGGACCGCCGGGTGCAGCGAGCATGTGACTACGTCCTGGCCCACGGGCAGGCGCCCGGGGGAGGCTTCGGATGGACCGCGACCAACAGCGGGGTCGCGCACTGCCTCACCGGGAACACGCTGCGAGCCCTGGTCGCGTTCGGCCGGCTCGACGACGAGCGGGTCCGGCACGGCATCGCCTGGGAGGCTGGCGCGATCACCGGCGAGGCTCATGAACGGTGGTACCCGGGTGCCACGAGCGGCCCGGGGTTCGCCTGCGGCATCAACGGTGGTCTCCCGTGCGGCTGGGGGGCGATCAAGGCGCTGCGCGCGTTCGCGGCCATCCCGCCTCGCCGGCGGACGCGAGCGGTCCGATGCGCGATCGACCAAGGCGTCGGGTTCCTCCTTGACCACGACCTGGCGACGGGGGCGTTCCCGACGGACACGTCGATCAGCAGGAACTGGCTGCAGCTCGGCTTCCCGTCGGCCTACGTCGCCGACTCGCTGCAGGGCCTGGAGGCGCTCGCCGAGCTGGGGTATGCCCGCGACCCTCGCCTGGGGCCCGCCATCGAGATGGTGCTCGCCAAGCAGGACGATCAGGGCAGGTGGCGGAACGAACATCCGTACCGCGGGATGCTCTGGTCCGGCGTCGAGTCGCCGGGACGGCGCGGAAGCAAGTGGGTGACGCTCCGGGCCTGCCGCGTGTTCAGAGCCGCGCTGGGCTGACCCTCGCCGCTCCTCGCTAGACTCGGCGCATGGTCGAACTGCCCGAAGAGCTCCGCAACCGTGCCCCTCGCCCGGCGGGCCAGGAGCCGACCGCGACCCTCACGCTCGACGCCTACGAACGTCTCAAGGCCGAGTTCCTCGAGTTGACCACCACGGGCCGCGAGCACATCACCGAGAAGATCAAGGTGGCCCGCGAGCACGGCGATCTGCGCGAGAACGCCGAGTACCACGCCGCGAAGGAGCAACAGGGTATGATGGAGTCGCGCATCCGCAAGATCAAGCACATGCTCGCCGACCCCGACATCGTCGAAGCGCCACCGCAGGCGGACGAGATCGCGCCCGGCATGCTCGTCACGGTTCGACCACTCGACGAAGCCGACCCCGACGACGAGACCTACCTCCTGGCCGAACACGCCGAGGAGCGAGCCGAAGGCGTGCGTACGGTCACCACCACCTCTCCCTTCGGGATGGCGCTCAACGGTGCGAGGAAGGGCCAAGAGGTGGAGAACGAGGCGCCCGGCGGCGTGTTCCGGTACGTGGTCGTGGGGTTCGAACCCGCCACGGGCTGATGGCCGGCGCGGGGAACGACGCGGCAGCCCCCCGCGAGGTGCAGCGCGTCCGGGACATGCCGGCTCCGCGCAAGAACCAGAGCGCCGCCGGCGGTGCTATCCAGTGGACCTTCCAGTGGCCGTACCGCGGCATCTTGGCCTTCCTCCTCTGGACGCGGGTGCGGCCGTGGCAACTGACCGCCGCCTCGCCCGTCCTTATCAGCTTGTCGGGCGTGTTCATCATCAGCGGCGACTGGTTCGTGGCGGGGTGGGTCCTGCTGGCCGGGGGCCTCTGCGATGTCTTCGACGGATCGGTCGCTCGCCACCGCGGCGAAGAGAAGCGCTCGGGTGCGTTCATGGACTCGGTCATCGACCGGGTGGCCGATGCGATCGTGTTCTCCTCGCTCTTCTGGACGTTCGCGCAGCGCGGCGACCGTCTGGAGGCTGTGCTCTCGCTCGTCACCCTTATCGTGTCGCTCAGCGTGTCCTACGTCCGAGCCGAGGCAGAGGCTGCGGGCGTGCGGTTGACGGAGGGGTTCTTCCAGAGGCTCGAACGGTTCCTCGCGTTGATGGTGGCCTTGATCATCCCGGGCATGATGCTGCCGATGCTGGTGTTGCTCGCGACGCTCGGCACGGTGACCGTGCTCCAGAGGGCGTTCCTCGCCGTCCGGGGGGCGTGAGCGCCGTGGATCCGGTCCGCGTCGGCGCACTCGTGGAGATCCCCGAAGGGGAGATGCGCGCGTACGACGTTCCCGCCGGCCGGGTCGCGGTCGCGCACGACGAGCAGCGCCTGTTCGCTTTCGAAGACGCCTGCACCGGGCAGGGGTGTTCGCTCTCGGAGGGGACGTTCGACGATCGGACGGACCAGGTGACGTGCGCGACGTGCGAGAGCGTGTTCGACGCAGAGAACGGTGAGCCGCTCGAAGGGCCGGCTCGCGACCCGGTCCGCATCTTCACGGTGCGCGAGGTCGAAGGGTGGATAGAGGTCTCCGCCTACCCGGCGGGGTAGGTCGAGGCTTCCCCTGCGGGCCTCGCCCGCGCTAGGCTCGGCGCCCGGCGAACCAGGAGGCGAACCCGATGAGCGAGCAGACCCGCTTCGACCTGTCGCAGGACCAGATCCCCACGGCGTGGTTCAACATCATGCCGTCCATCGTGCAGGCGGGCATGCAACCGTTGCCGCCGCTTCACCCCGGGACCATGCAGCCGGTAGGCCCCGCGGACATGGCGCCGCTGTTCCCCGAGGCGCTGATCATGCAGGAGGTCTCGACCGACGAGTGGATCGACATCCCCGGCGAAGTCCTCGACGTCTATCGGCTGTGGAGGCCCTCCCCGCTGCACCGCGCCACGCGTTTGGAGCAGGCCCTCGGGACGCCGGCTCGCATCTACTTCAAGTACGAGGGTGTCTCGCCCGCGGGGAGCCACAAGCCGAACACCGCGATCGCGCAGGCCTTCTACAACAAGCAGGCCGGCACGAAGCGGATCGCCACCGAGACCGGCGCCGGGCAGTGGGGGTCGGCCATCGCCATGGCGTGCCGGTTCTTCCAGATCGAATGCCAGGTCTTCATGGTGAAGGCCTCCTACGAACAGAAGCCGTACCGGCGGATCTTCATGGAGACCTTCGGAGCCGAGGTGCTCCCGAGCCCGTCGACAGTCACGCAGGCGGGGAAGGCGGCGCTCGAGGCCGACCCGAACCACACGGGATCGCTGGGTCTCGCGATCAGCGAAGCCGTCGAGGTGGTCGCCACCAGCGGCGGAGCCATCAAGTACTCGCTCGGTTCGGTCCTGAACCACGTGCTGCTGCATCAGACCGTGATCGGTCTGGAAGCCAAAGAGCAGATGGCGATGGCGGGAGATCCCGTCCCCGACGTCGTGATCGGATGCGTCGGCGGCGGCTCGTCCTTCGGTGGTCTCTCCTACCCGTTCATGGCCGATCGCCTCGCCGGGCGGACCCAGACGCGCTTCATCGCTGCCGAACCGGCGGCCTGCCCCACCCTGACGAAAGGTGTCTTCGCCTACGACTTCGGCGATGCCGCGGGGATGATACCGCTGGTGCCGATGTACACCCTCGGTCACACGTTCATCCCTGCGCCGGTGCACGCGGGTGGTCTGCGGTATCACGGCGACTCGCCCTCGCTGTCGCTCCTCGTCAAGGAAGGGCACATGGAGGCGCGTGCCTACACGCAGCATCAGATCTTCGACGCGGCGCTGCAGTTCGCCAACACGCAGGGCATCGTGCCGGCACCGGAATCGGCGCACGGCCTCCGGGCAGCGATCGACGAGGCGATCGACGCGCGCGAGAAGAACGAGGAGCGCGTGATCCTGGTGAACCTCTCGGGGCACGGCTACTTCGACATGCAGGCCTACGACGACTACCTGAACGGGCGTTTGCCCGAGGTGGAGTTCGATCCGGCAGCCGAGGAGCAGGCGCTCAGGTCGATCCCCCAGGTCGCGATGCCGTCCTGATCCTTCCGGGGCTCAGTCCTCGAAGGTTTTTCGGTGCAGGTCGAACTCCGTGCCTGCGACTTCGGCGACCTCGCGGACGAGGACCGTGTAGCCGTCTGCGGTGAAGTGAAGGCCGTCGGCTGCGCGGATGAGGCGTATCGAGTCCCCGTCGAGGAAGTACGCCGTGTACTGGCCGTCCTTGGAGAAAGCCGTCCAGGTATCCACGAACGCCACGTTGGGCATCCGCTCGGCGACGTTGCGATACACGTCGTTCAGCCGCTGGGTGAAGGGCCATCGCGCGGTGTCGCGGGCGATGGGGAGCCCGACCCAGACGACGTGACCCCCTCGTGAGGTCGCGATCTGCGCGAACTCCTCGACGCGCTGCTCGTAGGCATCGGGCCACTCGGGCTGGCCGATATCCTGGACGACGGCTCCGCCCTCGCCCTGGAGGTCCTGGTTGTCGTTCTCGCCCAGCATCACGATCGTGAGGTCGGGCCGGTAACGATCCACGATCACCTGCATCTGTCCGGGCCAGTCGAAGTAGTCGGGCCGAGCGAGCCCCGTCGAGATCCGCCCCTGCTTGACGACGTCGACGAAGAACGGCTTGAAGACGCGTTCAGCGAAGAACCCCATCCCCGCCGCGAGCGAGTCGCCGACGACCACCACGCGGAGCTTGCGCGCGTTGGTCGGTTCGCGGATCTGCGTGTCGTCGGTCAGGGGAGGCGGAGCCACGGTCGGCGTGGCCTGCGAGGGCCGCGGCTTGACCGTGGGGAGGTCATCGACCGTCACCTCCTCACCTCCGACGATCCCGCCCACCTGTGCGTCGGGATCGCGCCCCGCTGCCCGTCCGGCGGCGTCGGTCACTGCGCCGAGCCGGGTGAGGTCGGCGAGCCAGGCGATGGGAGACAAGACGGCGATCGAGATGTCTCGACGTGGTCCGTCCGGGTGCGTCTCGGCAGCGCGGAGCAACTCGGGGGAGTAGAGCAGCGTCCAGGCGAGCATGCACACGAGCAGGACGATCAGGACGTTCGCCGCGGGCATGCCGCGCGCGGTTCGCCGCATCGACGGGTGGTTGGGCGAGGGCGCTGGCCGGCTCATCGGCTCAGAACTGGAAGTAGATGAAGGGAGCCACGCCGCGCGGCCCCATGGTCGTGATCGCGAACAGCACGACGGCGGAGAGCAGCCCCAGGGCTACGGGGTGCATGCGGTCCAGCACCGCGCGGAGCTTCCGTCCGGGGCCGCGCGGGACGAACTGCACCCCGAGGCCCACCGCGATCGCGAGCAGGACGGCCGGGCTCACCAGTTCGGTCGGCGTGGTCCACCCTGTCACGGTACGGCTCAACAGATCCCACGCGACGCCGGCCGAGTCCGCACGGAAGAAGGCCCACCCGACGCAGACCAGCGCGAAGGTGCCTGCCCGCTGTGCCCATCGGGCGCTCGCCGTCGCGGGCGGTTCCGCCAGGATGCCTGCAGCACGGCGCCCCTGCTTCCACCTGCCCACCATCAAGTAGGTGCCGTGCAAGCCACCCCAGATCACGAAGTGCCACGCCGCTCCGTGCCATAGCCCCCCCAGGAGCATCGTCGCCATGAGGTTGATGGAGGTCCGCCGTCCACCACGACGGCTGCCGCCCAGCGGGATGTAGAGGTAGTCGCGCAGCCAGCGTGAGAGCGTCATGTGCCAGCGCCGCCAGAAGTCCTGGATGGAGCGCGCCGCGTACGGGCGGTCGAAGTTCCGGGGGAACTCGAACCCCAGGAGTTTCGCGATGCCGATCGCGATGTCGGTGTACCCGCTGAAGTCGCAGTAGATCTGGACGGCGTAGGCGACCAGTCCCACGATCGCGTCGGCCGCGCTTCGCCGGACCGGGTCACCGAACAGCGGGTCGGCGATCGCGCCGGCGAGGAAGTTCGCGATCACGACTTTCTTGAACAGACCACCCATGATCAGCCACATCGCGCCGCTGACGTCGAGGTGCCGCGGATCGCGGCGTTCGTCGAACTGCGGGATGAGCTCGCCGGGCCTGACGATCGGGCCGGCCACGAGGTGGGGGAAGAACGACAGGTAGAGGAACTGGTCCCCCCAGCCCGCGATCGGGATGTCGCGGCGATGGACGTCGACGACGTAGGCGATCGCCATGAAGGTGTAGAAGGAGACGCCGACCGGCAGCACCACCTCGAGCAGAGGCATCGACCGGTCCACCCCGAGCGATGCGGCGAGGTTCGTCAGGTTGACCGCGAGGAACCCGTAGTACTTGAAGTACAGGAGCGGGGCCAAGGTCGCGGCCACCCCGAGCGCCGCGGCGCGCCCCCCGCGCCGAGGGTCCTAACGCCAGGCAACGGCGCGCGCCGCCCCCTGGCTGATAGCGCTCACCGCGCCCCGCAGGCCGCCGTAGCGCCAGTTAGCC
>JBKJXU010000206.1:0-6659 GCA_046716145.1 Actinomycetota bacterium
CTGCAGGCCGGCCCCCAGCGTGTCCCGGACCGGCGCGGCAAGATCGGGAGGGGTGACCTTGCCGAGCCTGATCGCGGCCACGACGGCATCCGTCTTCGAGTGGACGCCGAGCTTCGTCAAGATGTTCTGCACGTGGGTGCGGAGCGTGTGTCTGCTCACCCCGAGGTGTTCGGCCAGCGAGGCCGCCTCGGTGCCGTCCGCCATGAGTTGCAGGATCTGGACCTCTCGCGGAGTGAGCCGGTCCATCCGGCGCTGGAGCTCGCGGTCGTCGTCCGTCCGCGAACGCGCCACCTTGAGCGCCTGGTGCACCTCGGCGGGGTGATGAAGCGGCTCGCCACGAGAGGCCCGCCGGATCGCGGTCACCACGTCGCGGATCGGCGCGGTCTTCCGCAGGAACCCGCGCGCGCCGGCCTGGATCGCGCGCGCGAGCGCGACCTCATCGCCCTCACCCGTCAGGATGATGATCGCGCTCTCCGCGCCTTCGTCGCGGATCCGTCGCGTGGCCTCGATGCCGTCGACCGAAGGCATGCGAAGGTCCATCAGCACGACGTCGGGCGCGGTGGCCAGCGTCGAGCGCACGGCGTCGGCTCCACCGTCCACGACCTCCACGACGACGAGATCGTGCTCCTGGTCCAGAGCGATCTCGAGCGCCTCACCGAAGGCCCGGTGGTCGTCGGCGATCACGACGCGTATCGCGGTCGGCTGGCGGGTCACGGTGCGATCCTAGGCGCGAGCCCGGCCGGATCGTGTAACCCGGCTGGGCGATTTCGGAGATCCCCCGAGAGGGGGATGTCGGTTGACGCTCGGTCGGCATCTGCTTAGCGTCCGGCCCCGATGTACCCAGACGCCGAAGGGATCGAGTACCCGCCTGTCGCGTTCGCGGTCGCACCCAGCCGCGTCCGGGCCTTCGCGGACGTGTTCGGCCAGGCCGAGGGCGTACCGCCGACGTTCCCCGCGGTCGCTGAGTTCACGGTCCTGCCGGACGTGTTCGGCGATGCGCGGCTGGGGTTGGATTTCTCCAGGGTCGTGCACGGCACGCAAGACTACGTCTACGAGCGTCCTATCCGCGAGGGCGAAGATCTCATGATCCATGCGCGCATCGAGGCGGTGAGGGTCCGGGCGGGGATCGGCTTCCTCACGGTCGTCATCGAGCTGCGTGAGCCGGGAGGGGTGCTGGTGGTGACGGCACGGTCCACGCTCATCGAACGCGCGGCGGACGCATGAGGAGGTTCGAGGATGTCGCCGGAGGCGAGGATCTGCCATCCATGGTGCGAACCGTCACCCGCGAAGACGTGAAGGCGTATGCGGACGCGGGGGGAGACCACAACGCGCTGCACCAGGATGACGCCGTCGCCCGTGAGGCGGGGTTCCCCGGCGTCATCGCCCACGGCATGTTCACGATGGGCCACATGGCGGCCTGCGTCGTCGCGTGGTGCGGGGACCCGACTGCGATCACCGGTCTCTCGGCGCAGTTCCGCGCACCGGTGTTCGTGGGCGAGACCATCGTCGCCGGGGGCCGTGTCAGCGAAGTCGATCCGCTCACCCGCACGGCGGTCCTCGAGACGTGGGTCACCCTCGAACGGGACGGGCAGACCCACCAGGCCGTGCGCAAGGGTCTCGCGGTGGTGCGGTTCCCCTAGGCGATATCCCTGCGGTTGACCGACGATATGGCCTGGATCGCGTCGGACATGCGATCCACCACGATCTGGATGTCGTTGCCCATGCCCTGGTCAACTTGCACCGCGACACGGTCGATCTTCTGGCCCAGGATCTCGGCCACCTTCACCATGGCTTCGGCCTGGGACTGACCTTCGCGGTGGAGCTGGTCGGACATCGTTTGGAACCGCCGGTCCATGGTGCCGAGCATGTCGCTGGCCATCCCCGCCTGCAGCTCCTTCACCGAGCGCAACACCTGGCGGAGCACCTCGGTGTCCATCGGCCCTGAACCCTGGCTGTCTGGGGCCGTGATCGAACCGATCCGGCCCGCGAGCGCTTGGTTGTCGGACCGGATCAGGCGCGCGATCGCGGTCAACCGGTCATCCAGCTGAGCGAGCATGCGCTCCTCGAAGGCGGCCTGGGACTCGGCGATCATCTCGTCGATCCCGTCCATGGCCCCTGCGGCGGAGGTCATGCGTTCCACCTGGTGCTCGACGGAGGCGCCCATCGCGGTGGAAAGCGCGAGGACCTCTTCGCCGATCGTGCGCTCCAACCCGCCCATGCGCTCGACCATGATCCGTTCCATGGCGGCCATGCGTTCGTCCACGAGGCGGATCACCACGGTCTCATCCATCCCCGCGGCGATCTCGCCTGCGGCACGCTCCTCGATCAACGAACGCAAGGCGGTCGAGTCCGCCCGGATCAGATCGGCGAGCCCGCGCACCCGGGCCTCGATCAGGCGCTCGATCTGCGCGCGGACCTGATCCTGGTCGCGGCCGTGCAGGCCCACCTTCTCCTTGATCAACTCGAGGCCCTGCGCGATCTCGGTGACCTCCCCGGCAACGACCTCACGGACGTGCTCGGTGATGTCGTGGTCCTGGGTGATGAACATCTGGGCATGATCCTCGATGCGCTGCGCCAGGCGCCCGACCGCCTCGGCCCCGCCTTGGACGTAGCCCTGCATGGCTTCGACCACGCGGCTGGTCTCGGTGGCGATGAGGTCGCCGTGATCACGGACCTGGGTCAGGACCGTCTCGGTGAGGTGTTTGTCGCGCTCGTCCATGTGGGCGAACGCCTCGGCGATGTGCCGCTCCACCTGCTCCAGCTGCGTGCGGATCACGTCGACCCCGTGCAGCGTCGGGGAGGAGGCGATCTCGCGGATCGCCGAGGCGGACTGCTCCATGGCCTCCCGGGTTCGCCGCTCGGACTCCGACAGGTCGTTGAGGTGGTCCTCCAGCCGTGAGGTTCGCACGGCGAGGGACTGGAATCGCTCGTCCGAGGAGGCGATCAGGGACCGGATCGCCTGGTCGCGCGCCAGCAGGGTCATGATCCGTTCCTGCTCGGGACGTACGTCGCGCGAGGACGTTCTCCAGACCTCGGTTGCAACCTCGCGAAGGAGCGCGGTCGCCTGTTCCTCCATCGCCTCGACACCTCGTTCGAGGCGGTCGTCGATCGCACGCTGCATCACGTCGGCCAGCCGGTACTCGCTGGCGGTCATCAGAGGCTCGGCCGGGGAAGCATCCCGACGGGCGAAGAGCCCACGCCGCAGGAAGCCATCCTCCGGCTCGGGGGTCGGACCCATGTTCGTCATACGAGGACCTCTCGCTCGGTGGGGCCGCGCGCGGTCGCCATCGTGGGCGATCGTAGGCTACGAACTGCACGGATTCACGCACCTGGGCCTGCGAAGATGTCGGCACCCGGAGCGGGCCTCCTTTGCCGGGTTTCTCGGGGCGCACCTATACTGGTTCGCCCGAGCGTCCCTGTCTCGGGGACCGGCGGCGGCGAAGGCGCGTAGCTCAACTGGCAGAGCACCGGTCTCCAAAACCGGGGGTTGGGGGTTCAAGTCCCTCCGCGCCTGCAAGGGAGCACCCATGAACCGACAGATGAAGAGGGCGCAGGAGCGCGCCGAGAAACAGCAGAAGCGCTCCGGCGCCGAACGGCCTTCGGCCGCAGCGGTCGCTGCTCGGCGTGCCCAAGCACCGGAGAAGCGCAAGCGAACGGGTGCCCGCCAGTTCCTGCGCGAGGTCCGGCAGGAGCTCAAGAAGGTCGACTGGCCGACGCGCAAGGAGCTGGTCACCTACACGGTCGTGGTGCTCGTCACCATCACCGTGGTCACGGCCTACGTGTTCGGCCTGGACGCCGCGTTCGAGCGCGTGATCTTCAGCCTCCTCGACTGATACCGGAAGGATCGTCCGAATTGACCGATGAGTTGGAAACGACCGAAGAGGGCTCCCCACAGGAGGCCGAGGTGACCGAGACCTCGCCCGCCATCGAGGACGTCTCCCCCATGGCGGCGGAGCCAGCCGAGGCGCCCGCTGTGCCCGATGATGAGCCGGACGAAGTGCTCCCGGTGGAGGCCGCCTCAGAGGTGGAGGAGGCGATCGTCGAGGAGGAGCAACCCGAACCCAAGGTCGCCAAAGCCAAAGCCAAAGCCATAGCCAAAGCCAAAGCCGAAGCCGAACCCGAACCCGATCCCGATCTGGAGCCGAAGGGCGACGACCCCTTCGGGGGTCCCGGCGAGTGGTTCGTCGTGCACACCTACGCCGGCTACGAGAACAAGGTGAAGGCCAACCTCGAGTCTCGGATCCACACCATGCAGATGGAGGAGAAGATCTTCCGCGTCCACATCCCCATGGAGGACGTGATGGAGATCAAGGGCGGCAAGAAGCAGGTCGTCCAGAAGAAGGTCTTCCCCGGCTACCTCCTGGTGAAGATGTGGTACGACAACGACTCCTGGTACGTCGTGAGGAACACGCCCGGCGTCACCGGGTTCGTCGCCGCCGGCACGGGCGCCAAGCCGACCCCGCTTTCCAAGCGCGAGATCGAGAAGATCCTCGTGGTCAAGAAGGAGGAGCACAAGCCCGTCGTGCGCCTCGGCTTCGACGAAGGCGATGTGGTCCGGATCATCTCGGGTCCGTTCGCGGACTTCAATGGCACGATCAACGAGATCAACGCCGACCAGGCCAAGCTCAAGGTGTTGGTCAACATCTTCGACCGGGAGACCCCGGTGGAACTGGCTTTCGACCAAGTGGCGAAGGTCTAGCTCTCAGTACCCGACGACGCGGGAGGCCCGATGGGCCGCTGGGACCGCGGGAAGGAAGGTCGCACATGGCGTCGAAGAAGAAGGTCATGGCGATGGTCACCCTGCAGATCAAGGCGGGGGCGGCCACGCCCGCGCCGCCGGTGGGCACCGCCCTCGGTCAGCACGGCGTGAACATCATGGAGTTCTGCAAGCAGTACAACGATGCCACCACCCAGATGGGCGGTCAGGTCATCCCGGCCGTCCTCACCATCTACGAGGACCGGAGTTTCTCGTTCATCTTGAAGCAGCCGCCCATGGCGGAGCTGATCAAGCAGGCCGCCGGGATCGAGAAGGGTTCGGGCGAGCCCAACCGCGAGAAGGTCGGCGCGCTCACGGGCGCGCAGGTTCGCGACATCGCGGAGAAGAAGATGCCCGACCTCAACGCGAACGACGTCGAGGCGGCGATGCTCATCGTCGCCGGCACCGCTCGCAGCATGGGCGTGGAGGTGAAGGCATGAGCCAGGGCAAGCGCTACGACGCCGCCGCGGCGTCCTTCGACCGCGAGCGCGAGTACCTCCCGGGCGAGGCCATCAAGGTGCTCAAGGGGCTCCCCGACGCGAAGTTCGACGAGACCATCGAGATCGCGTTCTGGCTGGGGATCGATCCGCGGAAGCAGGAGCAGACGTTGCGCGGCACCGTGTCGCTCCCGCACGGGACGGGCAAGAGCGTCCGTGTCGGCGTGTTCGCCCAAGGAGACAAGGCGCGCGAGGCGCGCGATGCGGGCGCCGACGTGGTCGGGGGCGAGGAGCTGGTCGAGGAGATCATGAAGGGGTCGATCGACTTCGATGCGGCGATCGCCACGCCCGACATGATGGCCACCGTCGGCAAGGCGGGCCGGGTCCTCGGTCCACGCGGGTTGATGCCGAACCCGAAGACCGGCACGGTGACCAACGACATCGCCAAGGCCGTGGCCGACATCAAAGGCGGCAAGATCGAGTACCGGGCCGACCGCACCGGCAACGTCCACGCCATCATCGGCAAGAAATCCTTCGATGAGCAGCAGCTCCTCGAGAACTACCTGGTGGTCGTCGAGGAGATCCTGAAGTCCAAGCCGTCCAGCGCGAAGGGTCGCTACATCAAGACCCTGGTCCTGTCCTCCACGATGGGCCCCGGGGTGCGGATCGACCCCACGAAGCCGCGCCAGGTCGAGGACGCGACGGCCAGCGCGCAAGGGTCCTAGCGCGACCACGTTCGGGCGCCGGTTCGTGCCGTAGGCGTTGCGGGTGTCGAACACCACGCGCGCGCGATCGGCCACGGCGTCCAGGTCATAGGCCGAGTGCGGGGTCAGCAGCACGACCACGTCCGCCTCGGCCAGCGCGGCGTCGAGGTCAGCCACGCATCTCGATGTGCCGCCGTTCAGCGGCACCTCGTCGACAATTCCCCACGGTTGCTTGAGTTGGGATCGTTCCTGACCGATTATCAATGGGCAACCTGCGGCATGGACTCGCACATGCATCGTTCGTCCGCTCACCAGGAGGTTGAAGTGCACAGGAAACGGAGCAGGTTCTCGGCCCGCACGGCTCTCACCGTGGCCATGGCGTTGGTTCTGGCGGCGGCGCTCGCGACTGCTGGGCTCAGCGCGGGTGCGACCGGCAAGGTGAAGGGATGCGTCAACAAGACGACCCGCGCGGTTCGGATCATCCGGACAGACAGCACCTGCAAGGCGGGCGAGCTAACCCGGGTTTGGAACAAGCGTGGCCCGCGCGGTCTTGCCGGTGCTGACGGCATAGCCGGTGCTGACGGCGCTGACGGTGCGGCTGGCCCAGAGGGTCCCGAGGGCTCAGCTGGGATCGACGGTATCGACGGCGCGGACGGCATCGACGGCGCGGACGGTGCCCCCGGCGTGGACGGCGCCCCCGGCGTGGACGGTGCCCCCGGCGTGGACGGCGCCCCCGGCGTGGACGGTGCCCCCGGCGTGGAC
>JBKJXU010000207.1:0-5115 GCA_046716145.1 Actinomycetota bacterium
AGGCAGAGGTCGGGAGACTCCGTCCCGACGGCAGCGATCTCCGCTCCTTCCCCTCGGGTCACGCGAAGTACGCGGGACAGATCGCGGTGGGGGTCACGCTGCTGGTGGCACCGGTCACCCGCCACCGCAGCGCCCTGTGGGGCGCCGCCGTGGGCTGGATCGCCGTGATGGCGTGGTCGCGGACAGCGCTCGACGTGCACCACCTGAGCGACACGTTCGCCGGTGCTCTCATCGGAGCGGGGAGCATGCTCGGCGTCTGGGGACTCGCGGACGGTCGTGTTGCGTCGCCGGCCGAACCGGGTGGAGACTCACCCCCGTGAGCGAAGATCGCGAAGACTGCTGCTTCGACGGCTGGGCGAAGGCAGGCGCGAAGCGCGCACGCCGCAAGGGCACGGCCGCCGCGGTCACGGCGTCGCTCTTGGCCGCGCTCGAGCACGCCGGGCTCCGTGGCCGGTCGCTCCTGGATGTCGGCTGCGGGACCGGCGACCTCGCGCTCGGCGCGATCGAACGGGGCGCCGAGCTCGCCACCGGTGTCGATCTGGGCGCCGGCGCGATCGAGAGCGCGAGGAGCCTCGCCCGGGAGCGTGGCGTCGCCGACCGCGCCACGTTCGAGGTGGCCGATGGCTCGATCCACGATCTGCCCCATGCCGATGTCGTCGTGCTCAACCGCGTCCTGTGCTGCTTCCCGGACGCGCCGGCCCTCCTGGCGAACACCTTGCCGGCCGCCGGTCAGGTGTTCGCGCTGACCGCCCCGGTCGATCAGGGCGCGATCGGCGCCTACAACCGCGTGATGGCCCGCGTGGGCAACCTCTGGTACGCCGCACGCGATTCGAAGTACCGCGGGTTCCGCGTCACGATCCACGATCTCAGCGACGCCGACGCACGGATCCGCGACGCGGGGTTCCGCCCGAGCGCACGCGAGCGGCATCGCGTCGTGTGGGATCTCCGCGTCTACGAAAGGCCGGGGCCGGCGCGCGCCTCCTCGTAGAGGACCAGCAGTTCGGCCGGCGGCATCGCCGCCATGTCCAGACCCCGGGCCTGCGCGAGGGCCGCGGTCGCTTCGAACCGCCCGGCGAACGTGGTCGTCGACCGCCGCAGCGCGGCCTCGGCGTCCAGTCCGAGCCGGCGCGCCACCGCCACGACCGCCAGGAGCACGTCACCCAGCTCGGCTTCGGCTCGATCCGCGTCGCCGGCGGCTTCCTCCAACTCGCCCAACTCCTCGCGCACCTTCTCCATCGCCTGCTCGAGCGACGGCCACTCGAACCCCCAGCCCGCGGCTCGGCGCTGCACCTTGGATGCACGGGCGAGGGCCGGCAGCGACGCCGGGATGTCCTCATCCACACCCGTGCGTCCCCCGGTCTCCTCCGCCTTCAGCCGCTCCCAATTCACGAGGACCTCTTCGGCCCCGGAGACCTCCGTGGTGCCGAACACATGCGGATGGCGATGGATGAGCTTGCGGACCAGTCCCTGCGCGACGTCGTCGATGTCCCAGCGTCCGTCCTCCGCAGCGATCTGCGCGTGGAAGGTCACCTGCAGCAGGAGATCACCGAGTTCGTCGCGCATCGCGTCGTCATCGCCCGCGTCGATCGCCTCCAGGAGCTCGTGGGTCTCCTCCAAGAGGTGGCGGGCCAGCGTGCGATGGGTCTGCTCCCGGTCCCAGGGACAACCGTCGGGGGCGCGCAGGCGGGCCTGGACCCTCACCAGGTCGAGCAGATGTTCGCCCCCGTGCGAGGACGGCACCGGTCCGAGCGGCACCCCGTCCGGGCTCATCCCTGGGGCGGGGCGACGTTGACCGGCCCCGAGGGCTCGGCCGAGGCGAGCGGGTCGGTGCTCGTGATCCGAACCACGATGAGGGTCTGTGGGTCGAGCCGTCCGAACCGTGGGTTGACCTGGATGTCGCCGTTCCCCAGGAGACCGCGTTCGTGCTCGGCGAAGGCCGGTCCCGCCCTGGAGGCGACCAGGTCGGCTCGAACGTCCTCGAACGGCGTGACCTCTTTCTGCACCATGTGGATCACGTGCCACCCGAACTCCGACTGCACGGGTGGTGAGATCCGGTCGACCTCCAACTCGAGGACGGCCTCGCGGAACCCCGGCGTGAACTGCGAGACCGGCGTCGAACCGAGCGCACCGCCGTTCTGTTCCACGCCCGGATCCTTCGAGACCTCCACGGCGAGCGCGAGGAAGTCCTCGCGCGTCGCCCCGGGTGCGGTGACCTCGTCGTAGACCGCGTCGGCCTCCTCGCGGGTGTCCACCAAGATGTGGTCGGCCTGGACGATGACGTGGCTCGCCAGGTCTTCGTCGTATTGCGCGCGCAACTCATCCTCCGAGACGGTGGCTTCGACGAGGGCTGCCGCCACCTCTTGCTGCAGCATCGAACCGCGCAGGACCGTCACGAACTGGTCGTAGGTCGCCCCGTTCGCGTCCAGCGCTGCCTGCAGGGCGCCTTCGCCGAAGTTCATGTCGAACCGATCGGCGGTCTCCGCCACCTCATCGTCGGTGAGTACGATGCCGTTGGCCGATGCGTTGTCCTCCGCGACCGAGAATCCGATGAGGGCTCCCAGGGTGAATCGGTTGCAGGAGGCATCCTGCGTGTCGCCCTCGGTCGCGACCTCGCCGCACGCAGAGGTGGACAGTGACGCGACCGATGTGAACACGCCGGCGGCGGCGGCGACATCTTCATCGCTGATGTCGGCGCCCGCGACGCTCGCCGCTGCGGCCGCCCCCGAGCACGCGGCCGAAAGGACCAGGCCACCGGCCGCGACGGATCGAAGCAAAGAGGTCCGCATGGCCACGAGTCTACGCGGCAGGCACCGATCCGAGGGCCGCGTGGAGGCCGGCTCGCACCCACCGCACCAGATCAGCGCCGAAGACCCGGCCGGGCGAGAGGTTGAGCGTCTGCTTGGCCGTGTGATACGTGGCTCCTTGCACGCGGTCGGCCAGATCCACGCGCATCGACTCGGGCAGATCCACCGGTGCGATCCGGATCTGCTCCTTGAACGTCGAGATCTCCCGCACACCCAGCCGTGCGGCCTCCAGGCGGAGGGACGCGATCGCGAACAGGACCTCCACCTGTTCGGGCAGCGCCCCGAAGCGATCCACCGTCTCGGCGTGGATGCCGTCCAGCACGCCCTGTTCCGAAGCCATCGAGATGCGACGGTAGAGCTCGAGGCGGAGTGACTCCTGAGCGATCCACCCGGGCGGCACGTAGGCCTTCACGGGCAGGTCGATCCGGAGATCGCGATCGGGCTCCACCGGGGTACCCCGGAGTTCACCGACGGACTCCTGCAAGATGCGGGCGTAGGCATCGAACCCCACCGCCGCGATGTGTCCGCTCTGCTCGGCGCCTAGAAGGTTCCCCGCCCCGCGGATCTCCAGGTCACGCATGGCGATCTGGAAGCCGCTGCCGAGGGCTTGGTGCTGCGCGATCGTCGCCAGGCGCGCGTGCGCCTCCTCGGTCATCTCACGCTGCGCGGGGAAGAACATGTACGCGAACGCGCGCTCGCCCGCCCTGCCCACGCGACCACGGAGTTGATACAGCTGGGCGAGCCCGAGCATGTCCGCGCGGTCCACGACGAGCGTGTTGGCGTTCGGCACGTCCAGGCCGCTCTCGATGATGGTGGTGCACACGAGCACGTCGGCCTCGCGCTGCCAGAACCTCATCATCTCGCGCTCCAGCACGTCTTCGTCCAGCTGCCCGTGACCGACGGCGATCCGTGCATCCGGCAAGGCCTCGCGGAGCCGATGGGCCTGCCGCTCGATCGTGGCGATGCGGTTGTGGACCCAGAAGACCTGTCCTTCCCGCAACAGCTCGCGCCGGACGGCTCCCAGGGCCAGGTCCTCGTCGAAGGAGCCGACGAACGTGAGCACGGGCTGGCGGTCCTCCGGCGGCGTGTCGATGGTCGACATCTGCCGGATGCCCGCGAGCGCCATCTCGAGCGTCCGGGGGATCGGCGTCGCCGTCATCGTCAGCACGTCGACCTGGGCGCGCATCGTCTTCACGCGCTCCTTGTGGGCCACCCCGAACCGCTGTTCCTCGTCCACGACGAGGAGCCCGAGGTTCGCGAAGACGACGTCGCGGCCGAGCAGCCGGTGGGTCCCGATCACGACGTCCACCTTGCCGGCCGCCAGGTCGCGCAGGACCTCCTGTTGCTCGCCCGGTGAGACGAACCGGGACAGCATCCGCACCGTGACGGGGAAGGGCCGGAACCGCTCGGAGAAGGTGAGGAAGTGTTGCTCGGCCAACAGGGTGGTCGGTACGAGCACGGCGACCTGCGTCCCGTCCATGACCGCCTTGAACGCGGCGCGGAGCGCGACCTCGGTCTTGCCGAACCCGACGTCTCCGCACACGAGCCGGTCCATCGGCGTCACCTGCTCCATGTCGCGCTTCACCTCGTCGATGACACGCAGCTGGTCCGGCGTCTCCTCGAACGGGAACGCGTCCTCGAGCTCCTGCTGCCACGGCGTGTCGGGACCGAACGCGCGCCCGGGCACCGACATGCGGACCGTGTACAGGCGCACGAGCTCCCCGGCCATGTCGCGGACCGCGCGCTTGACCTTCGCCGTGGCGCGCGTCCAATCCGAACCGCCCATCCGCATGATCCGCGGCGCGTCGCCGCCGATGTAGCGCGCCACCATGCCGACCGCATCAGAGGGCACGAAGAGCTTGTCCCCGGCCGCGTACTCGATCACGAGGTAATCGCGCTCGGCGCCGCCGATCTCCCGGTGCACGATGCCCGTGTACCGCCCGACCCCGTGGATGCGATGCACCGCGAATTCACCGGGCTCGAGCTCATCGGCCACCGCATCGGAGCGCCGCTGGGTGAACCGCGGCGCCGACCGTGTGTGACGGCGCGTCCCGAACACATCCTCCTCGGTGGCGACCGCCAGACGTCCCGGTGCGAAGACGAAGCCCGTCGAGAGCGAGGACTCCTGCGTCTGGGCCGACGTCGTCCCGATGACCTCCCGCACGCGAGCGAGCGACCCGTGAGCGCGCCCCGTGAGCGTCACGGCGTGCCCGGACGCTTCGAGCTCGCCGATGCGGCGCGCCATCTCGGCGGGGTTGGCCTGCGGCGTGCCCCACGAGCGTGTCCCCAGGTCTAGTCCGTCGGTGAATTC
>JBKJXU010000208.1:0-3464 GCA_046716145.1 Actinomycetota bacterium
CGATGTAGCGCACGTTCAGCCAGGCCAACTGCTGCGCGAGCGTGGCGCTGGCCAACTCGACGGCATACGCAGCCGACCAGAGAGTGAGGGAGGCTCCGACGAGCGCGAAGAGAGGCGCGCCGGGCACGCGGCGCCGCGCCAACGCGTGCACGGTCAGTGCGGCGGTGGTGAGGGCGCCGATCGCGAGCGGCCACGTGTACGGCGTGGACTGCCAGGCCACCTGCACCCCCGGGGAACGGTGCCCGGATTATGACCGTGTCGGCTCGCGCCCGCCGGGGCGCGTTCAGCGCACGATGTTCAGCGTGTCCAGGATCGCCCGCGGATCCACGGGGTAGTTCTTGGGCGTGACCGCGGCCAGGTTGTAGTTCTGGCCGTTGCGCAGCTTGACGTGGAAGGCGCCGAAATTCGAACCGTAGACGTCGTTGCGCTTGATCTCCCGCACCGACCCGATCGCCACCTGGAACCGGTGCTCGGGGCTCTTGAAGCCCAGCATGTCGCCTTTCAGGTAGAGCGCTCCCACGCAGAGCGCCTGGAACGCGGAGCCGTGATCATGAGCCACGCGCCAGGAGTGGCCCCGCACGACGACAGCCGGCTCGTCCTCGGGCTCGTCGTCGTCGTCGTCACCGGGAGACTCGGCGGGCGGCGCGTACGTACCCTCCTTCGGGCCGTCGTCCGCGTCGGCGTCCTCGGCCGGTGGAGCGGTGGACGCGGAGGCGCTCGGCTGCGTGGTCGTGGGTGCGGGGCTGGCGCGGGCCACGGTGGGCGACGGCGAAGCGACCGGCGGCGTGGCGGTGCCGGCGAAGAAGAGGCCGACGAAGGCGAGGCCCACGAACATCAGGAACAGGAGCGCCGCCCCTCCCAGGATCCAGGGCAGCCTGGACGACTTCGCCGCGGGCGCCGGTGCGGCTGCGTAAGGCGTTTCCGTGGGCAGCGGCGGCGGGACGTAAGGCGGCGGCAGGGGCGGGGGGGCCGCGGGAGCGCGAGCGGTCGGTGGCGACACGGCCGTCGGCGTGCCGGGGATGACCGCGGTCTGCGCCCCCGACGGGGCGGGCAGGATCGGGGCCGTGATCGCGCCCGTACCCAGCGTCTCGGTCCGCGCCGCCTTCAACGCATCCACGACCATCTCCGTGGAGTCGAACCGCTCGGCCGCGCTCTTCGCGAGCAGACGTCGCAGGATCGGCAGCGCCGAGGGCGGAATGCGCGCGGCCTCCGGCCCGTCGAGCGGTGGCGGGTCCTGGATCTGCTTCATGAGCGTGGAGAGCGGCGTGTCGCTACGGAACGGCAGGCTGCCCGTGAAGAGCTCGAAGATGACGACGCCGAGCGCGTAGAGGTCGGTGCGGAAGTCGATGGCACCGCCCGTGGCCTGCTCCGCGCTCATGTACTCCGGAGTGCCCATGATCATCCCGGTCTGGGTCATCCCGGAGCCGGCCGCGTCCTTGGCGATGCCGAAGTCCATCACGCGCACGACGCCCTTCTGGTCGCGCATGATGTTGGGCGTCTTCAGGTCGCGGTGAACGATGCCCTCGTCGTGGATCGCCTGCAGCGCCTCCGTCACCCGGATTGCGATCTCGAAACCCTCCGGCCACGGCAGCGGGCCCGCTTCCCGCAGGATCGCCTTCAGGTCCACGCCCTCGATGTAGGCCATGGAGATGAAGCGCAGCCCGTGGTCGTCGCCGTACTCGTAGATGCGGCAGACGTTGCGGTGCGCGATCTTCCGCGCAGTCTTGATCTCGGCCAGGAACCGGCGCGAGGCGTCCTCGTCGCCGATCATCTCGGGCCGCAGGACCTTGATGGCGACGGTCTCGTCCAGGACCTTGTCGTGGGCCTTGTAGACCGTGCCCATCCCGCCCTGTCCGATGAGCTTCTGGATCTCGTACCGACCTGAGAGCACGGTGCCGACGCCGAGCTTCATGACGCGGCCGCACGCCGAGCAGTTGACGGAGCCATCCGCGTTGACGGTCTGGCAGTTGGGGCAGAGCATCGGGAACGAGAGGATACGACATCCCGGTTGCGCCGCCGCCGCCCGCGCCGCGGGCCGGGATCAGGTAGCCAGGGGGTTCTCGAAGCGAAGTCCCGGGAACCGGCTGAAATCCCGGTCGGTCGTCTGGAGCACCGCTCCGTGCTCGATGGCGATCGCCGCCAGGTGCGCATCCATGACGAGGGCGCCCCGGACCTGGCCCACGGCAAGCAGCTTCGTGAAGATCGGCCAGTACCGTCCCCCAGGCTCCACCACGTCGACCGATGGCTGAGCGAGCCACTCGTTGGCAATCGCGACCGCGTCGGCCATCTTGAGGGGTGCGTTCAGGATGCGTGGGTTGGTGGTGATCCTGAGGAAGGCCTGGATCGTGCTCCACGGCATGCGGACGGGCTCCCCTCGGTTGAAGAGATCCTCGACCCACTTTCGGGCGAGCAGATGAAATGGGCTGCTGCTGTCGTAGGCGTAGATGAGCAGGTTGGCATCGAGCAGCTTCACCGGTGGAGTGGACCCTCCCCCTGGTCGAGCAGATCGGCAATGCTGTCGAACTCGACCCCCGGCTTGGCGAGCAGTGGTCGCGGCCGAACCGCGAACCGCTTGCCCGGGACCTTTCGCCGCGATGCCTCCAACCCCAGCCGCAGCAGCCGGTTCACGGTGTCCTTGAGCGTGCCTTTACCCCGCCGAACCTCCTCGTCCAGCTTTGCCGCGACATCGTCTTCGAGCGTGATGGTCGTTCTCATGCATCATGATGATCGACCCGGGATGGCATGGTGTCAACGCGGCCCTCTGCTACGATCCGTCCGCCCATGCCCCTCGCCACCGGGACCCGTATCGGTCCCTACGACGTGCTCGCTCCCCTCGGCGCGGGCGGCATGGGCGAGGTGTATCGGGCCCGCGACACGCGTCTCGGTCGCGAGGTGGCGGTCAAGACCCTGCCCGCCGCCTTCTCCGCCGATGCCGACCGCCTGCGCCGGTTCGAGCAGGAGGCGCGCAGCACCGGTCTCCTGAACCATCCGAACATCCTGGTCGTCTATGACGTCGGCGCCCACGAGGGTTCGCCTTACGTCGTTTCGGTGCTGCTGGAGGGCGAGACGCTCCGCGACCGGATCGGCGGCACGGCGCTGCCGCCGCGCAAGGCGATCGACTACGCGACGCAGATCGCGCGCGGGCTGGCCGCGGCCCACGACAAGGGCATCGTGCATCGTGACCTGAAACCGGAGAACCTGTTCCTCACGCGCGACGGGGATGCTCAACCATCCGAACATCCTCGCGGTCTACGACATCGGTACCCACGGCGGCGCGCCCTATGTCGTCTCGGAATTGCTGGAGGGGGAAACGCTCCGCGCCCGGATCGACGGCACGCCGCTGCCGCCGCGCAAGGCGATCGACTATGCGACGCAGATCGCCCGGGGGCTGGCGGCGGCGCACGATAAAGGCATCGTCCACCGCGACCTGAAGCCGGAAAATATCTTCATGACCCGTGAAGGAC
>JBKJXU010000209.1:0-4586 GCA_046716145.1 Actinomycetota bacterium
CCGTGCACGAGCAGGAGCCGGAGTTCGGCGGAAGGGTCACCGGGCGCGTTCCGCCCCGCGACGGCCGGACAGATCACGACGTCGCCCAGGATGCGGACGCCGTCCGCGTCGTCGTCGTCCTGGGGGAACGACAGCACGTCGGTCGGCCCCGGCTCGTCCAGGTACCGGACGTGCAGGTCGGTGATCTCGGCTTCGTTCACGAAGGACACGGAAAGCTCCACGTCGACGAGACCTTCGCCCACCAGGGTGCTCCGCGCAAGCGCCGCGAGCCCGGAGGCATCCACAGGCAGGTCTTGTCTATCCGAAACGAGGACGGCCGGGAGGCCGCCGGGTTCGGGAACGTCCATGGCGCTACGCATCCGCGTCGAGGCGCTGCTGTCCGAAGCGCCCGTACGCCTCGACGATGTGCTGCACGATCTCGTGTCGAACGACGTCCTTGCCGTCCAGGTGCACGAAGGTGAGGTCCTCGATCTCGTGCAGGATCTCCTCGACCACCTGCAACCCGCTTCGTTGCCCGCTGGGCAGGTCGACCTGGGTCGAGTCTCCGTTCACGACGGCCTTGGACCCGAACCCGAGCCTCGTGAGGAACATCTTCATCTGCTCGGGCGTGGTGTTCTGCGCCTCGTCCAGGATGATGAATGCATCGTTCAGGGTGCGGCCTCGCATGTAGGCCAGGGGTGCCACCTCGACGACGCCGCGCTCCATCAGGCGGGGGAGCGTATCGGGGCCGGTCATCTCGTAGAGCGCGTCATAGAGCGGACGCATGTACGGATCGATCTTCTCGTAGAGCGTCCCCGGCAAGAACCCGAGTCGCTCGCCGGCCTCCACCGCGGGTCGGGTCAAGATCAGACGTGAGACCTGCCGCTCCTGCAGGGCACGCACGGCGACCGCGACGGCCAGGTAGGTCTTCCCGGTTCCCGCGGGCCCGATCGCGAAGGTCACGGTGTTCGAGCGGATCGCGTCGACGTAGCGCTTCTGCCCCACCGTCTTCGGCGCGATCTTCTTGCCACGGTTGGACAGCAGCTGATCACCGAGCACCTGCGAGGCGGTCGGGATCGGTTCCCCCGGCATGGCGACCGCGCCGAGCACCATCTGGATCGCGTGCCCGACCGAATCCTCGGAGAGCTCGTTCCCACGCTCGAGCAGTTCCAGGAGTTCCTCGAAGATGCGTGAGGCGCGCTCGGTCTCCTCGGGCGAGCCCGAGATCATGATCTCGTTCCCGCGGACGAGGATGTCCGCGGAGAAGCCCGCCTCGATCAGTTTCAAGAACGAGTCGCGCTGGCCCAGCAGCGCCACCATCGACTGGTGGCCGGGGACGAGGATCTTCACGTGCGTGGTGGCTGTCGCCAGGTTCCGCGATCCGGGGCTTGGCCCCGTTCCCTCCTGCTCGAGAACGATGAAGCCGTCCCATGGACGGCGTGGGCCGTATCGTACCCGACCCCTCAGCCCGGAGGCCAGGTCATCGGCCGCCCACCCAACAGGTGGAAGTGCAGGTGGAACACCGATTGGCCCGCGCCGGTGCCAACGTTCGTGACCAGCCGCCACCCGCTCTCATCGATGCCGTCGGCGTGCGCCAGGTGCGCTGCGGACTGCATCAGGTCGGCCAGCAGCTCGCCGTGACCGCTCTCCAGATCGGCGACCGAGGGGATGTGCTCCTTCGGGATCAGCAGGATGTGGGTCGGCGCCTTCGGCTCGATGTCGCGGAAGGCGATCGTCCGGTCTGTCTCCCGGAGCACGTCCGCGGGGATCTCGCCGGCGACGATCTTGCAGAACAGGCAGGTGGTGTCGGCCATGGGCGCGAGCCTAGTACGAGGGGCGTCGCAACGTACCGGCAGCCTGGCGCCGCTCGCCGTGCAGTTCGGCCAGGCGCTCGTACAGCACCCGTTCCTCCTTCGACAGGTCGCTCGGCGTGACCACGTGCAGGGTCACGAAGAGGTCACCGCGGCCACGCCGCTGCAGGTTGGGGACCCCCCGGCCGCTGAGGCGGATGACCGTCCCCGACTCGGTGCCCGACTCCACCTCCACCGTCTCGGGACCCTCGAGACCCTCCACCTGCACCACCGAACCCAAGGTCGCCTGCGTCACCGTGACGTCCAGCACCGTGAACAGGTCCTGCCCGCGGCGTTCGAACACCGGCGAGTCCTCCGCCACCAGACGCACGAAGAGGTCCCCCGACGGTCCGCCGGCCACGCCCGCATGTCCCGCGCCCTGGACCCGCAGCTCCATCCCGTCGGAGACCCCCGCCGGGATCTCGACCGGAACCTCGACACGGCGACGGACCCGGCCGTGACCCAGACAGGCCGAACACGGGTCGAGGATCTCCTGGCCGGCTCCCCCGCATGTCTGGCAGGGAGCGCTCGTCATCAACGTCCCGAAGACGCTGCGGCGCATCGCCTGCACTTCCCCCCGCCCGTTGCACGTCCGGCACGAGATCGGCGCGGTGCCCGGCTCGGCACCGTTGCCGATGCAGCGTTCGCACATGGCCAGGCGCTCCACGGCGAGGTCGTGTCGCACCCCGAACGCCGCGTCCTCGAACGTGAGATCGAGCCGTACGGCGATGTCGTCGCCCTCGCGCATCCGGGATCGGGGGCCGCGCGAACGTCCCGCACCGAACCCGCCCGACCCGAAGAACATCTCGAAGATGTCCGACAGGTCGGTGAACGGCTGGCCGCCGCCCCCGCCCGACCCCATCGCGTCGTAGCGTGCACGCCGGCTCGCGTCGGACAAGATCTCGTAGGCGCCCGCGACCTCCTTGAACCGTTCCTCAGCCGTCGGATCGCCGTTGACGTCGGGATGGTGCTCGCGCGCCAGCCTGCGGTAGGCCTTCTTGATGTCCTCGCCCGAAGCGCCACGCTCGACCCCGAGGACCTCGTAGAGATCGCGCGCGGTGCTCATCGTTCTGCGTCCGCCTCCGCAGCGGCCTGCGTGAGCCGGGCCGCGACGGCCCGCACGCTCGCCATCGCCGAGAGGTAATCCATCCGGGTCGGTCCGACGACGCCGATCGTGCCGACCGTGGCATCGCCCGCCTTGAACGGCGCCGTCACGATCGAGGCCTCCCAGTCCCCCGTGGTGGGGTGCTCCGCGCCGATCGTCACCTGCACGTCGTCCGAACTCACGTCCTGCAGGACGTGCAAGAGATCCTGTTCGCGCTCGAGGGTCTCGAAGAGCCGGCGCAAGGTGGCGCGACGCCACGCCTGGGTCTCGTCGGCGAGGTTCGCCACGCCTCCGACCACGACATGGGCGTTGCGCTCCCCATGGACCGCGATCCGCTGGACATCGGCCGCGACCAGTAGGAGTTCGTGTTCGGTCGCGGGCGCCTCGGCGGCCAGACGCAGGAGCGTCGCCTGCGCGTCGGTATAGGTCTGGCCCCGGATCGCCTGCATGCGGCGTTCCGCCCCCGCCACCGACTTCGGGTCGAACTGGTCGGGCCGGTCCAGGATCTGCTTGTCCACCCGGCCGTGCTGACCCACCACCAAGACCATCAAGGAAGGCCCCATGTCGATCAACTCGAGGCGGACGATCTGCTCCTCGGAGGCTCCGGGGGGTACCGCGAGCCCCGCGTACTGCGTGAGCCTGCTCAGGAGTTGGACGGAACCCTTCAGGACCTCTTCGAGGTCGACGATCGCCTCGGCGAAGTGCGCTGCGATCTCCCGGCGCTGGCCCTCTTTGAGCTTGCCCCCCACCGGCAAGGCGTCGACGTAGTGGCGATAGCCGATGTCGGTGGGGATCCTGCCCGCGCTCGTATGTGGGTGTGAGAGGTACCCGAGCTCTTCGAGCGCGGCCATCTCGTTGCGGATCGTGGCGCTCGAGACGCCGAGCCCGGCGTGCTCGGCCACCGCCTCCGAACCCACCGGCTCGCTCGTGCGGACGTAGGTCTCGACGACGGCGCGGAGCACCGCGGCCTTGCGAGGGCCCAGGTCGGGGCGGGCTTCGGCCATGCAACGATGCTACTAGCACTCCCTCGGGCGGAGTGCTAACCGGCGATCCGGCGCGGGCCGTGTCAACCCGTGCAAGGCTTCGAGCGTCATGTCGTCGGAGATGCCGAACACAGCGCGATTCGACGACACCGCCCTGCGCGAGTTCTTGGCCGCGGACTATCCGCGGATCGTGGCGGCGGTCGGCCTGGTCGCCGGGAGCCGCGCCGGCGCCGAGGACGCGGTCGCGGAGGCCCTCGCACGGGTCTGGGAACGGAGCGACCGCGGCGACGTCATCGCATCGGTCCCTGCATGGGTCACGCGTGTGGCGCTCAACCTGGCGACGAGCAGGTGGCGCCGGCTGCGCGTGGAGAGGAACGCCCGCGACCGGCTTGCACCGGCCGCGATCGTGACCGAGCATGAGGACCGTCTCGACGTCGAGCGCGCGCTCGCGACGCTGCCACGGCGCGAGCGTCAGGTGACGGTGCTGCGGTACTACCTCGATCTCGACGTCGCCGGGATCGCTGCGACGCTCGGCATCTCCGAAGGAACCGTGAAGACGTTGCTGTTCCGAGCCCGCACGCACCGGGCGGCGGCGCTCGGAGACCACGACCTCGAGGAGGCGACCGACCGATGACCGGTTTCGACGAGAAGCTCAGGAGCGAACTGGAG
>JBKJXU010000210.1:0-3139 GCA_046716145.1 Actinomycetota bacterium
TCTCTCGGGCGCCGACCTCGCCGTCGCCGTCGCCGCCGGCGCTCTGGGAGCGTGGCTCGGCAACCTGGCGGTCACCGCCGGGGTCGCGCTCGTCGCCGTGCACGCGCGCCGTCTCTTCAGCTCGAACCGCCGCGCACCCGATACCCTGAACCGGTGAAGACCGAAGAGCGCGCGGCGCTCCCCGACGCCGAACGCCCAGCCGGCGAGGACGGCGGCCGCCGGAAGAACCCGATCCTGCGCTTCCTGGGCGAACTCCCAGGCTTGGTGCTGATGGCCCTCGTGCTGGCCATCCTGATCAAGACCTTCCTGGTCCAGGCCTTCTACATCCCCAGCCCGTCGATGGACCCCACGCTGCAGCGCAACGACCGCGTGCTCGTGTCGAAGATCCCGTACTACCTGGGCGAGCCTGCGCGCGGCGACGTCATCGTGTTCTCCGAGCCCGACCCGAAGAACGGGGGTGAGGACGAGCGCGGTGTCCTCAGCGGAGCCGTGCATTGGCTCTGGCAGAAGATCGGCGTCGAGCAACCCGACCACGAGGACTACATCAAGCGGGTGATCGGCCTGCCGGGCGACACGATCTTCGGCAAGGACGGCAAGGTCTTCGTCAACGGCGAGGTCCTCGAGGAACCCTATGTGCATCAAGAGACCCAGTGGCCCAGCGGCACCGGCAAGGTGAAGGTGCCCGAGGGGATGCTCTTCGTGATGGGTGACAACCGCTCGAACTCGCTCGACTCGCGGTTCGGGCTCGGTGTCCGCGACCCCGGCCAAGGCGGTGTGGGCTTCATCCCCATCGACAAGGTGCTCGGCAAGGCCTTCGTGATCGTCTGGCCCGTCGATCGGCTGGGCGGGATCATCGGCCCAGGCTGAGTCTCACCCCGGCCCGACGGCGGTCCGGTCGGGCACGAAGAGCCGGGCGAACGACCAGACGATCGCCGCGATCCCGATACCGGCGAGGCTCACCACGAGCGGCGGGAGTTCCAGGGCGAAGAACGTGCGCGTGCCCGGGATCGCCAGGACCGCCACCGAGCCGGCGACGAGGCCCCACACCAACGCGAGCCGCCAGGCCGTGAGCGGAGCTGCGACGATCCACAGCACGCCGAACCCGATCCACGTGAGCGTGAGGACCGCGGCCGTCCGGGCCTGACCCAGGTCGATCCCCGGCTCCCGGCGAGCGAGCGCGTATGCGAACAGGGTGGCGAGCGCGGCCAAGATGCCGGCCGGCACCGCGAAACGCAGCACCCTTCGCACGAACCCGGGCCGGAACCGTTCGGCGTTGGGAGCCAGTGCCAGGAAGAACGACGGGATCCCGATGGTCAGCGAACCGATCAAGGTGAGGTGCCGGGGTAGGAACGGGAACGCGAACTCGAACACCCCGGTCGCGAGCGCGATGAGCATGGCGTAGAGCGTCTTCGTGAGATACAGGGCGCTCGTGCGTTCGATGTTGCCCAGCACGCGACGCCCCTCGGCGACCACGGAGGGCAAGGCGTCGAACGAAGAGTCCAGCAAGACGAGTTGAGCGACGGCGCGGGTGGCGTCGCTCCCCGAACCCATCGCGACGCCGATGTCGGCGTCCTTCAGCGCCAGGGCGTCGTTCACACCGTCGCCCGTCATGGCGACGACGTGACCCCCTCGCTGGAGCGCGCGCACCATCTCGCGCTTGCGCTGAGGCGTGACGCGTCCGAACACATCGTGGGACGCGAGCGCTTCCGCGAGGTCCTCCTCCTCCAAGGTTCGCGCATCCACCGCTACCTCGGCTCCGTCCAGGCCCGCGGCGGCCGCGATCGCACGCACCGCGGCGGGATGATCACCCGAGAGCACCTTCACCGTGACCCCCTGCGCCGCGAAGAACGCGAGGGTCTCGGCCGCGCTCGGACGGAGCGGATCCCCCAGGCGAACCGCCGCGACGGGCCCGACCTCACCGGGGAGATCGGCGTCCGGCAGCGTCTCGGTTCGCGCCAGGACGACCACGCGCACCCCTTCGGCCGCCATCTGCTCCAGTCGGCTGCGCATCGCGCCGATCGGCAGCACGACGTCGGGCGCCCCCAGGATCCAGGCCCCATGCGCACCGAACGATGCTCCGCTCCACCCCCGCGCCGAGGAGAAGGCCACACGAGCCTGCGGGACCCACCCGTCAGACCCCCCGGGGAACGCCTCGCCGATCGCGCGGAGCGTGGGGTTGGCAGCCGGATCCGCGGCGGCCAGCGCGGCCAGCGCCTGAGCGGGGTCGGTCCCGTCAAGACGCTCGACAGCCTCGACCGACAGCCGGCCTCGCGTCAGCGTCCCGGTCTTGTCGATGCACAAGACATCGACTCGCGCCAGGACCTCGACGGCGGCGAGTTCCTGGACGAGGACCCGGCGTCGGGCGAGCCGTATGACCGCCACGCTGAACGCGAGCGAGGTCAGCAAGATCAGCCCTTCGGGGACCATCGCGACGGTCCCCGCCACCGCCCCGGACGCGGCGGCCACCACCCCGTCGTACACGCGCAACTGACTCCAGAACAGCAGGACCGCCGTCGGGACGATGGCCCACGCGACGTAGACCAGGATGCGGTCGGTCCCCGAACGGAGCTCGGACCGGGTCAGCGTGAAACGACGCGCCTCGGCGCCCAAACGAACCGCGTAGGCCTCGGCGCCCACCTCGGTGGCCCGGTACCGGCCGAGGCCCGCGACCACGAACGATCCGGAGAGCACCTCGTCCCCCACGGCCTTGCGCACCGGTTCCGCCTCGCCCGTCAGGAGCGACTCGTCCACCTCGAGCCCATCCGTGGCGACGACGCGGCCGTCGACGACGATCTGATCACCGGTGGCGGCCTCGAGCAGGTCGTCGGCGACCACCTGGCCGACCGCGACCTCACCCAAGGCCCCGTCGCGAACGACGCGGGCTCGTGGCGCCGCCAGCACCCTGATCCGATCGAGCGTGCGCTTGGCGCGCAGCTCCTGGACGATCCCGATGGCCGTGTTCGCCACGAGGACGACGCCGAACAACGCGTCCTGGAAGGGTGCCACGATCACGATCACCACCAGCATGCCGCCCAGGAGCGCCTAGAAGCGCGACAGCCCCTTCCCGCGAACGATCTGCGCCACCGAGCCGGAGGCCCCGGCCGGGACCACGATGCCCCGGCCCCACGCCCCACCAACG
>JBKJXU010000211.1:0-6180 GCA_046716145.1 Actinomycetota bacterium
CGCCGTCCCACGACGTCACCGTGATCGACAGCTCCGCGGAGGTGTCCTCAGGCGCGATATCGAAGAGGTCGCGGTACGCGGGGCGGATCCGCAGCCGCGCCGTGTAGTCCCCTTCGCCCAGGTGCACAGGGACGCTCGGCGCTAACGCCGACGCCCAGCCCTGGTCGATGCCGAACACGTGCCCCAGGGTGAACGGGGACCCCCAACAGAGCGCGGGGTAGGTGGGGTCGCGAGGTCCCTCATCGTTCATCCGCTGCACATCGCCCGACCCGGGGCACCAGTCGAGCGAAACGGACCGGATCGGGTCGCCGTCGCGGAAGATCCGCACACCGGCGAAATCCTTGAAGCCCCACCAGCCTTGGAGGAGTTCGGTGGGGATCTCGCGCGTCGCTCCCGCGTTCATGACCTGCCAAGCCTCGATCGGATCGCGATAGGAATCGCGCGCGACGCGGATCTCGAGCGGCGCCTCGAGCGCCGCCAGGTAGACCCCGAGGTCCAGATAGACCCAGTCATCGCCGTAGCGCATCGCATCCAGATGGTTCGTCGCCGCGATGACACGCAGGCGAGGTCCGGCGGGAGCTGCGGTGACGGGCCCGAAGAGCCCTGTCATCACGAGGGCCGCGGCGAGGGCGGCGACGGTGCGGTACGGACGCATCAGGGAGATCCTCCGTTCGTCGAGTGCGGCCTCCGACGCCGGGTCACGTGTGAAGGTTCCCGGCGCAGCGCCCCCGTGCTCACGACGACCGAGTGTAGAGGGACGCGGAAGCAGGATCGGGAGTGAACGAGAGTGGCGGGCGAAGGGGGAGCATGAATCCCCACGTCTTTCAGACACAGGAACCTGGATCCTGTGTTCCCTGGGCGCGGGGCTTCGCCCCGCGCCCTCTCAGCTCGAGCGATCCGTCACTTCAAGATGATCTCGATGCTCTTCTTGACGTCGATCTTGTCCACCTGCGCGGAGTCGGTGCCGAGCCCGCCGTCGAGCAGCTTGTCCTTCACCTTGTCCCGGGCGTAGATCGTGTCGTTGCCCGCCCCGCCGATGATCGTGTCGGAACCCTTGCCGCCGGTGAGGGCGTTGGCGGCCTTGCTCCCCGTGAGCTTGTCCGCGCCGGCGCCGCCGATCAGGTTCTCGACGTCGCTCTTGACGTTGTCCAGCTCGCCCACCTCGCCGTCGTTCGCGTTGTTGTCGAGCGTGACGACGAGCGGCTGCGTCCGCGACGCATAGGTCACCGTGTCGATACCGCCGAGGCCTTTGAGGACGTCGGCCCCCGTCCCGCCGTTCAGCACGTTCGCGGCCGTGCTGCCCGTCAACGAGTCGTCGCCGGACCCGCCGATCAGGTTCTCGACGTCGGTCGCGACGTTGTCGAACTCGCCGGACTGACCGTCGTTCGCGGTGCCGTCGATCGTGACGGTCACCGGCAGCAGGTGGTCCCCGTAGCTGACGGTGTCGACACCGGCGCCCCCGGAGAACGCGTTCGAGGAGGTGTTGCCGGTGAGGGTGTCGTTCGCCGACCCGCCGGTGAGGTTCTCGACGTCTGCCGGGATGTTCTCGTTCTCACCGGCGGAGCCGTCGTTCGCAAGGCCATCGAGGGACGCGACGACGGCCGCGGCGTGATCCGCGTAGCTGACGGTGTCGGCACCGTTGCCGCCGGCGTACGTGTCGGTGCCCGCGCCGCCGATCAGCGTGTCGTTGCCATCGTTGCCCCACACGGCGTTGACCCCGGAGCTGCCCGCGAGCTTGTCGTTGCCGGAGCCTCCCGCGAGGTTCTCGACGTCGGCAGGCACGTTCTCGCTCTGCCCGGTCACGCCATCATTGGCCACGCCGTCGATCGAGGCCGTCACCGCGGTGAGGTGATCGGCATAGCTCACGGTGTCGATGCCGACCCCGCCGGCGTACGTGTCCGTGCCGGCGCCACCGATCAGGGTGTCGTTGCCGGCGGACCCGCCGTTCATGGCGTTCGCGCCAGCGCTGCCGGACAGCGTGTCGTTGCCGACGCCGCCGGTGAGGTTCTCGACGTCTGCTCCCACGTTGTCCAGCTCACCGACGGAGCCGTCGTTCGCCACACCGTCGATCGAGGCGGTGACGTCGGTGGCGTGATCCACGTAGCTGACGGTGTCGATCCCGATGCCGCCGTTGAACACGTCCGTCCCGGCGCCGCCGGTCATGGCGTCTGCGCCGTCGCCGCCGTCGAGGGTCTCGTTGCCGACCCCGCCGATCAGGGTGTCGGTGCCTGCGAGCCCGTTCATCGTGTCGTTGCCGCCCGTCCCCGCGTTGAGGACGTTGGCCACGGCGCTGCCGGTCATCGTGTCCGACCCCGACCCGCCGATCAGGTTCTCGACATCGACCTGGATGTTGTCCAGCTCACCGACAGCGCCGTCGTTCGCCAGGCCGTCGATCGACAGGCTGGTGTCGACAGCGTGATCGGCGTAGGACACGGTGTCCGCGCCACCACCGCCGGCGAAGATGTTCACCGACGTGGTGCCGAGCAGGGTGTCGTTCCCACTGCCGCCCGTGAGGTTCTCCACGTCGCCCGGGATGTTCTCCAGCTCGCCGGCAGCACCGTCGTTCGCGGTCGCGTCGATCGAGGCGCTCACGTCGGAGGTGTGCTCGGCGTAGCTCGCGGTGTCGGAGCCCGAACCGCCCGTGAAGGTGTCGGTCCCGGAAGCGCCGACCAGCGTGTCGTCGCCGGCGGAGCCACCGTTGAGGTCGTTCGCGAGCGCGCTGCCCACGAGCATGTCGTTGCCCGGGCCGCCCAGCAGGTTCTCGACGTCCAGCGCGATGTTGTCCGCCTCGCCGGCCTGGCCGTCGTTGGCAACGGCGTCGATCGAGGCGGTCACGTCTAGGGCGTGGTCCGCATAGCTGACCAGATCCACGCCGGCACCGCCGGTGAACGAGTCGTTCCCGGTGCCGCCGAGCAGGATGTCGTTGCCGTCACCGCCGAGCAGGAGGTCGTTGCCGCCGGTCGCGGTCAGGGTGTCGTTGCCGCCCTGCCCGTCGAGGGTGTCGTTGCCCGCAGAGCCGTCGGTGATGACGTTGGCCGACGCGGACCCCGTGATCGTGTCGTTGCCCCACCCGCCGCGGACGTTCTCGACGTCGGACAGGACGTTGTCGTACTCGAGGGTCTCGCCGTCGTTCGAGATGTCATCGAGGGTGATCGTGAGGGGTGCCACACGGCCCGCGTAGTCGGCGAGGTCCGTGCCGTCACCGCCCCCCAACACGTCGGCGCCGAGGCCCCCATCGAGGGTGTCATCGCCGCCGCCGCCTTGCAGGATGTCCGAGTCGTTGCCGCCCTTGAGCGTGTCGGCCGCCGTGCCACCGTTCAACAGGTCATTGCCGTCGCGGCCGGATAGGGTCGCACCGCCGCCCGACGAGGTGATCGTGTCGTCGCCCAACCCGCCATCGAGCTGGCCACCGGTCGAAGGGTTGGTGATCGTGTCGTCGCCGGCGTCACCCAGGGCTACATCGGCGCTGCCCGCACCCGTGTCGATCGCGTCGTTCTGGTCGCCGCCCTCGATGGTGTCGTTGCCGGTGCCGCCGTCGATCGAGTCCGCCCCGGCGCCGCCCGAGACGGTGTCGGCGTCGTCACCGGCCGCGAGCGTGTCGTTGCCGGTGCCGCCGTCGAGGAAGTCCTCGCCCATCCCACCTTGGAGCGAGTCCCCGCCCCCGAGCCCCTGCAGCACGTCGTTGCCGTCGTTGCCGATCAGGATGTTGATCCCCAGGTCGCTGGCGACCAGCGAGTCGTTGCCCGCGCCGCCCGTGACGTTCTCGACATCGGCCTCGACGTTGTCGCTCTCTCCGTCCTCCCCGTCGTCCCAGAGGCCGTTCAGCGATACGGCGACCCGCTCGGTCCGCCCCGCGTAGGTGACCGTGTCGACCCCCGAGCCGCCGAAGAGATGGTCGTCGCTGAAGTCATCGGAGGACTCGTTGAACGAGTCGCTCCCGGCCTGTCCGAGCACCCAGTCGCTGCCGGAGTCGTTCACGAACGCGTCGTTGCCCGAACCCGCCTCCGCGTAGTCAGAGCCGGTGCCCATGTTGAGGGTATCGTTGCCCGGGCCCCCGTACGCCTCGTCGCCCCCCGAACCGCCGTTGTAGGTGACCGGGTAAGAGACGGCCGTCCAGTCCGCGATGTCGGCTTGGTTCCCCAGGTTCAGCACGATCCTCGTAACCCCGGTACAGGTGAGCAGGTTCCCGCCCGACGCGACGCAGCCGCCCGTCTGCGACATCGACCCTGTGCCCCAGTCGCGCAACGAGACCTGGCCAGGACCAGATGAGGTGATCACGACGTCCTGGTTCTCGTCGACGGACGCGTTGTAGGTGAGGACGCCGCCCGACACGCCGCCGCTGGACGCGAACGCGGCGGCTGGGTTCAGACCGACGAACGCGAGGGCGAACGCGAGGGCGATGAGGAGCCGACCGGGTCGGCGGACGATGGTAGGCATGGGGATGAGCTCCTTCCTGGTGGGCCCGCTCGGCGGCGGGCAGCGCAGACCAGCTCTCGGTGCCGAAGATAGAGGCGAACGGAGGCGGATCATGGAGCGTCGGCCAGGATCCTCGGCCGACGAACACGGGCGGATGTGACCTCCTTTCGGTAGCCGGGCGGCCTCCCAGCGAACGTTCAGCGTCCGGGAGATCCCTAGCGTTGCGTCCCCGCCTCACGACGGGTTTGCCTGTTCGAGTCGGTACACCCTTCATAACGAGCGACACGGACGACATGTACGGGCCGAAAGCCCCGGATCGCCGAAGTCTCCGGGGGACCGCCGCTCGGATCATCGGCGCTGGGGACCGGCAACGGTCACGACACACACGACGACCAGTTGCCTGAGGCTCCGGTTGACCGTAGCTGACCGCAGTTTTGGTCCACGTTCGGTCACCACCGCGCCACCACGCCGGGCATATCAGAAGTGGACGCTTCGGCGTGAAGGAGTGACCGGTGGCGGCGACGCGCACGTTCCGGCCCGCCGCGATCGCATCGCGGACCGCGGCGACGACCTCGCCCTCGTCGCCGGGATGCAACACGGCCGCCCGGGTGGCAGGTCTGGTTGCCCACCCAGTTCGTCCAGGTCGCTCCGCCTACGATGCCCGCCTCGCTCGGCCAGGTTGCCGAGCAAGGCTATAGCAGCGATCACCGCCCGCGCCGAGAGCTAGGAGATCAGCGGGGTGGTGGCGACCAACAGTTCGGCAAGGCGTGCGGGCTGCTCGCGGAAAACCCCGTGGTCCGTATCTATCTCGACGACATCCGCGCCGACCGATGCCGCCATCACCCGCTGGGCCTCCGGTGGCACCAATGTGTCGGCGGTGGTCAGGACGTAAGTGCAGCGGCCGGAGGTCCGCGGTTCGCCGCGCCACTTCTCGCGTAGCGCGACGATGCCCTGCGGACGTTGCGTTCGCTCGAGGTATGACCGGATCGCGTCCTGCTCGGACGGATCGGCCGCGGCAACGTAGCGATCGATGTTCAGGGCGCACAGACCAGGGCCGGCACTGAGGATCAGGCCGTCGAAGGCGGCGATCCCCGCTTCTTCGCCGGCCTCGAACGGATCGCCTCCCGCGAACAGATCGAGCACCGACGCACCATCCCGCGGGATCCAGGCCGCGACGTACACCACCGGCAGGTCGGGGTGCTCCACGGCGATCCTCGAGGCGGTGAAGCCTCCGAACGAGTAGCCGACCAGCACGACGTCGGCAAGGTCGTCGGGGAGCACGGCGCGCACGGCGTCCGCGTACTCCTCCAGGGTCGCGTCGGCGTCATCGCACGGCAGGTCGACGACGACCACCGCATGACCGGCCGACTCCAACGGCTCGATCACCGGCTCCATCGTGGCGGGCGTATCCCAAGCTCCGGGCACGATGACGAACGTCGACATGGTGAGATCCTCCGCCGGGGAAGATACATCGATGGGTCACGAGCGCAAGTCCGATGGCCAACTGGACATCGTGGCGATATGCTCCAACGTCCTACGACAACTCCACAGATCGGGAGACCTGCACGTACACCTTTGGCTTTCCTTCGACGGAAGTTCGTGATGTTCGATGGATGATCGAGGATGATGCCGACGGGATGATTCGCTTGGAGCGGGTGGAGGCAACCGACGATGACTAGACGAGCGTCAACACCCTTGTCGCTCTTGGCGGTGCTCGGAGCCGTATCGCTGGTCGTAGGCGCGGCCACCTCCGCCTTCAGCGCC
>JBKJXU010000212.1:0-2619 GCA_046716145.1 Actinomycetota bacterium
ATGCGCGAGAGGGTCCACCCGGTCCGCTGCGGCGGCGATCGAGCGGTCGGGATCCAGCAGCGTGCGGCCCTCCGGCACACCGAACGCCGCCCAGTCCTGCGCCCCCAGATCTCGCAGGGCGCTGCCCCGTTCGGCGAGGTCCTTGAGCAGAGCGCCGGTCCGCCGGTGCGCTTCGCGGAACGGCACGCCGGACTTCACGAGCGCTTCTGCCAGGTCCGTCGCGTAGAGCCCCTCGTCCTCACACGCCGCCCGCATCGCGTCGGTGTCGAACCGCACCGTGCGGACCGCCCCCGTGAGCGCGGGGAGCACCCGCTCCAGCGTGTCCGCCGCATCCAGGACCGGCTCCTTGTCCTCTTGCAGATCGCGGTGATATCCGAGCGGCAGCCCCTGCAGCAGCGCGGTCACGGTGGCGAAGTCACCGGCGATCCTGGCGGCCTTCGCGCGAGCGAGCTCGGCCGTGTCGGGGTTCCGCTTCTGCGGCATCATGCTCGAGCCGGTCGAGTAGGCCTCGTCCAGTTCCGCCCACCCGAGCGATGGATCCGTCCAGCGCAGCACGTCCGCGGCCAGCCGCGAGACGTGCGTGGCCAAGATCGCCGCGACGGCCAGGAACTCCTGCACCACGTCGCGGTCGCTCACGGCATCGATCGAGTTCGCGAAGGCACGATGGAAGCCGAGCCGCGCCGCGGTCATGTCCGGGTCCAGGCCGAGCGTGGACGTCGCGATGGCGCCCGCGCCCAGCGGTGAGGTCGAGGCGCGTGAGGACCATCCCTCCAGCCGCTCGAGGTCGCGCGCGAGCCCCGACGCGTGCGCGAGCAGATGGTGACCCAACGTGACCGGTTGCGCCGCCCGGCCGTGCGTCATCCCGGGCAGCGGATCGCCTGCGTGTCCGCGGGCATGCTCCACCAGCACGCGGATGAGCCCGATGGTCTCGCGCTCGATCGCGCGGCCGGCCGCCATGAGCCACAACCGCAGGTCGGTGATCACCAGGTCGTTACGCGAACGGCCCGCATGCATCCGGGCACCCAGCTCGCCGAGCCGGTCGGTCACCGCGCGCTCAATCGCCGAATGCACATCCTCGTCGCGTTCGTCGAGCTCCAGACGGCCCTCCGCGCTCTCGTGCCCCACGTCGGCGAGCGCCGCCTCCAGCGACTTCGCATCCTCGGCGCTCAGCAGCCCCACGTCCTCCAGCGCGCGGACGTGCGCGATCGAAGCCTCGACGTCCTGCGACGCGAGGCGCACGTCGAACCGGAGCGAGCTCCCCAGCGCGTGCGCGGCCCCCGCGGGAGCCGTGGAGAACCGCCCCGACCACACGCGATCGCCGGTCATGCGCCCTGCTTCGCCGCCCAGACCTTGAGCGGCAGGCCGTAGAGCCGGACGTAGCCGCGCGAGTCCGTCTGGTCGAACGCGTCTTGCGAGCCGTAGGTGGCGAGGGACAGGTCGTAGAGCGCGTGCTCGCTCCGCCGTCCCACCACGGTGCACGATCCGGGCTCGTAGCGCAGCCGCACGTCTCCCGTGACGAGCGTCTGTGTCGTGTCGACGTAGGCGTCGATCGCGCTCCGCAGCGGGCTGAACCATTGCCCGTCGTAGACGAGGTCGGCCCAGCGCTGCTCGAGCAAGGGTTTGTGATGCGCCAGGTCGCGTTCCAGCGTGAGGTCTTCCAGCGCCTGATGCGCGCGGATGATGGACAGCGCGCCGGGGACCTCGTACAACTCACGGCTCTTGATGCCCACGCGCCGGTTCTCGATCATGTCCACGCGTCCGAAGCCGTAGGATCCGCCGAGGGCATCGAGCGCCCGGATCAACGCGGGGAGCGTCCTCGTCTCGCCGTCCAGTGCCACCGGGAGCCCGGCCTCGAAGGAGACGACGATCTCCGCCGGCTCGCCGGGGCGATCGGCCGGCGCCGCGGTGCGGTCGAACGCGTCCTCGGGCGGGGCGACCCACGGATCCTCCAGCGGACCGCACTCGACGGTACGTCCCCAGAGGTTCTCGTCCACCGAGTACTTCGTCGCGACGTCGCTCACCTCGATGCCCCACTCGGCGGCGAGCATGATGGCCTTCTCGCGCGGGATGCCGGCGTCACGGATCGGCGCGAGCACCTCCAGGTCCGGCGCCAGCACGGAGAACCCCACCTCGAAGCGGACCTGATCGTTGCCCTTGCCCGTGCACCCGTGGGCCACCGTCGAGGCGCCCACTTCCCGCGCGGCGCGCACGACCTCCTCGACGATGACCGGGCGCGCGAGCCCGCTCACCATCGGGTACTTCCCCTCGTATAACGCGTTGGTCTTGATGGCGCGGCTCAGGTACTCGGCCGCGTAGCGATCCACGGCGTCGACCAGACGCACGCTCGCCGCGCCTGCCTGGGTGCCCCGGGCGAGGATGGCCGCGAAGTCCTCCTGCTGCCCGACGTCGACCGCGACCGCGTGGACCTCGTAACCCTGTTCGCCGAGCCACCGGACGGTGACCGAGGTGTCCAGCCCGCCGCTGTAGGCGAGCACAGCCTTCTTGCTCATCGTGATGCCTCCATGATCGAGGTGAGGGTCCGTTCCAGGTCGGTGGGCTCGATGCCCTCGCGACCCAGGACCAAGATCGTGTTGTCGCCCGCGATCGTCCCGGCGACCT
>JBKJXU010000213.1:0-8761 GCA_046716145.1 Actinomycetota bacterium
CCATCCACACCATGCCCGCCATCGTCTGGTTGTCGATGTAGGTGCCCTGCCCGGCGAGGAGCTTCGCGTCTTCCTTGCGGAGCATCGGCTGGCCGACGTAGGTCTCTGTCGTCGCCATGGTCGCCTCCTCAGGCCTTCACACCGGACGTCTGCCCGGCCGCGTCGAGGATCGACGCCACGATGTTCTGATAGCCGGTGCATCGGCAGAGGTTGCCCTCCAGCGAGGTCCGGACCTCCTCCTCGGTCGGCGTCGGGTTCTCCTTCAGGAAGGAGGCCGCCGCCATGATCATCCCCGGCGTGCAGTACCCGCATTGCAGACCATGGTTGCGATGGAACGCGTCCTGCAGCGGGTGCATCGTGCCGTCGGCATCGGCCATCGCCTCGATGGTCGTGACCTCGCGGCCATCGGCCTGGACCGTGAGCATCGTGCAGGACTTCACCGATTCCCCGTCGAGATGCACGGTGCAGGCACCGCACGAGGACGTGTCACAACCGACGTTGGTACCGGTGAGCCCGAGATGCTCCCGGAGGAAGTAGACGAGGAGCGTGCGAGGCTCGACATCGGCCTCGTGCGCCGTCCCGTTCACCGTCACGGATACGTGCGTCACGGACGTGCCTCCCTTCCCTGCAGCGGAGAGGGCGCCGAGTCTAGTCCTGGACGTAGGATCGGTCGAATCGAGGTTCGCTACGCTCTCAGCCCTCGATCGAAGGAGTGCGAGATGCAGACCAGGCGACTCGGATCGAACGGACCGGCGATCTCGGTCGTCGGCTTCGGATGTTGGGAAGCCGGCGGCACCGCGTGGGGACCCAACGAGTCCGAGGAGACCGTCATCGCGGCCATCCGCGCGGGTCTGGACGCCGGGATCGATTGGGTCGACACCGCCGAGGTCTACGGCGACGGCGTCTCCGAGTCGATCGTCGGCAAGGCCCTCGACGGACGGCGCGACGAGGTCATCATCGCCTCCAAGGTCGCACCCTCGGACGAGGGCACGGGCTTCCGGCCCGAGCAGGTGCGACTCGCGTGCGAGCAGAGTCTCAAGCGACTGCAGACCGACCGCATCGACCTGTACCAACTGCACTGGCCCGACGAGACCGGCGTCCCGCTGGAGGACACGTGGGGCGCGATGGGCGGCCTCGTCGATGACGGCCTCGTTCGCTTCATCGGCGTCTCGAACTTCGATCAGGCGCAGATCGAGACGTGCGAGGCGATCCGGCACGTGGACTCGCTGCAGCCTGAGTTCTCGATGCTGGTGCGCGAGCACCGGGATCTGATCGCGTGGTGCGGCGAACACGGCGTGGGCACGGTGGCCTACGGACCGCTCGGCTACGGCCTGCTCACGGGTGCGATCGACGCGGATACGACGTTCGACGCGGACGATTGGCGGACCACCAACGACGAGCTATTCGCGCCGGACCCCTTGGCGAAGGCGCTCGCGTTCGTCGATGCGCTCCGTCCGATCGCGGAGGGCGTCGGCGCGACGCTCGCGCAACTCGCGATCGTGTGGGTGCTGCACCAGCCAGGCGCCACGTCGGCGATCGTGGGGAGCCGCAACGGCGCGCACGTCCGCTCGAACGCGGATGCGGCGGACGTGGTGCTCTCGGCGGACATGCTGGCGCTGATCGAGACGCTCCTGCCGGCCGCCTCGTAGCCCGCCCTGCGGGCCGCCTTGCGGGCGAGACGGCGCGCGTCCAGACTGACGCGATGCCTCGCCGAGCCGCCCGATCGGGCCGTGAGCTCATGACCGTGATGTTCACCGACGTCGTGGGTTCCACGGAGCGTGCCGCCGAGCTCGGTGACGCGCAGTGGAAGAAGCTCTTGGCCGCGCACAACGCCGCGATGCGCCGCCTCTTGAAGCGCCACGGCGGACGCGAGGTGGATACCGCTGGTGACGGGTTCTTCATGACCTTCGACCAGCCCGCGCACGCGATCGAGTGCGCGCTCGACATGATCGACACGCTCGGGGCGATGGGGATCCATATCCGGGCGGGGGTCCACTTCGGCGAGGTCGAGGTGATGGACGACAAGATCGCCGGGATGACCGTGCACATCGGGGCGCGGATCATGGCGCAGGGTGGGGCCGACGAGCTGATCGTCTCCAGCACGGTGCGGGATCTGATGACGGGCTCGGACCTGCCGTTCGACGACCGAGGCTTCCAGCAACTCAAGGGTGTGGACAGCCAGTGGCACCTCTACGGGGTGGCCGGGCGGGTCCGCGATCGCGAGCAGATCACGGTCGGCGAGCCCGGGCCGGCCGTCCCCCCCTGGCGACAACCGATCGTCATCGGGTCCGCGGTCGCGGCGATCGTCGCGATCGCCGTGGCGGTGTTCACGCTCACCCGGGGTGACGAAGCTGCCGTGCCCGCCGTCAACACCATCGTCCGACTGGAAGGCGGCACGGTCGCCGCGGTGGTGCCCGTGGGATCGGGCCCGAAGGCGATCGCGATCCAGGACACGACGCTGTGGGTGGCGAACTCGCTCGATCTCACCTACCAGCGCGTCGACACGCGGGCCGATACGGCCGAGCCGGCCGAGGGCGGACTGCGGGACTCGCCCACGAGCATGGCGACGGGCGACGGGTCGGTCTGGATCGGGAGCAGCCTGGGCTCGGACGACTCGCTCGTGCGGATCGATCCCACGGAACAGAACTCCGCGAGCACCGTCGCGCTGGGTGGACCGGTCTCCGGCTTGGCCACCGGCTCGGGCTCGGTGTGGGCGACCGATCAGTTCGGGGACCTGATCCGCCGGTACAACGTCGCGACGCAGGAGGCGACCGAGCTCGCGCCGCTGCCGGAGGGAAGCGGCCCCACGGGGATCGCGTGGGACGGCGACACGCTCTGGGTCGCGCTCCATGGCGCCCGCCAGGTGGCGCAGGTCGACCCGACCACCGGAGAGATCCTCGCCAGCGTGCGCGTGGAGGCGGGCAAGCCCGACAACGTCGCGATCGGCGGCGGCTTCGTCTGGGTGAGCGTCCTCGACGGGGACGCGATCCTCCGCATCGATCCGAAGGACGGCTCACCGTTCACGATCCCGGGTGCGTGCGACGGGCCAGCGGGGATCGCCGCCAGCGACGACGGCGTATGGGTCGCCTGCTCGCTCGACGGACGCGTGCTCCATCTCGACCCGAGCTCCGGCGATCCGATCGACGACGTGCTCCTCGGAGCGGAGGTCAGCCCGGCCGCGGTCGCGATCGCGACGGACGGCGTCTGGATCAGCCTGATCGGGCTGTGACTCTCCGATCTCAGGGCACGCGCCGCCAGTCGTGGGCGGTCCATGACACCCCGAGGAACCCGCAGAAGATCTCGTCGTCGGTCCGGCAATCCACCATCGTGAGCCGGAGATCATCGCCGACCGTCCGCCACCGCAAGAGCGACCCGTCGAACGCGGAGAACTCGTTCGCCTCCTGGCGGAGAACCACCGTGGAGCCCCCCTCCGAGGAGTACGTGCCCGCGGCGACGAACGGCGAATCCGGGCTCGGGGTCCGCCTGATGAGGTACCAGCCGCCCGCACCGTCGAGGACCAGCGTCTGCGGTCCCGTTTCGTAGCCGATCTCCTCCTTCGACGCGTCGGGGATGGCATCGAGGACGTCGCTCCGTCTCACGGTCATCTCGTACGTGCCCGCGGGGATGTCGGGCACCGGACCGACCGGCGACGGCACCGTCACGTCGACCGGATCGGGCGGCACCACCACCTGCTCGAGCGCCGCGATGGGGATGCCGGCCGAGGCGTCGACCCAGTAGGTCAGCACCCGGTCGGAGACCACGGTCGTCTGCAGCTCGATGAAGAGGGGCACCATCGGCACGATCTCCTCGGTGAGGTAGCGGTCGAACTCCGCCCAGCACTGCGTCTGGGCTTGGAAGGCGAGACCGAGGCACGTGCGCAGCTGATCGTCCACGTTCGGCACCGACCGCACCCGGAAACCCCACTCCTTCAATCGCTCGGGTGTCGCTCCGATCTGGAAGAAGTTGCCGGGCGCCCCGATCGCACCGAGGTCGCCACTGCCGAACAACGGGCCGAACCACGACGAGGCCGGCGCCCCGTCCTTGAGCCACCCGTCGACCGATAGGGCGACGTGATCCTCCGGGAAGTCGTAGATCCGATCGGCCCGGTCGGGGTCGATCGGCTTGAGCCTCGGGACGAGGCCCAACGGGGCGATGTCGTCCACGATGTCCTGCGCGATCTCGAAGCGAGCGCGGCTGAGCGCATCGAACGGTCGGATGACTGGGAAGTAGAACCCCGTGCACACCGGATCGTCGCAGCGTCCGTCGTGGTCGTGGTCGTAGCGCGAAAGCGCCATCTCCTCGTATGCCCTGTCGGGATCGGGCCCATCGGCCGCGTCGAACGGATCGAAGTTCGCCAGGAGGTTCTCTTCCAGGCTGTCGAGCCCGGCGTGCAGCGCAGGCTCGGTCTCGGCCAGGGTCCGCGACATCGTGGCGGTCGCGGCGACCCGGTCGACGATGAAGGACACCGCGCGCCGGACGTGCACGTCGTCGAACGGTTCGGCGGCGACGCTCATCCGCAGGAACCGCATCGTGCCGCGGGCGACGGACTCGAGGTGCACGCCTGGGAGGTCACGCGCCGCGGCCACGCCCTGCGCCGTGGACTGCCAATCCCAGAGCAGATCGAGCTCGCCTCGCGACACCAGGGCCATCCCCTGCTCGGGATCGGCGACGCGCACGATCACGATCCGGTCGGCCGCCGCGAGTCGGAGCGGGTCCTGCTCGCGGCTCCACGACGGGTTCCTCACGAGCGTCAAGCTTCCAGCCGTGTCACCCGTGGGCAGCGGACGCTCGCCGACGGGGAGACCGAGATCGATGTCGGCCGCTCCCTCGACCATGTACGGACCGCTCGCCACGAGGGTCGGCCCGTAGGGATAACCGTCGGCGACACCGGATCGTGCGGTCGGGTCGCTCGGGTCAGGAGGGATGGGAGCGAGGTCGGGCCAGGCCAGGAGGTTCCCCAGCGTGCCGGAGGGCACGTCCAACCGGATCACCAGCGTGCGCGCATCCGGGGTTTCCAGCCCGGAGATCCGCTCGGCGTCGCCCTCCGCGTACTCGCTCGCCCCCTGGATCAGGTTCTTCAGGTTGAGGTAGTTGCCGAGGAATCCATCCTGTATCTCCCCCCACCACGGTCCGAGCTCCGGGGGCCGAGGACCGAGAGCCCGCTCGATCGACCGGACCACATCCTGCGCCACGATCGGCGTGTCCTGGAGCGGTGGTGCGTACCGGAGACCTTCACGCAGGTGGAACGTCCAGGTCAGACCGTCGGCCGTGATCTCCGGCAGCGCCTCGGCCAGATCCGGCCTGAGCACCGCGCCACCTTCACCCACGGGCCGGCCGTTGAAAGACAGCAGCGAACGCAACAGGCAGCACCGTCCGAGCTCGTAGTGGGGGTTGAAGTAGCTGAGCTGCGGATCCCACGCGCCGCCGCACAAGGTGAACCCGCAGCCCCCCGTCTCCACGAGCCCGACCCGGAGGGTGCCACCCGCCTCGGGCGGTGCCGTCGAGGTCGTGACTTGCCCCGTGCACCCGACGAGCACGGCACAGATGCCGCCCAGCACCATCCGTTGCACACGCCCGCCCATCCTGCGAGCCTCGCCCGCCGGGGTTACCTCGTCAAGTCAAGGGGGGGGTGTGTTGCGAGCGGGTGCCGGAGGCGCTCAGGGCGGCCTCGCCGGTGCACACTCGGCCGCTGTCGCGAGCGATGGAACCGTCCGCAGCGAGCATGATCCAGACGCAGCCGCCGGGGCTCGCAACGGCGGCAGCCCACATCGTGTCCGTCGTGGCGACGCTCACGATGGTCGGCGCGGTGGAAGGTCCGTCGACGAACAACAGCGGCGAGCCGAGCGTCGACAGGTGCGCGGGCCCGGCCCCGATCAACGAGCCGTGGGCCGTGAGCACGGCCTGCGCGTACCCGGCGGCTTCGTCCGCCGCGTCACGAGCCGCTCCGAGGAGCTCGTCGGACATCCCTACCGGCACGTTGGCGCCGGCGGCCGCCTCCTCGACCCGGGCCTCCTCGACGGCGGCGATCTTCGCGGCGAGGGCAACCCGCTGTGCGTCGGACGCCTGCTCGTGCTCCACGACGTAGACGCCGAGCGCCCCGACCGCTGCCATGAAGACGGCCGCGATCACCCCGGCCCGCACGGCCAGGGGGTTGACGGCGCGCCTCGGCATGACGGGCGCGATGAATGCGAAGGTTTCGTCCATCCCCACCTGGGTATCGGCGCTTGACCCGCGAGCCTGAGTCCGGCTACCAGGAGGTGGCGGAGGCGCCGGCGAGGGCGTCCTGGCCGGTGCAGGAGGTGCCCGAGCCGTACGTGGTCAACGACAGCGCCAGATCGTCGCGCATCCACCAGCAGGTGCCGGTCTCCGCCATGGCTGCGGATCCCACCTGCTGCTCGGTCACGGCGACGCTCACGGACACGGACCCGTTCGAGGCCCCGACGGTGAAATCCAACGAGGGCTCGATCTGCGCGAGCATCTCGGGGGTGACCTCCCCGTAGTTGCCGAGATCGGTGGAGGCGGTCTTCGCCGCGGCCATCGCGTTGCGGAGCGTGGACTGCGCTTGGCGGTCCTTCGCTTCCGCGGCTGCGTCGAGCGCGCCCGACGCAGCACCTGCGGCCTCCTCGCCGCCGCGCTTGGCCAGGAGCACGAACGAAACCGATGCCACCAGCACGATCACGGCCACCGCCACCACCAGGCCGGTGGCAGCGAACCCGCGCTCTCCTCGGTTGTCCATGCGGAGGGTATCGGCCGGGCTGGATGGACCCTGAACCCTGCCCGTGACCTGGCCTACCATGTCGGTGTGAGCGAGATCGCCGATGTCCTGGCCGCCATCGAGTCCCTGGCCGCCAAAGGTGAGCGGATGGCGCTGGCCACCATCGTGGCCGTCCGCGGGTCCACCTACCGCCGCCCCGGCGCCCGGTTGCTGGTCCCCGAAGAGGGCGCGCCCGTCGGCAACATCAGCGGCGGTTGCCTGGAAGGCGACGTGGCCGACATGGCCAAGATCGTGATGCGGGAGGGGCGGGCGCGGCTGGCCGGCTGGGATCTCACCGCCGATGACGACGACGTCTGGGGCTTGGGTCTTGGCTGCAACGGCGCCATCGAGGTGTTCATCGAGCCCGCCGACCGGGCGGCCGAGGTGGCGGGAGCCCTGCGCATGGCCCTGGACGAGGAGCACCCGATCTGCCTCGTGACCGTCCTCGAGTCCGAGGCGCCGGACCTCGTCGCGCCGGGTGCGCGGCTCGTGGTGCGGCCCGGCGGCGCCACCGAGGGATCGCTCGGTCACGCCGACGTCGACGCCGAGGCGATCGTGGCCGCGCGTGACCAGCTGGGCGCGCGGCACTCGGAGATCCGGACGTTCCTGCACGGCGTGCGTGCTTTCGTGGAGGTGTTAGAGCCGCCGCTGCGGTTGCTCGTCTGCGGCGCCGGTCACGACGCTATCCCGTTGGTCCACGCCGCGGCCGGGGTGGGTTGGCGCCCGGTGGTCGTGGACGACCGCCCCGCGTTCCTCAACCACGAGCGGTACCCCGCCGCGCACGCGTTCGTGGCACTGGACTCGCCCGAGGAGGTCGCGGCGAAGGCGCCCGCGGACCCCCAGACGTTCGCGGTGGTGATGACGCACAACTTCCTGCGCGACCGCGACTACCTCCGCGGCTTGCTCGAGACCGACGTCGGCTACATCGCGATGCTCGGCCCGGCAGCGCGCACGCAGCGTCTGCTCATGGACCTCGAGGAAGATGGTGTCGCGCTCACCGACGAGGACCGTGCCCGGATCCACGGCCCCGCCGGCCTCGACCTCGGTGCCGAAGGCCCCGAGGAGATCGCGCAGGCGATCGTGGCCCAGATCGTTGCGGTGCGACACGGCAGAGCCGGGGGACACCTGCGCGAGCGCCCCGGTCCCATCCACGACCGCCCTCGCCCCGGCACCGAAGCGCGTTAGCGCAACGGGGCGCGTCTCGCGGAGTTGCCCGTTCTCCCTGACCGTGGTTCGATCGTCGTTCAGGCCCTCTCGTGCGAAGGAGCACCACATGCTGCCTGCACGTTTCGAGTACCACCGGCCCACCACCCTGGACGAAGCCCTGGCGCTGCTCACCCAGTACGGCGAGGACGCGAAGGTCCTGTCGGGAGGCCAGAGCCTCATCCCGATCATGAAGCTGCGGTTCGCCGCGCCCGAGCACCTGATCGACGTCAACCGGATCCCGGGCCTGGACGGCATCGAGGAATCCGGTGGATCGCTGAGGATCGGCGCCCTGGTGCGGCACAACCAGTTGGCCGCCTCCGACGTGATCGCGGCCCGCTACCCCACCATCGCCTCGGCCGCCCCACAGATCGCCGACCCGCTCGTGCGGAACCTGGGGACGATCGGCGGTTCGATCGCGCACGCGGACCCTTCCGGCGACCTGCCGTCGGTGATGCTCGCGCTGGACGCGAGCGTGGTGCTGAAGAGCACGGGCGGCGAGCGTGAGGTCGCGGTCACCGACTTCATCACCGGGACGTTCCAAACGTCGATCGAGCCGAACGAGATGCTCACCGAGGTCCGCGTGCCAGAGCCGGGCCCGAGCGCGGGGGGCGCGTACCTGAAGCTGGAGCGCAAGGTCGGTGACTACGCCACCGTGGGCGCGGCGGTGTTCCTCTCGCTCGCGAACGGGACGATCGACCGCGCCGGGATCGGGCTGACCTCCGTGGGGCTCGCCAGCCTGAAGGCCACCGATGCCGAGGCTGCGCTCCGCGGCCAGGCGCCGACGGGGTCCGTGTTCGAGGA
>JBKJXU010000214.1:0-5341 GCA_046716145.1 Actinomycetota bacterium
GCCGCGCCGTCGATGATCTTGGTGTCCACGACGAACCCCGTGATGCGCGCGAACGCCTTCCCCGGCTGGATGAGGAGCCGGTCGTACGCGCGGTCGACGTACAGACCGTTCTGCAGGGCCGTCGCGAGGGGTTCCATCCGTTCGCGCAGGGCCATCCAGTCGACGCGGCCGGACCCGTGCACCAACCACGTCATCGCGAGCGCGGCCACGGAGACCGTGGTGGCGATCACGCCGAGCGCGAACACGGACAACCCCGCGCCCCCGGGCGCCGCCCCGGTGACGGGCTCGAGGAACCTGCCGACGCGACCCTCCGGCGAGGTGTTCGCGAAACCGATGAGTGCCGCCCCGGCCGCGAGCACGCCGAGCGGGATCACCATCACGGCGGGTGACTCATGTGCGTGCGCCGCCTGTTCGCTCCGGGCCTGCCCGAAGAAGGTGAGGAAGAGCATGCGCCCGATGTACGCCGCCGAGATGAGCGCTCCGATCGTCCCCAGGACGTAGATGCCGAGCCGCCCCGTGTGGTTGGCAACCTCCAGGATCGCATCCTTGGCGAAGTAGCCGGCCAGCGGCGGCACGCCCGCCTGCGAGAGGCCCCCGATCATGAACACGACGAACGTGATGGGCATGACCCGCCGCAGGCCACCCATCTGGCGCAGATCCTGCTCCTCGTGCATGCCGTGGATCACCGAGCCCGCCCCCAGGAACATCAACGCCTTGTAGAACGCGTGCGCCACCAGGAAGAACATCGCCACGGCGTACGCCCGCATCCCCGCCGCCATGAACATGAACCCCAACTGGCTCACGGTGGAGTAGGCGAGCACACGCTTGATGTCCCACTGCGCGAGCGCGCAGAGCCCCGCGAACACCATCGTCACGAGCCCGACCACGAGCACCACGGTGAGCGCCACCTCGGAGAGCTCGAACAAGACATGGGTGCGAACGACGAGGTAGACGCCGGCCGTCACCATGGTGGCGGCGTGGATGAGCGCCGAGACGGGGGTCGGTCCCGCCATGGCGTCGGGCAACCACACGTGCAAGGGGATCTGCGCGGACTTACCGATCGCGCCCGCGAACAGCAGCAGCGAGATCGCCGTCGCCGTCGCCTGCGTGATCTGCCCACCCGCGGCCCCGAACACCGCATCGAAGTCGAGCGTGCCGAAGTGCACCGCGATCAAAGCGATCCCCACGAGCATGGCCGTGTCGCCGATCCGCGTGGTGATGAACGCCTTCTTCGCGGCCTCGGCGTTCCCGGGCACGTCGAACCAGAACCCGATGAGCAGGTACGAACAAAGACCGACGCCTTCCCAACCCAGATAGAGCAGCAGGAAGTTCTGCCCCAGGACCAACATGAGCATGAAGAACACGAACAGGTTGAGGTATGAGAAGAACCGGCCATACCGGGGGTCGCCCTCCATGTACCCGGTGGCGTAGATATGGATCAGGGAGCCGACGCCGGTGACCACCAGGATCATCGTGGCGCTCACCGCATCCAGCCGCAGATCGACACCGACGCGGAACGCGCCCACCGAGATCCAGTCGAAGAGATGCAGCACGACGAGGCGTTCTGCGGGGGCGAGCGACAGGAGTTCGCGAACCCCGATCGCCGCCACGACGAACGAGGCCAGCATCGCAGCGGACCCGAGCACCCCCGAAGCCTTGCCCAACCGCCGGCCGAGGAAGAGGTTCACGATCGCGGCCGCGAGCGGCAGCGCCGGGACGAACCAGAGCCAGGCCATACCGCCCGTCGCGGTGAGCGCCTCGCCGGCTACCACCGCAACTCCCGGGCATCGTCGACGTCGACGCTCGACCGGCGACGGAACATCGCCACGATGATGGCCAGGCCAACGACGACCTCGGCCGCGGCGACAACCAGGGAGAAGAACGCCAGGACCTGCCCGTCGAGGTCGTTGTGCATCCGGCTGAAGGCCACGAGCGAGAGGTTGACCGCGTTCAGCTGCAGCTCGACCGACATGAAGATCAGCAAGGCGCTACGGCGCGTCAGGACCCCCACGGTGCCGAGCGCGAACAAGATGCCGGACAGCATCACGAAGTACGCGATCGGCGTCCTCACCCTGCGGCCTCCGCGCCGGGTGCGTCGACGTCGATCTCGGCCTGGGTCACGGCGCGCGACCGCCGCTGCGCCAGGACCATCGACGCGATGGCGGCGATGATCAGCAGGATCGACGTGACCTCGAACGGGAAGAAGTAGTCCTGGAACAAGACCTCGGCGAGCGCCTGCGGGTTGCCGGGGGCGTTCACGGCGTCGAAGCCCTCGGGCGCGAGCGTCGCGAACCCGATCCCGGCCCGCAGCGCGAAGAACAACTCCGCCACGAACCCCACTCCGAGCAGCACCGCCAGCCCGCGTTGGGCTGCCAGCCGCTCGCGGATGGGCTCGTTCCGATCGACGCCCAGGAGCATGATCACGAACAGGAAGAGCACCATGATCGCCCCCGCGTACACGATGATCTGGACCGCGAACAGGAACGGCGCGTCCAACAACAGGTACATCACCGCGATACAGAAGAAGTTGACCACCAGGAACAGCGCCGCGTGCACCGCGCTTCGCATCACGAGCATCGCGACGGCGCTCGCGACGGCGATGGGTGCGAACACCCAGAACACGACGTTGTCGAGCGCCACCCCTAGGCCTCGCGATCCACCGGGTCGGTCCCGAGCGGCGGCGGCGGCTCCAGCAGGCGTTCCTTGTTCCAGATCGCGTCTTCGCGCGAGGTGAACGCCATCTCGAAGTGGCTGGTGAGCGTGAGTGCGCGCGTGGGGCATGCCTCGACGCAGAGGCCGCACATGATGCAGCGGAGGTAGTTGATCTGATAGTCCTGCGCGTAGCGCTCGCCCGGGCTCACGGGGTGCTCGGGGTCGTTGTCAGCCCCTTCCACCCAGATCGCGTCGGCCGGGCAGGCGAACGCGCAGAGTTCGCACCCGATGCACTTCTCGAGGCCGTCGGGATGGCGGTTCAGCAAGTGCCGCCCGATGTGCGACCGCTCCGGCACGGGCGCGATCTCCTCGGGGTAGCGCTCGGTGTTGTCCGCGCGGAAGGTCTGCTTGAAGACCGTCCACATCCCCTTGGCGATGGCCCACCACGCGGCGGGCCTGCGCGTCGGCGTCTGGCTCACGTCTTCACCTCTTCGCGGTCAAGGATCGGGCGCACGATCGAGGCGAGCAGGCCGACGGCAGCCGCGAACCCGACCGCGATGAACAGGCCACGCCAGCGGCCGTACCGCTCGGGCAGGGCGATCACCGCGGCGGTCGTGAGGACCCACCAGAACCCGACCGGGATCAAGACCTTCCACCCGAAGTTCATCAACCGGTCATAGCGCAAGCGTGGCAACGTGCCGCGCACGAGGATCATCACGTAGATCACCGCCGTGACCTTGAACACGAACCAGAGCACCGCCCCCAGCCACACCGGCCACCCGCCCGGCCACGGTCCGCGCCACCCGCCCAGGAACAGGGTCACCGCGATCGCCGAGACCGTGACCGTGCTGACGTACTCACCCAGGTAGAAGAGCGCGAACTTGATGCCGGAGTACTCGGTGTGGAACCCCGCGACCAGCTCGGACTCGGCCTCGGCCAGGTCGAACGGCGGGCGGTTGGTCTCGGCCAGCGCGCAGATGAAGAAGATGACGAACGCCGGGAACTGGGGGATCACGTACCACACCTGGTCCTGTGCCGCGACGATCTCCGACATCCGGAGGTGACCGCTGTACATGAGCACCGCCACGAGCGACAGCCCCATCGCCACCTCGTAGGAGATCATCTGCGCCGTGGAGCGCACGCCACCCAGCAACGGGTAGTTCGAACCGCTCGACCAACCGGCCAGGACGATCGCGTAGACGCCCAGCGAGGTCATGGCTAAGACCCACAGCACACCGACGTTCAGGTCCGCGAGCTGCAGGGGAACCTCGCGTCCGAACAGATGCACCGGCGGACCGAAGGGGATCACCGCGAACGCGAGGAAGGCGGGGATCATCGCGAGCACCGGTGCCAGCAGGTAGACGGGCCGGTCGGCGTTCGTCGGGACGATGCCCTCCTTGAAGAACAGCTTGATCCCGTCGGCGAGGGTGATCAAGATCCCCCGCGGCCCGGCCCGCAACGGCCCCGGACGCGTCTGCATGTCCGCGATCACCTTGCGCTCCACCCACACGTACAGGATCACCGCGATGAGCAGCGCGAAGAAGACGACGCCGACCCGTAGCACGAGCACGAACCAGTCGATCGGGCTCATGCGACGCCCTCCGCCGGAGTGACCAGCGCCGCGGACTCGATGGCCGCCGGTTCGCCGGCTCCGCTCACGAGAAGGGTGGCCGCCGCGAGGCCCGGTTGGTTGAAGGGAACGAACGCAACGCCCGGTGCGATGTGGTCGGTGACCCGCAGCGGCAAGGTCGCGCTCCCCGCGTTCGTGCGCACGAGAGCCTCGGCGGCGCCGTCCAGACCGTGGGCCCGCGCTGTTTCCGGGTGGACCTCGACGAACGCGGGTTCCTCGAACGTGGCCTTGAGCTCGTGAGCCCCACGGGACGAACGGCCCTCATCGACCAACAAGGGGTAGGTGAACAGCTCCAGGTCCGGTGCAGCGAAGACGGCCTGGGTATCCGCGAGAGAAGGGGCGACGGCCTCACGCGGTGCGAGCAGCCGGCCCATCTCCGCATGGATCTCCTCGAGCGTTTCGAAGCCCAGGTCTCCACCGAGGGCGAGGGCGAGCCCGGCGAAGATCTCCCAATCCGGGCGGCTGAGCCCCGCCGAGGACCGTGCCGGTCGCACGCGCTGCGCACGTCCCTCCCAGGTGCTGAGATGCCCATCGCGCTCCACGACCGGCACGGCGGGCAGGAAGGCACTCACGAACGGGGCGAGGTCCCCCAGCTCCGTCCCCACCACGACGACCGTCTCCACGTTCTGCAGGGCGCGGCGAACGAGAGCCGTGTCGGGGAGGTCCCGCAGCGGATCGGCGCCCACCACGAACAGCACGTCGAGCTCGTGCTCGGCACCGGCGTAGAGGATCCCCGCGGTGTCGCGGCCGGGGTCGGTCGCCATGATCGGTCCCCAGACCGCCTCGACCTCGGCCCGCTCCTCACCGCGGTCGAACGAGCGACCCCCGGGGAGCAGGCGCGGGTGCACGCCTGCGCGCAGCGCCCCTCGATCGCCCGCGCGGCGCGTGACGTAGCCGAAACCGGCCCCGGCGCCGCGGGCGATGAGCGCGGCCGCCCCGGCCGCTGACCCCAAGCGCTCCCCCGCCAACACCACCGCATCCCGACCGGAGCCGGCGATCGCACCGAAGACGAAGTCCAGCATCGGATCGCCGCTGGGGCGGCCGGCCGCGGCGCTCGCG
>JBKJXU010000215.1:0-7557 GCA_046716145.1 Actinomycetota bacterium
CCACCGCACCGACGACGCGGTTCTTGCCGTCCAGGGAGTCGCGGCCGATGGGGGCCTTGGTGAGCATCAGCCCGAACAGGAACAAGATCACGATGGCGCCGACGTAGATGAGGATCTGCACCCAGCCCACGAACTCCGCTCCCAGCAACAAGAACGTGACGCCGACCGAGGCGAGCGCCACCACCAGGTACAGAGCCGCGTGCACGACGTTGCGCGCCGTCACGGTCCCCACGGCCGCCAGAGCCCCCAGGACGGCGGTCACGACGAAGGCGTACTCCTGCGAGGTCACGAGGCCACCTCCTGGGGCACCTCGGCGCCCTCCTCGAGCGCGGGTGGGGGAAGGACCGTGTAGGTCCACTCCTCGAGGCGTTCCTTCTCGTGGGTCATCTCGCCGATGTCGTACTCGGCGTACTCGAACTCCGGGCTCCAGAACAGCGCGTCGAACGGGCAGACCTCGACGCAGATCCCGCAGTACATGCAGAGCGCGTAGTCGATGGCGAACCGGTCCAAGATCTTGGCGCTGCGGGCACGGCCGCCGCCCGCGGGTTCGTGCGACTCCTTGTGGGCGTCGATGTAGATGCACCAGTCGGGGCATTCGCGCGCGCACTTGTAGCAGACGGTGCAGTTCTCCTGCTTGAGCGCGATCACGCCGCGTGTCCGCGGAGGCAGATCGGGTTTCACGTGCGGGTACTGCACCGTGATGGCGGGGCGGAGCATCGTCTTCAAGGTGACGGACAGGCCCTTGAGCAGGCCCTGGCCGATCCCGCGGGTCATCTGGGGGGTCGTCATCTCAATAGGCCACCTTCGCGACGGAGACACCGAGGATCCACACGAGCGTGAAGGGCACGAGCCCGATCCATGCGAACCGCTGGAGCTGGTCTTCCCGCAGCCGGGGGAACGTGGCCCGCAGCCAGATGACCACGAACGACAGCGCGAAGATCTTGCCCATGGTCTGGAACAACCCCGGGATGAAGCCCAGGAGCGGCGGAGCGTGGTACCCGCCCAGGAAGAGCACCGTGGCGATCCCCGACATCACGACGATGCCGCCGTACTCCGCGAGCAGGAAGAACGCGAACTTGAGACCCGTGTACTCCGTGTAGGCACCGAAGATGATCTCCGAGTCGGCGACGGGCATGTCGAACGGCGGGCGGGTCAACTCCGCCACCGCCGAGATCATGAACACGATGAACAACGGGAACAGCGGGACCACGTACCAAAGGTCGCGCTGGGCCTCCACGATGCCCAAGAGCGACATCGTGCCCGCGAGCATCACCACGGCGGCCGCGGCGAGCACCAGCGGGAGTTCGTACGCGATCAGCTGCGCGGCGGCACGGAGCGCCCCGATCAGCGAGAACTTGTTCGCGCTGGACCAGCCCGCCATCAGCACGCCGATCACGCCGACGCTCGACATCGCCATCACGAAGAAGATGCCCACGTCCAGATCGAGCGCGTACGCCTCGGCGGACAGCGGCAGCACCACGAGCGTGACGATGTACGGGATCAGCGCCACCGCCGGCGCCAGCGAGAACACGGCACGGTCGGCGGCCTCCGGGACGACGTCCTCCTTCTGGATGAACTTCACGCCGTCGGCGACGAGCTGGGCCCAGCCGTGGAAGACGCCGGCCTCCATCGGCCCCAGGCGGCCTTGCATGTGCGCCAGGACCTTGTGCTCCATGTAGCCGACCACGAGGGGGACCGTGAGGAAGAACCCCAGGACGAGCGCCGTCTTGACCAACAGCGCCAGCCAGAAGTTCGCGAGCAGGTTGTCGATCACGGAGGCGGCGATCACTCGTCCTCGTCCTCCTCGCCCTCGACGGCGCCCGGCCACGGCTTGACCTCGCGCGACATGAGCGGGAAGTCCTTGCGCAGCGGGTAGCCCTCGAACGGCTCGGCGAGCAGCAGCTTCACGGGGCGCGGATGTCCCTCGAAGCGGATCCCGAACATCTCCATCGTCTCGCGCTCGTGCCAATCACACGTGGCGTATAGGTCGTGGATCGAGGCCACGGACGGGTCCTCGGACGGGAGGCGAACCTTGAGACGCACGTTGTGGTGGTGCTCGATCGAGTACAGGTGCGTGATGACCTCCAGGCCCGCGTCGCCCAGATCCACCGCGCCGGTGAAGTCGCAGAAGTCGCACGCGATGTCGGGCTCATCGCGGCAGAAGCGAACGGCATCGTGGTACATCTCGCGCGGCACCACCGCCACGGCGTGCCCGAATGAGTCGGAGACCTCCACGCCGTCGCCGAACCGCGCCCGCAGGCGCGAACCGACCTCCTCAGATGACAGCGGTCGTCCCACTGCTGAACTTCTCCTGGATGTCCTCGTCCTTGATCTTGTTCTGCAACTCGATGATCCCGTGCAGGAGCGCCTCGGGCCGCGGAGGGCACCCTGGCACGTACACGTCCACCGGGATGATCTGGTCCACGCCCTTCGTGACGGAGTAGGAGTCCCAGTAGGGACCGCCGCAGTTGGAGCACGAGCCGAACGAGATCACATACTTCGGGTCGGGCATCTGGTCGTAGAGGCGCTTGATGACCGGGGCCATCTTGTCCGTGAGCGTGCCGGCGACCAGCAGGAGGTCGGCCTGGCGCGGCCCGTGTGCGAACGGGATGACACCCAGCCGGATGAAGTCGTTCTTCGCCGTCGAGGCGGCGATGAACTCGATGGAGCAGCAGGCGAGGCCGAAGTTGAAGACCCACAGGGAATAGCGACGCCCCCAGTTGAGGAGGAACTTGACGGGCTTGACCCTGGGAAGCGCTGTCTTCTCGGTGATCACGCCCACCGCAGGACCCCCTTACGCCAGGCGTAGAGGAGGCCGGCGCCCAGGATGCCGAGGAAGATGGTCATCTCCACGACGGCTTGGTAGCCGAGCGACTCGAACACCCGCGCCCAGGGGAAGAGGAACACGCTCTCCACGTCGAAGATCACGAACAGGAAACCGTAGACGTAGTAGCGGACCTGGCTCTGCGACCAGCCTTCGCCGACAGGATCGATGCCGCACTCGTAGGTGGTGAGCTTGCCGTCGACCGGGCGATGCGGGGCGATCAGACGCGCTGCCGTGAAGGCGACGATGACCAGCAGCCCGCCCGCGACCGCGACCGCGAGCATCACCCCGTAGGAGCCGTAGTAGTCCACCCTCAGGCCCGCCTGGTACCCCTCGTGACGCCGCCCCGAGGCCGGTCCCCGGATGGCGCGCCGTATCGTAGCAGCGACCTTCGCGCGGCCGGGCCCCGCACGCCGAGCGACCTCACGCCTGCACCTCAGCGCCGCAGCGGATAGCGAGGAACCGAGCCAGTTGCACCAGCGCGTGGTGCGCCGGGCCCGCGGGGAGCCGGTTGGCGAGTCCCACCGCGCGTGCCGCTTCGGCCGCCACCGCGGCGCGTGCGTGCTCGACCGAACCCCCGTCGCGGATGAGCGCGAGCGCACGGTCGAGCCGCTCGCCCTCGGGTGCCCCGTGCGACAAGAGCCGCTGGAGTTCGTCGCGATGCGGACCCTCGTTCACGGCGTGCAACACCGGGAGCGTGTAGACGCCCTCACGCAGGTCGGTACCCGGCTCCTTGCCAAGTTCCACCTGCGACGCCGTCAGATCCATGATGTCGTCGGAGAGCTGGAACGCCATCCCGAGCGAGTCGCCGAACGCCTCCAAGGTCTCGAGGTCCTCCTCCTCGGCGTCGGAGAGCATCCCGCCGAGCCGGCACGACGCGGCGATCAGCACCGCGGTCTTGCGTCGGATCACCTCGAGGTAGGACGCCTGCGTCTGCCCCAGGCTGCCGCTCGCGTTCGCCTCACGGATCTGCCCGTCGCACAGGACCGCGATCGTGCGCGCCAGCAGCCGGCAGACGTCCGTTCCGAGGTCGGCGGAGATCTCCGAGGCCCGCGCGAACAGGTAATCCCCGGTCAGGATGGCGACCGTGTTGTCCCAGCGGGCATTCGCGGAGGGGACACCTCGGCGGTCGGTGGATTCGTCGATGACGTCGTCGTGGTAAAGCGTGGCGAGGTGGGTGAGCTCGATGGCGACCGACCCGGGGATCAGCCGGGGGTCGGCGGGGTCGCCGAAGGTTCCCGACAGCAGGACGAGCATGGGACGGATGCGCTTGCCCCCCGCGGTGAGCAGATGCCTCGCCGAGGCCGCCAACAGATCGGAGTCGGCCACCACGGCCTTCTCCAAGGCATCCTCGACCCGATCCAGGCGCGCCCGGAGATCGGCCTCCAGGGCCTCGTCGGGAGCCTCCAAACCCGGGATCACGCGCCGCATCACCTCACCATCCTAGGGTCGCAGCCTGGTCGATGACGCCCGAGATCGAACCGGGGAACACACCGAGCACCATGACGGCGACGGCGAGCACCCCGACGACGGCCCGGCTCCATCCCGAGGGATCCTCTTCGGGCGCGTGGGACGGCCGCATGTACATCGCCACGATCACCCGCAGATAGAAGAAGGCGGCGACCACGCTCCCGATCACGCCGACGAGCGCAAGGCCCCAGTGTCCGGCCTCGATCGCGGCCGTGAAGACCCCGACCTTGGCGATGAAGCCGCCCGTCGGCGGGATCCCGGCGAGGGAGAGAAGGAACACGGTCATCAACGCCGCCAGACCGGGACTGCGCTTCGCCAGACCCGCGTACGCGCCCAGATCCGTTCGCTCCTCGCCCCGGAACGCAACGAGCATCACCACACCGAAGGACCCGAGGGTCATCAGGGCGTAGACGGCCAGGTAGAAGACGGTTGCTCGGATGCCCTGCGACTCCGCGTTCGTGAGCCCCGTGAGGATGAACCCCGCGTGGGCGACGCTCGAGTAGGCCAACATCCGCTTGACGTCGGTCTGCGCGATCGCGAGCACCGAGCCCACCACGATCGAGACCACGGCGAGGGCGTACACGATGGGTACCCAGTCCCACGTGGCCGACTGGAAGGCGACGAGCAGGACCCGGGTGAGCGCGAAGAACGCGGCCACCTTCGTCGCCGCCGACATGAAGGCGGTCACGGCCGTCGGGGCGCCCTGGTACACGTCCGGTGTCCACATGTGGAACGGCGCCGCCGAGACCTTGAACCCGAACCCGATCGCGAGGAAGGCCACCGCCAGGAGCGCCAGCGCCTGCGAGCCCGTCCGCCCCGACAGCGCCCCGGCGATCTGGTCGATCTTCGTGCTCGCCGTCGCGCCGTAGGCCATCGCCACCCCGAACAGGAAGAACGCCGAGGAGAACGCGCCCAACAAGAAGTACTTCATCGCCGCTTCGATCGAACGGGCGGTGCCGGTGATCCCCGTCAAGACGTAGAGCGACAGCGACAAGATCTCGAGCGCGAGGAAGGCCAGGATCAGGTCGTTCGAGACCGCGAACAACGTCATCCCGGCCGTCGCGAACATGAGCAGCGGGAACGTCTCACCCCGCGTTCCGGCGGGGTCGCGGTCACTCGCCGCCAGCGCGTACAGCGACCCGACGAGCGCCGCCGGGAGAAGGATGCAGCGCGCCAGGACACCGAACCGGTCGGCACGCACCGTGTCACCGAGCACGGTCGCCGGGCCCGCCCAATCCCACAGCAGGACGGCAGCCGCTGCCGCGACCACCAGGCCCGCGAACGCCACCGCGAAATGGATCCGGGGCGAGGAACGCGACGCGAATGCCTCGTACAACAGGCCGATGATCGCGGCAGCGCACAGGATCAACTCGGGCAGGACCGGCTGGAGGTGGATCTCAGGCGTCATGGCTCCTCCCCCTCCCGCTCGTGCGCACGAGCGACGTCGCCGACGTCCGTGACGCCCCCGGGTTGCACGTGCGTGATGACGCGCGTGGTCGCCGGATCTACGTCGCGGGTGACGAGGGAGGGCGCGACGCCGAGCACGAGCAACAGGGTGAGCACGGGAGCCAGGACCAGCACCTCGCGGCCCTGCAGGTCGGGCAGCATGCTGTGCTCGGGCCGGACCGGACCGTGCGCGACCCTCTGGTAGGACCACAAGAGGTACACGGCAGCCAGCACCACGGCGGTGACGGCGGCCACGCCGAGCCACGTGCTCACCGCGAACGTCCCGACGATCACCAGGAACACGCCGATGAACGAGTTCAGCCCGGGCAGCCCGACGCTGGCGAACACCGCGAACAAGAAGGCCCCCAGCAGCCACGGCATCGGCGTGGCGAGGCCGCCCATCTCATCCAGCCGCCGGGTGTGCGTGCGTTCATAGATCATCCCGATCAACAGGAAGAGCGCACCGGTCGCGAGGCCGTGGTTCACCATCTGGGCGACGCTGCCGGTCACCCCCTGCTGGGTGAACCCGAAGATGCCGAGCACCACGAAGCCGAGGTGCGAGACCGAGGAGTAAGCCACCAGCCGCTTCACGTCGATCTGGATCAAGGCGCACACGGCGCCGTAGACGATGCCGATCACCGCGAGGATCGAGACGAACGTGGCGAAGTAGCGCGACGCCTCGGGGAACAGCACGAGGTTGAAGCGGATCAGCCCGTAGGTGCCCACCTTGAGCAAGACCCCGGCCAGGAGCACCGAGCCCGCCGTCGGAGCTTCGGTGTGGGCGTCGGCGAGCCACGTGTGCAGCGGCACGAGCGGCACCTTCACCGCGAACGCGACGAAGAACCCGAGGAAGAGCCACCGGGCGGTGTCCACGGGCAAGCTCTGGGTGAGGGCCTGCAGGGTCCGTAGGTCGAAGGTGCCCTGCCCCAGTTGGTCGCCGGCGTGGGCGTAGAGGAACAGCGCCGCCACCAGGAGGAACGCCGAGCCGGCCATGGTGAACAGGAAGAACTTGATCGCGGCGTAGAGGCGCCGCTCGCCTCCCCATCCACCGATCAACAGGTACATGGGGACCAAGATGGCCTCGAAGAACAGGAAGAACAGCAAGACGTCGAGCGCCAGGAACGAGCCCAAGACCGCGGTCTCGAGCACGAGCACGGCCCCCATGTACCGGCGGACGTCGTCGCGGATCGTCCACGACGCCAGGATCGATACGGGGAACAGGAAGGTGCTGAGCAGCACGAGCCACAGGCTGATCCCATCGACGCCCAACAGATAGCGGAGCCCCGCCGACGCCACCCACGTGGCGTCCTCCACCAACTGATAGCCCTCCGCCGTCCGGTCGAACCGGCCGAACATCACGAGCGAAGCCGCGAACGTGATCAGGGAGGTCACGAGCGCCGTCCAGCGCACCTTCTCCTCGCTCAGCCCCCGCCCGCCGACGAGCAACACCGCGAGCCCCGCCAGGGGCGCGAACGTGATGACGGTGAGGATCCGGTCGTTCACAGCCTGCTCCCGACGAAAGCCAGGACGCCGACCGCACCGAGGAACACCACGAGGGCGTAGGAGCGTACGAAGCCGGTCTGGAACAGACGCCCGCGATCGGCGAGGCGTCGCACGCCGCCCCCGAGCGCGTTGGCCGCGCCGTCGATGATCTTGGTGTCCACGACGAACGCCGTGATGCGCGCGAACGCCTTCCCGGGCTGGATGAGGAGCCGGTCGAACGCGCGGTCGCCATACAGGCCGTTCTGCAGGGCCGTGGCCAGGGGTTCCATCCGTTCGCGCAGGGCCATCCAGTCGACGCGGCCGGACCCGTGCAC
>JBKJXU010000216.1:0-2593 GCA_046716145.1 Actinomycetota bacterium
AGTGGAGTTGGCGGTAGCGCGCGTCGGCCGTGGAGACGTCTTCCTCGTCAACCTCAACCCGACCCGGGGAGGCGAGATCCGCAAGACGCGGCCGTGCGTGATCGTTTCTCCCGACGAACTGAATGCCCACCTGGGAACCTTCATCGTCGCGCCCCTGACCACCGGCACTCATTCCTACCCTTTCCGCGTCCCCTGTACGTTCCAGGGCAAGTCTGGCCACGTGGTCCTCGATCAGATTCGAACTGTGGACCACGAGAGGCTCGTCAAGCGTCTCGGCATCCTGCCCCTACCTGCACTGGGACAGGCGCTCGCCGTGCTCCGCGAGATGTTCGCTGCGTAGGGGCGGAAGCCTCTCACCGATGAGTTCCGCGAGCGTGCCCGCGGATTCAAACGTCCTATCGGTCGGCTACTTCAGCGTGAGCAACACTTCAGGAAAGAACCCTTGGGGCGTGCCGGTCGGAGTTGGATGAGCCGACCCTTCGCGTACGACGAGCCGGATCGTCCGACCCGACGCGACCTTGAGCGCGTCGTAGGCGAGAGCGGCCTGAACCACTGCTCCGACGATGGGTGTTTTCGGTGGCTTGATCGGGGTGAAGAAGCCTGCCGAATCCACAACTTGCTCGACACCGTCACTCTCTTTTGCTCCCTTGAATCGATCAAGGCTCACTACGGCCCAACGGCGCACAAGCTTGTCGGTCGGCGTGGCGGAGGCTCCCGCGCAGGACCGCATGGAGTTGCTCAACTCGAGACACGCCTCGAGCAAACCCCTGAATTCGAAGCCGCCGAATTGCGTATAGTCCAGCGCGGCACCGGTCTTCTTCGAGTTGTCCACGTCGAAATAGAGCTCCACCACACTGCTCGCCACGTCCGCGGGCGGAGACTTCAGCGTCGCAGAGAAGGTGATCTGTTTCCCGTCGCTGAGAATCGACAGCGTGACGACGTCGAAACCCGGGAAGGTCTTCTCAGTGCTGCCATCTGAAGTGCGAATGGGACCGACGTCCCCGGCGGCGTCGGTGAGCTCGACGCTTCCCATCGACGGTTTGGTCTGCGCGAACACCGCGATCACCGACGCGAGGGTGAGACACGTGGTGACAAGCGGAATTCGACGCATCATGCCGCGATGCTAGCACGCGGCGCCCACACGCGGCCCCTTCGCGCCCCCTCGCGCCTGACCGGAGTAGCATTGGGCGCCCCCGGCATCTCAGGGGTTTGAGGAGGATCGACGATGCCGACACGGAAGGCCCTGCGGATCTTGTCTCCCTCCATGGCGTTGGCTCTGGTCGCGACCCTCGCGGCCGCGCAGCCGGCCGAACAGACTGCGACCCAGTTCTACCTGGCGTACCGCGCCGCGTTCGAGAAGGCGAAGACCATCGACGATCTCCTGCCCTTCCTGGCGAAGACGATGCGAGAACAGCTCGCCGCCCCGCCGGAGGCCGACCGCCAGAGGAGGTTCAGGATCCTCAAAGCCCTCGACGAGTACACCGGGGTGAAGGTCATCAAGGAAACCAAGAGCGCGGGCGGCGTCAACCTGGACGTCGAAGGCTTCGACGCCGCCAAGAAGAAGTCCAAGGCGACCGTCCAGATCATCAAGGAAAACGGCGCGTGGAAGGTCTTTGGCGAAATCTGGTCGACGTCGCCTTGACGGGAGTCGGTCTGCGCGAGGGGCAGAAGCCGGCGGAGCCGTGCCATGCCCCGCTCTCGTCGGACGGTCGCCCGCGCAACTAGGCGAAGTAGCGGAAGCAGGCGTACGTCCCATGCCCCAGGAGCGTGATCCCGGGCGGGATGAGCGCGAGCGCCGCCGCGCCGAGCCCGACCGGGCGAATGAGCCCCAGCTCGCGGTCGATCTCCGGGTGGCCGGGGAGGTCATCGACCATGAGCGCGTTCGACGGCCGGAAGGGGTCGTAGAGGAGAAGTTCCTCGTTCTTGTCCTCGAGCCGCTCCGGGGTGTCCGTGCTCTCGACCGCCTCGTAGGTCTTCCCGTCTTCGGCGACGAACTCGAATGTGAGCTTGTAGACCGTCCGGTTGTTGATCCGGGTGTCCGTCGGCTCCTTCGCTTTCAACTTCCCGACGCCGAAGATGCCGTTCGCGAGGAGGGTCGTGCCCCTGAGACCGCGGCGGAACCCATAGAGCACGAGGACGAACCCGATCAGGGGGAAGATCACGACGACGCTCACGCCGGGGCCGAACATCGCGCGCCGCATGCCCGCGATGCGCGAGTCGTCGGGGTCGCCGCGCTCGTGCTCGACCTCGACGATTTTGCCTCGGGAGAGCTGCATGCCGCGCGCGTACGCGGGGAGCTGCGCGCTGTGTCCCGTTCGGTCGACTCAGGAGCGCGGGCGCCGCTCGAGGACGCCCGTCTCCTTCGCGTTCTTCAATTCGAGAGAAGCGATCTCGAGGTCGTCCTGGGTGCGCTCGTAGTCGACCTTGTTCAGGAGGCCCTGGCCGAACAGCTCCTGCGCGCGCTCGCGGGCACGCCTCGCCGCAGCCACGCGCATGGTCAGCACGTCCACGCTCTGCTTGCTGCGCAGCGCGGCCTGCCGCGCCGCGATCTCCTGCCTCCCCAGCTCGCCCTGAAGGGACATGAGCGTGGAGC
>JBKJXU010000217.1:0-12211 GCA_046716145.1 Actinomycetota bacterium
CTCGAGGAGCTCCGCGCGACCCACGCCGAGGTGAACGAAACGCTCGCGATCACGATCCTGGAGCGCGACGGCGCCCGGAGCGAACTCGTCCGAACGATCCAAGAGGGGGAGGCTCTGCGTACCACCCTCGGACAGATGACCGAGGAACAGGCGGCGGCGGAAGAGGAACGGTCTCGTCTCGAGCGGGAACTGGCAAGCGCCGAGACGGCAGCGGAGGAAGCTCGCTCGAAGGTCGAGACGCTCCAGGCGCACGCCGAGGAGGCAGCCTCTCACATCCTCGAGGTCCAGACCGATGCCGCTCGCGTGCTCGACGAGGCCCAGCGTGCCGCCGAGGAGCGCGTCGAGGCCGCCGAGTCCAAGCTCCGCGCCGCGGAGGCGCGAGCCGGGCAGGCCGAGGCGGCGATCGCGGATGCTCGGAACGCGGCCGAGGAGGCACTCGGGGAGATCCGCGCAACGCTCGCCGAAGTCAACGAAACGCTCGCGGTTGCGACCCTCGAGCGCGACGGTGCACGGAGCGAGCTCGTCCGAACCAACCAGGAGGGGGAGGCTCTGCGTACCACCCTCGGACAGATGACCGAGGACCAGGCCGCGGCGGAAGAAGATCGGGCACGTCTCGAGCGGGAGCTGGCAAGCGCCGAGGCAGCAGCGGAGGAGGCTCGCTCGAAGGTCGGGGCCTTGCAGGTGAGCATGCAGCAGGCAGAGGCTGCGGCCGAGGAGGCAGCTTCTCGCGTCCTCGAGGTCCAGACCGGATCCGCCCGCGTCCTCGAGGAAACACAGCGAGCCGCCGCGGAACGCGTCGAGGCCGCCGAGTCCAAGCTCCACGCCGCGGAGGCGCGAGCCGAGCAGGCCGAGACAGCGATCGCAGATGCTCGCAACGCTGCCGAGGAGACGCGCTCGAAGGTCGAGGTGCTCCAGGCGCGCGCCGAGCAGGCCGAGACCGAAGCCGAGGAGGCAGCATCTCGCACCCTCGAGGTCCAGACCGAGGCCGCTCGCGTGCTCGAGGAGACCCAGCGTGCCACCGAGGAGCGCGTCGAGGCCGCCGGATCCAAGCTCCGCGCCGCGGAGGCGCAAGCCGAGCAGGCCGAGGCGGCGATCGCAGATGCTTCGGATCGACTGAACGCGAACGAGGCGACCCTGGCGGAGAGCCTCGAGGCGACCGCCTCCGCCGAAAGGTCGGCCGAGGAGGCTCGCTCGAAGGTCGAGGTGCTCCAGGCGCGCGCCGAGCGGTCAGAGACCGAAGCCGAGGAGGCAGCATCTCGCATCCTCGAGGTTGAAAGCGAAGCCGCCCGCGTGCTCGAGGAGACCCAGCGTGCCGCCGAGGAGCGCGTCGAGGCCGCCGAGTCCCAGCTCCGCGCCGCGGAGGCGCGAGCCGAGCAGGCCGAGACAGCGGTCTCGGATGCCTCGGATCGACTGAACGCGAACGAGGCGACCCTGGCGGAGAGCCTCGAGGCGACCGCCGCCGCCGAAAGGTCGGCCGAGGAGGCTCGCTCGAAGATCGAGGCCTCCGAGGTCGGCATGTTGCAGGCAGAAGCTGCCGCCGAGGAGGCAGGGTCTCGCATCCTCGAGGTTGAAAGCGAAGCCGCCCGCGTGCTCGAGGAGACCCAGCGTGTCACCGAGGAGCGCGTCGAGGCCGCCGAGTCCCAGCTCCGCGCCGCGGAGGCGCGAGCCGAGCAGGCCGAGGCGGCGATCGCGGATGCTCGGAACGCGGCCGAGGAAGCCCGCTCGAAGGTAGAAGCTGTCGGCGACGCGGAGCGGCGGTACGAGACCGCCGTCGCAGCCGCCGGAGAACTCCAGGCGGCTCTGGCTTCCGCCGAGGCACTGGCCACGGCTGCGGAGGGCCAGGCGGCCGCGGAGCGCTCCCGCGCGGCGACCCTGGAGGATGCGCTGTCGAGAGCCTCTGCGAAGGATGCAGAGCATGATGCCGAGACCCAGGAGGCGACAGCGCGGCTGGCGCGAGCGGACGCCGAGCTGGCAGAGATCCGGGCTCGGCTCGCCGAGGCTGCGTCACCTGAGGAGGCGAAGGCCTACGCCGCCCGAGCTGCCCTGGCCGAGGACCGGATCCGCGAGCTCGAGGTCATGCTCGAGGAGGCGAGATCCCAGGGGGTCTCCACCCAGGTCGACAGGCCCGGTCCGGGCGACGCCGAAGATCACGACCTTGCGAAGGTCGTTGCGGAACTGGAACTCCAACTGGAGCAGACCGAGGCGCGAGCCCGAAGCGCCTATACCGCCGCAGAGGCCGCCGAGGCGAAGCTGCGCATGTCCACGGAGCAAGCCGCTCTGCCGTCCACGCGCACCGATGAGGAATTCCAGGAACTGCGGACGCTCCTCGAAGGCGTTACGCGCCGCGCCGACGCGGCCGAGCGTGCGAGCAGGAAGCTCGAGGCGGATCTGGCTGCTCTTCGCGCGGGTGTCGATCCCGCCGACGAGCCCGACCAGGCGTTGGAGGATCGGCACCTGAGCGACAGCAGCTCGAAGGCGTCCGACACGTGGGGATGAGCCCGCGACACCTTCGGACGACTACCTGGCGAACTCCGTCGCGCGGGTCTCGCGTACGACCGTGATCCGGATCTGACCCGGATACTGAAGCTCCTCTTCCACCTGCTTGGCGATGTCGCGCGCGATCACCTGCGCCTGGATATCGTCGATCGCCTGCGGCTGGACGAGCACGCGGACCTCGCGTCCGGCCTGCATCGCGTAGACCTTCTCCACCCCTTCGAACGCGTTGCAGATCTCTTCGAGGCGCTCCAGCCGCTTCACGTAGGTCTCGATGGACTCTCGGCGCGCTCCCGGACGACCGCCGCTGATCGAGTCGGCGATCTGCGCGAGCACGGCGTCGATGGTTCGCTGCTCCACCTCGCCGTGGTGGGATTCGATGCAGTGCACGACCTCGGGATCCTCCTTCATCCGCCTCGCGATCTCGGCTCCGATGATCGCGTGGGACCCCTCCACCTCGTGGGTGACCGCCTTGCCGATGTCGTGCAGGAAGGCGCCCCTCTTCGCGATGGTCGGGTCGAGTCCCAACTCCGAGGCGAGCGCCGAAGCGATGTGCGCCGACTCCACCAGGTGCTTCAAGACGTTCTGTCCGTAGGACGTGCGGTACTGCAGGCGTCCGAGCAGCTTCACCATCTCCGGGTGGATCTGGGTGATCTGGACCTCGGCCACCGCGTCCTCCCCCGCTCGATGGATCCGCTCCTCGATCTCGTTCATCGACCGTTCGTGGAGTTCCTCGATGCGCGCGGGGTGGATGCGGCCGTCCTGCACCAGCTTCTCGAGCGTCATCCGCGCGGCCTCGCGGCGCACGGGGTCGAACGACGACAACACGACGGCCTCGGGCGTGTCGTCGATGATGATGTTCACGCCCGTGGTCGCCTCGAACGCGCGGATGTTGCGGCCCTCGCGGCCGATGATCCGCCCCTTCATGTCCTCGCTCGGCAGGCTGAACACCGCCACGGTGGATTCGGCCGTCTGCTCCGAGGCCACCCGCTGGATGGCGATCGTCAAGATCTTGCGCGCCCGCTCCTCCCCATCCTCGCGGGCACGCTGCTCGATCTCGCGGACCTGGGCCATCGCCGAGCGCTTGGCGTCATCCACGACGCGGCCCACGAGTGACTCGCGTGCCTCCGATGACGTCATCCCCGCGACCTTCTCCAGCTCGGCCTGATGCTGCTCCGCAGCCTTCTCCAGGCGCTGGCGGACGAGCGCGAGCTTCTCGTCGCGTTCTGCGAGCTCGGCCTCGCGCGAGTCCAGCTTCTGGATCCGGCTCCGGATCTCGTCTTCGGACTCCTGGATCCGGCGCTCCAGCCGGGCGATCTCATCCCGGCGCGACTTCACGTCTTCCTCCGCCTCGCGCCGGAGCTGGGCGGCCGAGGTCTTGGCGTCCTCGACGGCCTTGCGGAGCGTCTGCGCCGCCTCCTGCTCGGCCTGCGCCGCGCGCTGGTCCGCGGCCACCATCTTCTGCTGGGCGTGCTGTTCGATGCTGCTGGCGGCGGATCGAGCGAGTGACGAACGGATCAGGAACCCGGCACCGAGGCCGACGAGCGAGGCGACGATGCCGACGATGACCGGGCCCATGGTTCCTCCCTGCGTCAGGGAGAGGACCTCACGGGTCCGTCACGTGCCGTGCGGCAGTCTGAGCAGGGTCGGAGGCGGTCGCTTCAGAGCGTGCGACACTCCGTCTGTTTGGATGATCGTCGGTTGAAGGTACTCCTGCTCACGGGATACGCCGTTCCGGTTGACGTTCGGTGTCCGGTTGGTTGCCTCTCGATATGGTCAGTAGCTTTTCCACACCATACGGCGGGCGAGCCCACCGGGCAAGCCTTGTCCGAGAGGCGCCAGCATGCAAGGCCGGCACACTGGGAGGTCAAGCTCACTTGCTAGTACCAGGACTGGAATGTATCGATGTCATGCTCATCGAGGGGCTGCCAATAGCTCTTGCCTGCATAGGCGGCCGGGCACATCGTCCAGTCGGCCTCACTGCCTCCGAAGGCGCACTTGTTGCTCGGCGGAGACTCCCAGTGGCCATCGTAGTTCCCGCCGCGGAACGTGCCCGTGGCGTGCCCGAACTCGTGAAGCGCAAGCTCCTGCACCCATACTTCGCCTGCGGGAACGTTACCCGTTCCCGTGTACCAGGTGAATTCCGGATCGAACTGGATACGTGCCGCCTCAACGATGAACACGTCCAGTCCGAGGTCATAGACTTCGCACCGCAGCGTCAAACCGGCAGCACCAGACTGCGAAATCGGTTCGTAGAACACCCAGATGTCCACGGCAGCTGTGTCCTCCCAGCTGCACGGCCCGGTGAAACCCACATCACCATTACCATCGTCGTCGAACGTGAAGCCGTTGACCCCTGTGACGGCGTTCCACTCATCGGCACCGTTGTGGATCCGTGTCTCGAACGCAGAGCCGTTCGATCCAGGTATCGACGCGTCGATCTTGTAGTCGATGTCTTGATGGTTATCCCAGTACACGGGATCGAAGAAGACGAGGGGGTCGTGCGAGCCCCGGCGTACCCAGCAAGCCGATCAGAGAGGCCGTGGCCGCGGCGCCGGCGACGAAGCGGAAGGTCGCCCTCACTAGACGCCACATGTTAGGAACCCCGACACCAAGAAGGATCCGTCCTCCAGCTCCATGAGATGCAGAGTTACCCCGGGCAGCAAGACGTCCATGCCGCGGGGTTTGATCCAGGCATCCGCAACGGCTTCGTCCACGACCGTTGGATCCACGTCGAAGGCTGGCTCGTTCGAAAGCCAGTCGGTGACAGCCGCGTTCGGGGAACGGGCTCCCTCGAGGGGGAAGATGTACGAGTAGGAGCCGGTTGTCGCGGGATGGCCTTCGCCACACCCCGAGGCCGCGTACAACGCCTCCGTACCCGTGTCTGGCACCGGCGTCGCATCCTCCCCGAACACCGGGCTGACCATGAGGAGCAGCAACACAGCCGCCGCTCCCGCCCCGAAGGCCCATCTACCTCTGGCGGACCGTTCTCTCGGCGTGGCCACCTCCCCACACGGGGAAACCTTTCCTTTCGACCATACTCTGCACCCCTCCCTGTCAAGAAGACACGTTGGCATCACGTCAGATGCCGGAAGGAGCGCGCGCCGTTCACCTCCAGACGATGACCTTTCACCCGACAGCCTGCTCTCAACGAAGCGCGCCTCGCGGGTAGTCGGTGGGCCGCGACGACAGAGAGGGAAGACGGTCGTCACGGACGACGGGGTCGCTAAGGATCCAGACCTTCCCCCTAGGACTCACTGATGCATACCCGGATCCACCAGAAGCGCGCGGCGGGCTGCCCGGTGAGCCACCTCCGACGGATAGCCCCGCCTCGCGAGGAAGCCCGCCAGCCGCTGGTGCGCGACGCGAGGCTCCAGGCCCACGAGGCGCGTCGCCCGCTCCCGTGCCAGGCGATCGGCGGCCGCCTCGTCGTCCAGGCCGGCGTCGTCAAGGGCGAGCTCCGAGGTTGCACGGTCCACCCCCGCCTGCGCCAGACGACCGGCGACCGCCCGCCGGGACTCACCACGGCGTCCCACCCGGCTCTCCACCACGGCCCTGGCGAACGCCTCGTCATCCAGGAGTCCCACCGCCTGCAGGCGTGTGAGCTCGTCCTGCACCTCCGTGGGCTCGAACCCGGCCTGGACGAGCCGGCGCTCGAGCTCACGGCGGCTGCGTTGCCGCACCGTCAGGAGCCCGAGCGCCCGCTCGTGGATGTCCTTCCGCTTGCCGCCCGCGCGGGGCCGGTCCGCGGACACGCGGTCAGTCGGCCTTCTTCGAGGCCTTCGCGTCCGCGGGTGGCGCGTCCTCGTCGGTGAGGTCGGGGATGATCTCGATGGGCTCGTCGTCGTCCTCGGAGAAACCGTTCAGACCCACGGCGTCTCGCACCTTCCGCTCGATCTCGTCGCGCATGTCGACGTGCTCGGCCAGGAAGGCGCGCGCGTTCTCGCGGCCCTGTCCCAGTTGCTCACCCTCGTAGGTGAACCAGGCGCCCGCCTTCTTGATGATCTCGAGGTCGACGCCGACATCGATCAGCGAGCCCTCTTTCGAGATGCCCTTGCCGTACATGATGTCGAACTCGCACTGGCGGAAGGGCGGCGCAACCTTGTTCTTGACGACCTTGACCCTGGTGCGCGAGCCCACGACCTCCTGGCCGTCCTTGAGGTTCTCGATCTTGCGGACATCCAGGCGGATGGACGAGTAGAACTTGAGCGCGCGGCCGCCCGGGGTGGTCTCCGGTGAGCCGAACATGACGCCGATCTTCTCGCGGAGCTGGTTGATGAAGATGCATGTGGTGTCGAACTTCGAGAGCGAGCCGGCGAGCTTGCGCATGGCTTGGGACATCAGCCGCGCCTGCAGGCCCACGTGGGTGTCGCCCATCTCGCCTTCGATCTCGGCGCGGGGCACCAGCGCGGCGACCGAGTCGATCACGACCAGGGTGAGCGCTCCAGAACGCACGAGCATGTCGGAGATCTCGAGCGCCTGCTCGCCGGAGTCGGGCTGGCTGACCAGCAACTCGTCGATATTGACCCCGAGCTCACGCGCATAGGTGGGATCGAGGGCATGCTCGGCGTCGATGAACGCGGTGATCCCGCCCAGGCGCTGGGACTCGGCGATGATGTGCAGCCCCACGGTGGTCTTCCCCGACCCTTCGGGACCGAAGATCTCGACGATCCGGCCGCGCGGGATGCCACCGACCCCCAGGGCGATGTCGAGCGCGAGCGAACCGGTGGGGATGGTGGTGATGCCGGCGCCCGCCGGGTGCTCCCCCAGCCTCATGACAGCGCCCTTGCCGTGCTGCTTCTCGATCTGCTGGAGCGTGACCTCCAAGACCTTGTCGCGATCCACGCGATCCTCCTTCCGATCCCGGCCCACCCCGGAGGAGGACCGGGCGAGCGTTCCGTTCGTGGTACCGAGCACGCTACCGAGTGGGTCCGACATAACTTACACCCCTGTGATCAGACGGCTTCCTGTCGCGGGACCCTACCCGAACAGATGTTCGAGTGCAAGGAGCCCGGGTCCCGGACCGTGCCACGATCGGTCGGTTAGCGTGCACGCCTTGAGCCACGACGGGTCCCTCACCCCTCTCCTTCGAGCCTCCGTGGCCGGCGGCAGCGTCTCGCTGCCCGACCCGCGGTCCACGCCCGGCGTCGCGGATCGCGAGGAGGCCGAGGGCGGCCTTCCCGCTCTGGGGAAGCGCCTCGACGACCTGCAGGAACGCCTGTGGGCCGAGGGGACCCGATCGCTGCTCCTGGTGCTGCAGGGGATGGACACGAGCGGCAAGGGCGGCACGGTCCGCCACGTGCTCCGGGCGATGAACCCCGCGGGTGTGGACGTCGCCGCTTTCAAGGAGCCCACCGAGGAGGAACTGGCGCACCATTTCCTGTGGCGCATCGAGCGGCGGCTGCCGGGGCCGGGCGAGGTCGTCGTGTTCGACCGGTCGCACTACGAAGACGTGCTGGTGGTCCGCGTGCACAGCCTCGTTTCCGAGGACACCTGGCGCGCCCGCTACGAGGAGATCAAGGCGTTCGAACGGCGCGTGAGCGATGCCGGCACCGCCATCGTGAAGTGCTTCCTGCACATCTCCTACGAGGAGCAGCGCGAACGCCTGCTCGCACGCCTGCGCAACCCTTCGAAACACTGGAAGTTCCGCGAGCGCGACATCGACGAGCGCGCACTGTGGACGGATTACATGACCGCCTACGACGAGGCGATCGCGCGCTGCTCCACCGACGTCGCGCCCTGGTACGTGATCCCCGCCGACCGCAGGTGGTACCGCAACTGGGCGATCGCCCGGCTCCTGGTGGAGACGTTCGAAGCGATGGATCCGCGTTCCCCGGGGTCGGCGCTCGACGTCGCAGCGCTCGAGGCACGGTTGGCGCCGCCGAACTGAGAGCGCTTCGCTTCTTGAGATGCGCCTGGCCCGGTTCGATGATCCCGAGGTCTTCCGAACATGTAGCCATCGCGCATCTGGGTCCGGAAGGTCTCGTCCATCGACGGATCCTGATGGCTGCTGGATCCCCTGATCCTGACCCCGACTCGCTATCCTTCCTTCCGTTCCCGCGTGAAGGAGAGTGGCAACACCATGGTCAGCCCCACCGCGATCCGCTACGACGAGCAAGCGTGGCGCCCCCGACCGACCCTATCCGGAGCCGAGTACACGGGCCAGGCGGTCTTCGACGAGGAACGCGAGCGGATCTGGTGGGGCGACTGGGTCTGCGTCGGGCGGACCGAAGAGATCCCCGAGCCGGGTGACTACCTCGTGCGCAACCTGACCGGCGAGTCCATCTTCATCACCCGCACCCACGAAGGCGATCTGGCGGGGTTCTACAACGTCTGCAGCCACCGAGGGACGAAGTTCCTCGACGATGAACCCGCGACGGGCCACGTCCGCAAGGCGTTCGCATGTCCGTACCACGGGTGGGCCTACGACCTGCGCGGCCGCCTGATCGGCACGCCCAACGTGAAGGAGGACGAGCGGTTCGACCGGTCGCAGCACTCGCTCCACGGGTTCGCGGTCGACACCCACTCGGGATTCATCTTCGTCAACCTGACCCGGGATGAGCCCCGGCCCCTGCTCGAACAGATGGGCGAGGGCGCCGAGAGCCTGTCGATGTTCGAGCGCTTCAAGCTCGACGAACTCCGCGTCGGGGTCCGGCTCGTCTACGAGGTCGAGGCGAACTGGAAGATCATCGTGGAGAACTACAACGAGTGCCTGCACTGCCCCACCGTGCACCCCGAACTCGTCCAGGTGGTGCCGTTGTTCCGGTTCGGCGAGGTCTGGGACGAGGTGACGCGGGATGACGGCAACTGGATGCGCGAAGGCGCCACGAGCTTCACCGTGGCCGGCGAATCGCAACTGCCGAAGTTCCCCGGCCTGGAGCCCGAGGACTACTCCATGTACTACGGGGCGTATCAGTTCCCGAACCTGATGCTGAACCTGCATCCGGATTGCGTCATGTACTACATCGGTTACCCCACGGGGCCCTCGCACACGACGGTCGTCTCGGAGTACCTGTTCGCACCCGAGACCATCGCGGACCCGGCGCTGTTCCTGCCCGAGCCCGTGGTCGAGTTGTGGGACCTCATCTCCAAGCAGGACTGGGAGGTATGCCAGCGGGCACAGACCGGTGTGGGCTCGCGCGCGTTCACGACCGGCGTCTACCCGCGGCAGGACCGGTTCCTCTACGACTTCAACGAGCGGTACCGCAAGCAGATGGGCAAGGCGCTGCTCGGGTAGACCCGGCGGCACCGCTCAGTCCGGGATGCCCGCGAGGTCCTCCGGGTCGATCTGCCAGGTCCCGGCGGCCGCGTTCGCGCGCACCTGCTCGGGCGTCGTGGCACCCGCGATCACCGACGCCACGGGTGCGAGCGCCAGCAGCCACGCGAACGCCAGATCCAGCAGACCGTGACCGCGTTCGGCAGCGAACGCCGTGAGCGCGTCCACCCGGTCGAGCACGGCGGGCGCCAGCGCCTCGGCGCGCTCGGCCTCGTCGTACCACTCGCGCAGACGCGTGCCGGGCGCGGCCTCCTCGCCCCGCCGGTACTTCCCCGTGAGCACGCCGCTCGCGAGCGGGAAGTACGGCAGGTAGGCCATCGCCCGACGCTCGGCTTCGGGCAACGCCTCGGTCACGTCGGCGCGTTCCAACAGGCTCAGCTCGTTCTGCACGCAGACGAACCGGGCTCCCGTGGCAGCGGCGGCCGCTTCCTGCACCTGCGCGGCCGAGAAGTTCGAGCACCCGATCTCACGGACCAGACCCTCTCGGACGAGGTCGTCGAGGGCACTCAGCGTTTCCGCGATCGGCACCGACGGGTCGGGCGTGTGCAGTTGGTACAGGTCGATCCGGTCCGTCCGCAGCCGCCGCAGGCTCGCCTGCACCGCGGTGCGGAGGTACGCGGGCGAGGCGCCGCCCGCCACGTGCGGCTCGCGCCGCATCCCGAACTTGGTCGCGAGCACGACACGGTCCCGGCGCCCCTTCAGGATCCTGCCCAGGAACGTCTCGGACTTCGTCGAGCCGTAGATGTCGGCGGTGTCGAGCAGCGTGATGCCCTCGTCGATCGCCGCGTCGATGATCGCTCGCGTGCCGGCCTCGTCCACGCGCGCGCCGAAGTTGTTGCACCCCAGGCCGACGACCGAGACCTCGAGCGACCCGATCGAACGCGCCTTCATCGCGCGAGACTAGCCCGTCCGCCACGCCCCCAGCGGCCCGCGCGCCAGGAACATCAGCAGGCCGTACGGCACCGACTCGAGAGCGGGCAGCCGGTCTGCCGGCTCGCGGTCCGCGACGTAGGGATGCCACGCGAGCGCGCGCGCCAGCGTGCCCGTCCGGTACGCGATGTCGGCCGCGTGTGCGAGCTCGTCCCGGCTCCCGAACGCCGCGAAGGGTTCCAGGTACGCATCGCGCAGCCGCAGGATCTCCGGCCCGCCGGGCTCCAGATCCAGTCGGGACGCCGTGGCTCGCAGCGCCACCGTGAGCGTGTGGAACGGATGCGAGACACATGCGTCGCCCCAGTCCATGATCCGGTAGCCCTCCTCGCCGACGAAGACGTTGCCATCGTTCAGGTCGTCGTGCTGGATCGAGTTGGATGCCCGCCGCGGCCAGCTCGCTGCACAGCGACGCGATCGTGGGGATCTCACGCCGCAGCGCGTCACGTTCGGTGTTCGTGAGCCCGTCGGGTTGGCCGATCAGCAGGAACTCCTCTGCCTCCAGCAGTGCGGCCACACGATCGGCCAGCCCCGGGAGCCGGAAGTCGGGGACACCGATCGCGAGGAGCCGCTCCACGTGGGGCGCCACGGCGAGTTGCAGATCAGCGCACGTCGCCAGGACCGTCTCCCAGTGGCGCAGGTCGAGATCGGCATCGAGGAGTTCGCGCAGACGGGTGCCCGCGTCGCGAAGGAGCAACCATCCGAGGTCGGGATGGATCGCGATGATCTCAGGGACGACGGCCGGCCGTTCGCCGGCCAGCAGGCGGGTGAGCGCCGCCTCGGTCGGATCCTCGGGCGCCTTGAACCAGACCGTGCCGTGCGCGGTCGGGATCCGCATGACGGTCGACCAGACCTGCACGTGCGTCTGCACGATCGGCCCCGCGACCTCGACGTGCGATCCGATCCAGGCATGCGCACGCGCTACGAACGCCGTATCGGTCCACGAGGCCGAGCTCAGCTCGAGGCGGCGGCGGTCTGCACCGCACGCACGATGCCCTCGTACCCCGTGCAGCGGCAGAGGTTGCCCGAGAGCCCGATACGGATCTCGTCCTCGCTCGGCTCGGGGCTTCGATCGAGCAGCGCCGTGGCCGAGATCAGCATCCCCGGCGTGCAGAACCCGCACTGGACGCCGCCGTGCTGCAGGAACGCTGCCTGCAACGCGGCCAGGCGGTCGCCGTCGGCCAGGCCCTCCACCGTGGTGATCTCGCGGCCCTCGGCCTGCAGCGCCAGGTACGAGCACGAGTTCACCGGCTTGCCGTCGAGCAGCATCATGCACGCCCCGCACTCGGAGTCGTCGCAGCCCTCCTTCGAGCCGGTCAGCCCGATCCCCTCGCGGACGGCGCGGAGCAACGAGACGTGCGGGTCGACCTCGACCGGGTAGGCCGTGCCGTTGACGGTGAGGGTGGCTGCGACCTTCATCGATGACCTCCGTGGCTGCTCGCGGGGATGGGGACGTCGCCACCGCGGGCGCGCGTGAGCGCGGCCTCGATCGCGCGGCGAGCGATGACCTCGGCC
>JBKJXU010000218.1:0-7402 GCA_046716145.1 Actinomycetota bacterium
GTCGTGCGCATCGGTGCGCACGATCCCTTCCCACGCCGCTTCGACCAAGAAGTCAAGATGGCGCCGCTCAGCCCGACCTCTTGGTCTTGACCTTCCGCAGAGACGGGCGGTCCACCACGTTGCCGCCGTCGTCCCGAGAGACCAGTTCGTCCCCGACCGCCTGCGGGCTGATTTTCGCGGTCGGCGGTTGGACGACACCATCCGAGGTCGCCGACCAGATCGACCTCGTTTGGACTGTCAACACGGCAACCGCGATCGCCAGCGCCAACAGCACGGCGGCGACGGTCAATCGAGACCGCCTCACGGTGCGGATCACGTGCGTATCCACTGCGCCACCCCCTCCACTCGACGAGACCTTTGCCCGCTTCATCGGGAGGGTGCATCGAGGGGTTTGCGGAATACCTGCGGAAGCATTGCGGAACGTCTGCATTCGCCGGTTGACTCAGGAGCCGCAGGTCGCGTCATATGGGCGGCCAGGTAGGTAGTGCTCCCACTCGGCCAGCGTGAGGCTTCTACCGGCGATCTGGCACGCCCGCGTTTCCCAAGAAGCCGGGTCCACGTCCCAGACCCACCCCGATCCAGAGTCGGAAACGACGACCACGTTGTTACCGTCCGGAGTAAACGAGGCGGCGAGCCAGTCGCTTGATCCAGGACCGGGGAAGGTCCTTCCCAGGATCGTGCCGGTCGCGACGTCCCACATCAGGACCTCACCGGCGTTGCTCGCGGCGATGACGGTGCTCCCATCGGGGCTGATCGAGACCGTGTCGGCGATTTCGGCGAGCCCTGCGAGAGGAAGGCCCACGGGCGTTCCCGTTGCGACGTCCCAGAGCTGCACGCCGCTGCTTTGCCCCCCCGTCACCACGAGGCGTCCGTCGTCGGACACGTCGGTCCACCAGACGCCGGCGTCGTCGGCGGGAACCTTCCTCTCCACCCTGTGTGCCGCCATGTCCCAATAGACGATGTCACCGCTCTCTGCGAGACCTGTCACGGCAAGGAGGTGCGCACCGTCCGGCGTGAACATGAGGTCGTTCACCGGCTCTCGGAGGTCCAGAGATGCCCGGAGAGGTTCCCACGTCGCGACGTCCCAGAAGGAAACCCGCCCGCTGACGTTCCCCCGGACGTTGGAACCGCCCGCGAGGGTGTTGCCGTCCGGACTGAACTCCATAGCCCACACGGCCACTCCGGGCTCGATGCCGGGCAGAACTGGGCCGATAGGCCGTCCCGTGTCGACGTTCCAGACCCTGACATAGCTTTGGGTAACGTCGTCATTCCAGGAGCCGACCGCGAGCGTCCGACCGTCCGGGCTGAAATCCACTCCCTGCGGCATGCTGCGCGGGTAAGGGATGCGCCCGACCGAGGCGAGGCTGGACGTGTCCACCAGATGGACCGAGCCTGATCTGCCCCAATCATCCGATTCCATGATCGCGAGCATGCCGCCGTCCGGGCTGAGGGCGAACCAAGGCCAGCCCTCGTACCCCGAGCCCGCGACGAATGGCCGGTCCAGCCGGCGGGCGCGGCCGAGGTCCCAGGCGACCACGTCCCTGGTGCGATCCGTCGTGAAGACCGTCGTCCCGTCGGGCGAGAGCGCCGGCCCGCGGACCTGGATGTCCGCGCTTCCGGCGAGTGCCTCGCGCACCGTCGCCGATGCCACATCCCAGACCAGGACCCTCGAGTCGTTGCCGGTGGTGACGACCGATCGCCCGTCCGAAGTGAAGGCAACCCCCGTCGCCTCCCACTGCGTGTCACCCTGTCCCTGATGACCTCCTGAGCCGGTCCGCACACCACCCGTCCGGAGATCTAGGAATGAGACGTCTCCCTCCGCGTGGCCGGAGACGTTATGGATGAGCGCCGCGATGGAGCCGTCAGGACTGAGAGCAACGTCGTTCGCTGCCGCGTCTAAAGAGGTATCGCTCGCCGCCACCTCGAAGGAGCGCGCCGGGCGAAGGGTGCGAGCGTCCCAGAGCACCGTCTCGCCCGAGTCGCTGCTCGTCGTGACGAGCCACCGGCCATCGGACGAGAACGCCAGCCCCGTGACGTCGGAGTCGTCTGCACGCACCTTCGGACCCGATGGTTCGAGGGTGTCGGGATCACGCGGGACGAGGAACGCTCCCTCGTCGAACGTCTCGGCTGTTACGAGCGTCGCACCGTCCGACGCGTAGCCGATCGCATCCACGCGCGATCCCCGGCTTGACACGTGTGCTCGCTCGGTGAGGGTGTCGACGTCCATGAGCACGATCTCTTCACCGGTTGACACGATCGCGAGCGTCGCGCTATCTGGACTGAAGGCGCCACGCTGCGTCCCCGCTTCGACGGTGAACCCTCCGATCGGCGAGTACTGGGTCGCGTCGAAGAACTCGACCACCGAACCCGAGTCACCGATGGCGACCGTGCCGCCGTCCGGCGAGATCTCGATCCATTGCGACTGGTCACCGAGAGGTGACGGGCCGCTGGGCGCGTACATCCTGGCCAGGACGGCCGGAGTGCGTTGAAGGTTCGCTAGGAGCGCACTCCGTGTCTCAGGAGCGTCGTAGAGGCTGACCGCCTCACGTGCGAGGAGCAGCGACACGACAAGGTCCTCCTCGACAAGCGAGCGGGCAGCGAGCTGTCTCGCATCGGCGACATCGGCGGCCGAACGCGCTTCATCACGCTGCCCAAGCGCAAGGCTGCCCACGATCAACGAGAGCGCGAGGAGGACCGCGATGCCGACCAGGAGGCTACGGAGGCGCCGGTTCGTGCGCCGCGCCCCAACGGCCTGCCCATCGGAGAGTACTCGGCTTCGCCAGACGAAGTCCCGCTCCAGATCGTTCAAGTCTGAATCATGAGCACCGACCCAGTCGAGCACCGCGGTGAGTCGGGCGCCACGGTACAGATCGCCCTCGTCGCGACCGCCTTCCTCCCACGCTGTGGCGGTTTGAGTCAGATGCCGGTGCAACCTGCGCCCGTAGGCGTCCTCCTCGAACCAGTCCCGAAGCCTCGGCCACTCTCGAAGCAACGCCTCATGAGCCACCTCCGCGGTCTCGTCGGCCACCGAAATGAGCCGAGCGTCCACCAGCAGGGCGAGAGCTCGCGCTGCATCAGCGTCTCGATCCAAATCGAACTCGGCAAGGGGGGCTCGACGGCTGATGACGTCTTCGCCGTCTCCGGACTCAGCCATCCGCAGGAGGATCAGGCGTGCCGCCGCCTGCTCGTTTGGATCGAGTCGCCCGAAGGCCTCCTCCGCCAGACGCGCCACAGCCCCCTGGACTCCGCCCGAGCGAAGGTAGTCCTCTATGCGGAGGACGTGATCGCGGCGCTGTTGCCAAAGCAAAAGCAGCTCAGTGGACAGTAGAGGAAGTCCTCCGGGTCGCCCCGCCACGTCGCCGACGAGCGCCTCGGTCAGCCCGACTTCTATCTGAAGGTCTGCGCGCTCCGCGGGAAGCTCGATCGCCCGTCGGAGCTCGTCCGCCTTCATCGGACCCACCAAGAGCTGGCTCCGACCGAGCAACGAAGCCAGCGGGCGGTGCTCGGCGCAGCGACCGTAGTAGTCCGCTCGCATCGCGAGGATGACCGCGACTCCGCCCTCGGGGACCGTCGCAGCCTCGGTGAGCAAGTCAAGGAACGCGGTGCGCTCCTCCTCGTCGAAGCATTCAGTGAAAACCTCCTCGAACTGGTCGACGGCCAGCACGAAGCGTTGTCCGGAGAGATCGGGTGTGGCGATCGTCGAGAGAGAAAGCGATCCGTTGGCCTCTGATGTCGATCCGCGAAGAGCTTCTTCCAAGGACCCGAGCGGATGGGGACCCGGCCTGAAGAGAAGCGTAGTCCATTGATCGCTGCTCGGAAGAGCGCCGCCCTCGAGCGCCCAGATGATTCCGGCGCGAAGCAGCGACGACTTGCCGCTTCCAGAGGCTCCGACCAGTCCGAGGAAGCGCCCCGTCACGAGAAGTGCGGTCGCTTCGGCGACGAGTTGCTCGCGGCCGAAGAAGAACTCGGCATCAGTAATCTCGAAGCGCGCGAGACCTTTGTAGGGGCACACGTCCGTCCGCTTCGGCCGTCCCCCGGCGGGGCGAGAACCGGCATCGAGCACAGGATCGTGCCGGAGGATGGCCGCCTGCACCTCCTGCAGCGCAGGACCGGGCTCGATCCCGAGTTCGTTGACGAGGCCCTCCCGAGCACGGCGATAGGCGTCCAAAGCTTGCGCCTGGCGTCCCGCTCGGTAGAGCGCCAGCATGAGCTGTGCCCATCGGCGTTCCCTCAGCGGCTCTTCGCGCACCAGTCCTTCGAGCTGCGCGACAAGGGTTGTATCGGATCCCGTGGCCAGATCGGCATCGATTCGGTCTTCGATGGCCGACCGTCGGATCTCCTGCAGCCTCTCCCCTTCGGACGCGCCGAAGTTCGTATATCTGAGTCCCTGGTATGCAGCACCGCGCCACAGGGAGAGAGCCTCGTCCAACACGCCAGCGGCTGCCTCCTCCCGGCCCTCATCGAGGAGATCGCGGCCGTCCTTCGCCAGCTCTTCGAATCGGATCGCGTCGATGTCGTGACCGTTCGGCGCCAGCACGTAGCCACCGCCGAGTGTGGCGAGCACGTCGCCAGCAAGATCGGGAGCGCGACCCCGCTCGAGAGTCTTGCGAAGCCTCGAAACGTAGGAGCCCAGCGTCTTCTCGGCCGTCCTCGGCGGGTTGTCGCCCCACAGTTCATCGATGAGGTCATCGATGGAGACGACGACCCCCGCACGGGCGATGAGGTTGGCGAGGACCGTGCGCTCCTTCGACCCGGCGATCGTCAGTGGATCCCCGCCATCCCCAAGTACTTCAAGCGGTCCGAGGACATGGAAACGCATCTGGGCGCACAGGGTATCCCCATCGTCGACCCCGACGCCAGTTCTATGGATGACGGGTCTTGCTCACACCTTGCTCACGACAGGACGACACCTGTGGGCACAGGACGACTCGAAGTGCCGTGCGCTCATCGGCAGGTTCCGCGGACGCGAGATCGACAACGCGGGCGACGGGTTCTTCGTCACCTTCGACGGACCCGCCCGCGCTGTGCGCTGCGCCCAGGCCATCGGTGCCGCGGTGAAACCGCTAGGCCTACAAATCCGCGCCGGGCTGCACACCGGCGAGTTGGAGACCATCGGCGACAAGGTCGGCGGGATCGCCGTTCACATAGGAGCCCGGGGCGCGCCACGGGCCGGGGCCGACGAGGTGCTGGTCTCCTCCACGGTGAAGGATCTGGTGGCGGGCTCCGGCCTCGTCTTCGAGGAGGCCGGCGAGCACGAGCTGAAGGGCGTCCCCGATCGCTGGCACCTCTACCGGCTGGTGGGCTCATGATCGAGCCACTCGACCCCGCGCACTCCGAGACCGACACGCTCCTGCAACGGGCCACGGCCCTCAGCTCGTAGTCAGCAGAGCGGGACAGGGGTGATCGTTCCGACACGCGTCCGACCCCTGTGCTAACGCCGTGCTAACGGCATCAACGTTATCCGGCGACACCTACCAACATCGAACGACTTGCTTGCTCGACCGAAGCTCCTGGTCACGGCATCCGCCGACACGATCCGGTATCGGCCGTCATCGGCTCGGTGGGAGTTCGACCCCCACCCCGGGCACCCGGCGGCGACGAGTACCAGGCCCCGTCGCCTATCCGGGCGCGAACGCCCTGCTCGTGAGTTCCACGGCTAAGCCGCCGCCGTCGGCGACGAGCGTCGTCCCGTTCACGAACGAGGACTCGTCCGAGGCGAGGAACAGGCAGCACGCCGCCATCTCCTCGGCCGAGCCGGCGCGCTGCATGGGAACGTCGGCCGTGGCCAGGCCGTAGGCCTCCTGGCGACCGACACCCTTCGAGGCGCCCAACTCGTCCATGGCGCTGTCTCCCATCGGCGTGACCACCCAGCCCGGGCACAGCGCGTTGGCGCGGATCCCTCGCGCGCCGTAGTCGACCGCGATCGCGCGAGCCAGGGCGATCAAGGCGGCCTTCGAGACGTCGTAGGCGGCGGAGACCGGCGCAGCCGCCATCCCGTTGACGCTCGCGACGAGGACGATCGACCCTCCTCCTCGCTCGAGCATCACCGGCAGCGCGGCGCGCACCAGCATCATCGGTCCGTTGAGGTTCGTGTCGAAGGTTCGACGCCAACCCTCGTCGTCGATGTCACCCACCGAGCCTTCGGCCCCACCCCCGGCGCTTGCAACGAGCACATCGATCCGGCCGAAGGTCGAGATGGCTGCCGCCACGACCTCGGCCGCGTGCGCGGGGTCGCCCGTGTCGCCTGCGACCGCTACACCCCCGACCTCGTCGGCCACCGCGGCGATCGGTTCGGGACGCCGACCCGTGACGACGATCCTCGCCCCCTCGTGCGCGAGCAGCCGCGCGGTCGCGGCCCCGATCCCCGTACCTCCGCCGGTGATGATCGCCACCTTGTCCTCGAGCCTCATGCCAACCCCTCTCGCGCGTGTCGAGGGCAGTCTGGCGCATGCATCGCCCCTTCGAGAGGACCATGTTGCGCTGGTTGATCGACATCGACGTGGAGCCGACCGGCAGCGGTCCGCATGGTCCGGCCGGCTATCGCGAGCAGATCCGCACCGACCGGGACGGCGCGTGGCGCCGAACGTCCACCTGTTCCACGACTCCGACCTGTGTGGCCGACCGTGACGGCGAGATGCGCCGGGCGTCGAAGAACGCCTCGCCGCCTCGCGGGCCGTGATGGAGACGGCGGGCTTGGCCGGCTTGTTGCTTGTGCGGGCGCGGTGACGCTGCGACGATGCCCGCTCGGGGCACTGGAGGGTCCAGCCCCGGGAAGGAGTCTCGATGAAGAAGCTCGTCAGTGTCGCGGTCGTGGCCGCGCTCGCGTTCGTCTTGAGCTCGTGCTTCGTGATCCAGGGTTTCATCGTGGGGCCGGGCGCGATCACGCCGGGGAGTAGCACGAAGGCGATCTTGACCCTACGCCCGGCGTCGACCTCCCCCGACAGCGAGCGCCAGTTCGTCGTACTCGGTGTGGATGACTCTGATCTCGCCATGGGCAAGGGGACGTGGGGAGCCAACGGCCTGTTCGGTGGTCCTTTCACGATGGGGACAGAACCCGGCTTCGCCGCCGTGCTCGCCGGCGAGGGTTGCTCGTCGAACGGACTCGACTTCGCCAGCATCACGGGGATGACGTGGAAGACCTACCTGACGCCGGCGAAGGTGCGTGACAAGGGCCTGGTCGACAAGAAGGCGGTCGTTGAGATGCTCGTCAAGGCGAAGGCGACGGCGAGCAGCGACACCCTGCATGTGCTCTTCGTCGTCACCGGCATCTACGACGACTCCAACGACGATGGGATCGTCGACTCGGCCGACGCCTTCCTCTGCGGCGGCCTCTCGTCCGCGAGCCTCTACGTGAAGTAACCGGCGGCGTCCCTCTGACGTTCGAGGGCGGGCCCTGCGGGGC
>JBKJXU010000219.1:0-2661 GCA_046716145.1 Actinomycetota bacterium
GAGTCCGACCAACGGCTCGCCGACATGCGCGACGTCCTCGCCGAAGTGACGCAGGCAGCCTGATCGCTGCGTCCCGCCCCTCTCTAGGCGGCCGCTCCGTCCGCGGATCGGATGCAGGGCGCTGACACACTGCCTTTCTCAGCGACCTGCTAGGTCACCCGTCGCCGATCAGCAACTGGCGTAGCGGCTTCGACCGCAGCCCCTGGCTCTGCATGCGGTCGAGCACCCGTGGCAGGGCATCCAATACCACCGGCCGGCCGTTGGCGTCGAGGGCTCCAGAGCCATCGTGCAGGAGCAGGATGTCACCGGCGCCGAGGCGCCGCACCAACCGGGCCGCCACGCGCTTGCCCTCGCCGGTCACGGTGTCGAAGCCGCGGCGGGTCCACGACACCAGGGAGAGGCCGGCACGGTCGAGCACGGTCCCCAGCCAGGGGTTCTTCATGCCGGCCGGAGCGCGAAAGAGAACCGGGCGTCCACCTCCGGAGCTCTCGATGGCCTGCTGTCCCCGCTCGACCTCCAACGCCATCGCGCGAGGTCCACGGAGAGCGAAGTCGTTGGGATGACTGTAGGTGTGGTTCTCGACCTCGTGACCGCCGGCGCGAATGGCCGCGATCAGGTCGCGGTGCGCCTCGGCCCGGTTCCCGACGCAGAAGAAGGTAGCTCGCGCGCCCCCGTTCTCGAGCAGCTCCAGCACCGCGGGAGTGACGTCGGGGTCGGGACCGTCGTCGAACGTCAGGGCCATCAGCTCGCCACCGGCGCGGGCGGCCGGCACCCGTCTGACGTTGGGGCCGAGCCATCCGCACCGCGGCAGTATCGACGCCACGCTCAAGCCCAGATGGTTCGCGACGACCGCCCCCAGGGCCAGCCCCCAGGCGCGCGGGTTGGCCGCGAACGTCGCCAGCGCGATGCCGTGCAGGCCGATGCTCGCCGCCAGAAACGGTGGGATTCGCGGGCCCTTGACGAGGCGATCAGCCACCGGTCAAGCCAACGACTTGTCGGTGGCCTGCAACTCGAGGAGCGCCGAGCGGTCGACCTTGCCCCGCGAAGTGCGGGGTAGGGCGTCGAGGATCACGACGCTGCGCGGGACCTTGTGCTCCGCGAGCCGCGACCGGCACCAGGCCACCACATCCTCGGGCTGGAGGCCGCCAGCGGGACAGGCGATCACGGCGCGCACGACCTCGTCCCGTCCACCCGGTGAGGCCAGGCCGATGACGGCTACTTCATCCACCCCGGGGAGCGCGGTCAGGATGCTCTCGACCTCTGAGGGATCCACCTTCCGTCCACGCATGTTGATCACGCGATCGACCCGGCGCCGCAGCACGAGCTCGCCGCCGTTCCAGGCGCCGACGTCGCTGGTTTCGAAGCGGCCGCCGCTCAAGCGCGGATCGGCATCCGGCAGGTAGGTCTCACCGACGCCGGCCGACTCCACGACCACGAGGCCTTCGCCGGGGTCGTTCGGCTCCAGCGGCGCGATCGAGACCCGCACTCCTTCCACCGCGGTTCCCACCGTGCCGCGCTCCGCGGCGCCGCCGTCGCGGTCGTAGCTGATGCCGCCGCACTCGCTCGACCCGTAGAACACGTGCACCGGCCGCCCGTAGGTGGTCCGGAACCGAGCCGCCACCGCGCCGGGTAGGAGCGCCCCAGCGGAGATGACGAGGCGCACGACGCTCGGCAGGGCCGGCGGGAGCGACATCTGGAGCACCGCTTGCAGATAGGCGGGAACGGTCGGAAAGACCGTGGCGCCGAGCGCGTCGGCCGCCGCGAGCGGAGCGAGAGGTCCGCGATCGGCCGGCAGCACGAGCGTGAGACCACGCACCAAGGCGGAGAGGGCGAGCGTGGTGAATCCGTAGGAGTGCGACAGCGGTATCGCTGCCAACAGACGATCCCCATCGCGCAGACCCATCGTGACCGCGAGCGCCGCCTCGTCCGCGAGCAGGGTATCCGCGGACATGGCCACGCCGCGAGGGGCGCCGGTCGAGCCCGAAGTGAGCTTCACCGCGGCGACGTCCGACATCGATCGCGCCGTAGTCTCGACCCCCAGTCGGGAGACGCGGAAGTCCGCGGGCGAAGCGGGCCAGGCCTCGAGGCACTCGAGGACGGCGCACGCGCCCAGCACTGAGACGACGCGCCGGCGATCCTCGATCGGCGCCGTGGGATCGAGCAGCAAGGCGGTCAGGCCGGCGCGACGAAGGGCAAGAAAACCAGCCAGGAAGGCGGGCCCATTGGGAGCCGCCAGCCCCACCAGACCGCCGGATGGAAGGAACGGAGCGACGATCTGTCGAGCCACCGCGCGCGACAGCGATTCGATCTCACCCAGAGTCGCGCGCCGCGAGGTCGAGACCACGATCTCGTCGCTCGACCGTCGTGCCGCGAGTCGCGAGAACGCGCGGACGATGCTGTCCGCGCGTTGGGACCGCGCGTCGGAGCCCGCGGAGTGAGGCACGACGCCTATACTATGCTGCTGGCCAGGCCTCTTACGCATGACGAGAACGCATGACGCGGATTGGGATTTCGAAGTCGCAGTGGTCGGGGGTGGCCCCGGCGGATCGGCGGCGGCAAGCGCGCTCGCGCGTCGCGGTCACCGCGTGTTGGTCTTGGAACGGGAGCGGTTCCCCCGCTTCCACATCGGTGAGTCACAGCTCCCCTGGCTCAACGAGGTGC
>JBKJXU010000220.1:0-7621 GCA_046716145.1 Actinomycetota bacterium
GGCATCGGCGGGATGACGGCTTCTGCCGGCGCGGCGCCGCGCGAGTCCTCGGCCGCGGCCACCGCGTCCAAGATCGCCTGCGGCACCTCGATCGCCGTCGACATGTCCGGCCCGGCGGAACCGGTGGCTGCCGGCGCTTCCTCGACGACGATCTCCTTGGCTTTCGGCGGGGCCGCGCTCACCTGGCGCATCGACAACGACACGCGCCTGCGCGTCACGTCCACGTCGATCACCTTCACCTCGACGTCTTGGCCGACCGCAAGGACCGCCTCGGGCGACTCGACGTGTTCGTGGCTGATCTCCGAGATGTGCACGAGCCCTTCGATCCCGGTCGCCACCCGCACGAACGCGCCGAACGGCACCAACTTCGTCACCTGACCGCTGATCACGGTCCCGGATGTGGACGTCCGCTCGAACTCCTTCCACGGGTCTTCCTGTGTGGCCTTGAGCGAGAGCGACACCCGCTCGCGCTCGAGGTCGACATCGAGGACCTCGACCTCGACCTCCTGGCCCACGGCCACGACCTCTTGGGGGTGATCCACGTGCTTCCAGGACAGCTCCGAGACGTGCACGAGGCCGTCGACACCGCCGAGGTCGACGAAGGCACCGAAGTTCACGATCGAAGAAACCGTGCCCTTGCGTCGCTCGCCCTTCTCGAGGTTCGTGAGGAACGTCTTGCGACCCTCGGATTGCGACTCCTCCAGGAACGCCCGTCGCGACAGCACGACGTTGTTGCGGTTGCGGTCCAGCTCGATGATTTTCGCCTCGAGTTCGGTGCCCACGAACGGCTGCAGGTCGCGCACCCGGCGCAGGTCCACGAGCGAGGCCGGCAGGAATCCGCGCAGACCGATGTCGAGGATCAGACCGCCCTTGACGACCTCGATCACAGGTCCCTTGATGGTCTCGCCCGACCGCATGACCTCTTCGATCTTGCCCCAGGCGCGTTCGTACTGCGCGCGCTTCTTCGACAAGATCAGGCGGCCCTCTTTGTCCTCCTTCTGGAGCACGAGGGCCTCGATCCGGTCCCCGACCTTGACGACCTCGTTCGGGTCGACGTCGTGGCGGATCGACAACTCTTTGCTGGGGATGACGCCCTCGGACTTGTAGCCGATATCCAGGAGGACCTCGTCCCGGTCGATCTTGACGACCTCGCCGTCGACGATGTCGCCATCGTTGAAGTCGCGGAGCGAGGCCTCCAGGGCCACGATCAGCTCTTCGGGGGTCAGGTCGGGCAACTCGCCCGCCTTCGTGGCCGCCTCCGGCGCGGCCGTCATCTCATCACTCATCCGTCCGGTCTCCTTCCGCTGCGCAGGGTCGCTCGCCGAAGCGTGTGGTGGGATTCACCTCGGCGCGGGATGCGTGACCCCGCCAGCCGGGGAGAGGGTACGTACGCTGCGGGAACGCCGTCAAACGGCGTCAGTGGCCTTCGGGTGCCGCATCGGCCCAGTTCGGCCCCCAGCCGATCGACGCCAGCAGCGGCACGTCGAGGTCAACAGCGTGCTCCATCGGCGCGCGGATGACGTCGGCCGCCTCCTCCACCCGAGCTGCGGGTACCTCGAACACCAGCTCGTCGTGCACGGTGAGCAGCATGCGGCACCCGAGGTCATCGCGGTCTCGGAGGACGCGATCCACCTCGATCATCGCCACCTTGAACACGTCGCTCGCGCTGCCCTGGATGGGTGCGTTCAGCGCTTGGCGCTCGCCGAGCTCCCGCAGCCGCCGGTTATCGCTCGTGAGCTCGGGGATGTAGCGGCGCCGCCCGAGGATCGTCTCGGTGAACCCGTCCAGCCGGGCGCGTTCGACCTGCGCCCGCAGGTACTCCTTGATCATCGGGAAACCGGCGAAGTACCCGTCCATGATCTCCTGGGCCTCATCCGGCGCCAGATCCAGCCGCTGCGCCAGACCCCACGCGTTCATCCCGTACGCCAGGCCGTAGTTGACGGCTTTCGCGCGGCGCCGCAGCTCACCATCGATCTGCTCGATGGGCAGGCCGAAGACCGTGGCGGCGGTTGCGGCGTGGACGTCGACGCCGGTGGCGAACGCCGCGCGCAGCCCCTCATCCCCCGACAGGTGGGCCAGGATCCGCAGCTCGATCTGCGAGTAGTCCGCCACCAGCAAGACCTGGTCGGGCGTGCCGGGGACGAACGCCTTGCGGATCTGCCGCCCCACCTCCGAGCGCACCGGGACGTTCTGCAGGTTCGGGTTCGTGCTGCTCAGCCTGCCGGTCGCGGCCGCCGCCTGGTTGAACGTCGTGTGGATCCTGCCGTCGCGCGGGTCGACGAGCTTCGGCAGGGCCTCGAGGTAGGTCGAGTTGAGCTTGTCCAACTCGCGCCAGGACAAGAGCGCGTCCACGATCGGATGGGCATCCCGCAGCTTCTCCAGGACGCTCGCGTCGGTGGACAGCTCCCCCTTCGGTGTCTTCTTCCCCGGCTGCAGCCCGAGTTCGCCGTACAAGATCTCACGCAGCTGGGGTGGCGAGTTGAGGTTGAACTCCCTGCCGGCGTGGCCGTAGGCCTCCGCTTCGAGGGTCGCCATGCGATCGCGCACGCCGCCGGCGATCTCCTCGAGGTAGTCGACGTCCAGACGGACACCGCGCGCCTCCATGCGCGCGAGCACGGACGAAAGAGGCAGCTCGACGTCGTCCAGGAGCGAGCGCAGGCCCTGCGCTTCGATCTTCTCCTCCAGGACGGGCGCGAGCAGGCCGACCGCGGCGGCGGCTGCGGCGGTGGAGCGCCAGGGGTCGTCCGCGAACAGCTGACCGGCACCCGCTTCCTCCGCGTCCCCGATGACGTCGGTTCCCAGGTGGTTCTCGCAGAGCGTGCGCAGGGGATACTCCGCGGAGGCAGGGTCGAGCACGTAGGCGCCGAGCAGCGTGTCGAACACGACCCCGCCAAGGCCGCCGCCGCCGCCCAGGACCGCTCGTTCCAGCGCCTTCGCGTCGTGGGTCCACTTCGCGACGGTCGGATCAGCGAGCGCCTCCGCCAGCGGGCCAGGGCCCGCCACAGGCGCGTAGGCGGCCTGTGCGCCGCCCGCCGACGCGGCCGCGCCCACCACGGATCCATCCTCGATCCGGAGTGCCACCGCGACGGGGCCACCGCCGAGCAAACCAGCGAGTTCGGCCGCATCGACCTGCCGCAGATCCAGTTCGGCGACCTCGACCTTCGGCTTCAGCCCGCCCGTGGCCTCGTGCAACCGATCCAGGAGCGAACGGAACTCGAGTGATGTGAACAGCCGGCGCACCTCCTCCGGGTCGGAGGCGCCCAGGACGCAGTCCTCCACCCCGATCGGGAGTTCCACGTCCACGACGATCCGCGCGAGATCCTTGTTCAGCGCCAGGCGAGCCGCGGATGCCTCGACGTTCTCCCGCTGCTTCCCCTTGAGCTCCGCGGTGCGTGCCACGAGCTCCTCGACCGTACCGAACGCCGCCACGAGCTTGGCCGCGGTCTTCTCTCCCACCCCCGGGACGCCAGGGATGTTGTCGGACGTGTCGCCCTTGAGGGCCACGAAGTCGAGGTACTGCGCGGGGGTGACCCCGTACTTCGCCGATACGGCGGCCTCGTCCATCCGGTCGATCTCGGAGATGCCCCGGCGGTTGAACAGCACGCGAACCGCGCCGCGGTCCCCCTCGCGGTCGCGCACCAACTGGAAGAAATCGCGATCCGCCGTCACGATCGTGGCATCCACGCCCGCCTCGCTCGCCTGCGTGGCGAGCGTCCCGAGCGCGTCGTCGGCCTCGTGTCCCTCCATCCGGATGACCGGGATCTTGAGCGTGCCGAGCACCTCTTCGATCAGACCGAGCTGAGGCCGGAAGTCCGTGGGCGTCTCGGCCCGGCCCGCCTTGTACTGCGGATCCATCTCCAGGCGGATGGTCGGGGGCCCGGCATCGAACGCCACCGCGATGAGATCAGGATGCTCGTCGCCGAGCAGCTTGATGAGCATCGACGTGAACCCGTAGACGGCGTTCGTCACGGTTCCGCTGCTGGTGGCGAGCGTGGCGGGGAGTGCGAAGAAAGCCCGGTAGGCGAGGCTGTGGCCGTCCAGGAGGATCAGTTGGCGGGGGTCGGCAGCAGGCACCTGGCCATCCTGCCACACGCGGCCGACAGGCCCTCGGGCCCGTCTGATAGTTCGTATCCGAACGGGTTTGACGCGAATCCGACGTGCTAGGTAGGATTCGCGCCGCCACCGCCGGATCCGCGAGGAAGGACGAAGGAACGCCCATGGGAGCCACGTTCGTGATCGCTCTGCGCGAGGGCATCGAGGCCGCCCTCATCGTGTCGATCGTCCTGGCGTACTTGCAGCAGATGCACGCCGGCGGTCACAAACACCTGGTCTGGTGGGGCGCCGGCTCGGCCATCGTCGTCTCAGCCATCGTCGGCGGCATCATCTTCGCGGTCGGGGCTGAGTTCGAGGGCACCGCCGAGCAGCTGTTCGAAGGGTTGGTGACGCTCGCGGCGGTCGGCGTCCTCACGTGGATGATCTTCTGGATGCGCCGCCAAGGGGCTCGGATCAAGGGCGACCTGCAGGACAAGGTCGATGCGGCGCTCGTCGCCGGTGGCGGTGCGCTCGCGATCCTCGCGTTCGTGGCCGTGCTGCGCGAAGGGATCGAAACCGCCCTGTTCCTGTTCGCGGCGGCGAAGGGCACGGCGGTGGACGCCGGGGGTGTTGGAACCCAGCTCGTCGGTGCCGTCCTGGGACTCGGCCTCGCGGTGGTCCTGGGCGCCCTGCTGTACCGCGGGGGCATCAAGATGAACCTGCGGAGCTTCTTCCGGGTGACGGGGATGCTGCTGGTGGTCGTGGCTGCGGGGCTGTTCGCCTTCTCGCTGCATGAGCTCCAGGAGGCCGGGTGGCTCCCGTTCCTCACGGCGACCGCGTTCGACGTGTCCACGACCCTGCCCGACGACACCGGCATCGGGGCGGTCCTGCGTGGGCTCCTGGGCTACAACGCCGATCCCGCGTGGCTCGAGATCGTCGCCTGGCTGGTGTACCTCTCGGTGATCGGTTCGTTGTTCCTGCGCCCCGCGATGGCGCCGTTCCGGTCCCCCGCCGCCCTCGTCGACCCCGGGTAGACCGGGCACCGGGAGGATCGCGGGCCTTGATGTCTTCTCCCCCGAGATGATCGCGGCCCTCGTCGGGGTGTGGCAGACCCTCGCGTGATGGTCGAGGGTCTGCTTCTTGTCACACTTCCGCGTCGTCTCGGCTACCTGCGGCGTTGCAGTCTTCGTGCTGGTCAGCGATGCCTTTCGTCGAGTTGACAGCCCTCAACCCTGCATCTAGGCTCCGCCACGGTCCCGGTGGGTCACCGGATGAGACGCGAAGGGCTCGCCCGGAGCGGCTGCCGGAGGGTCGCAGGGACCTAACCGTGACGGGCCGCGGTGCTCGATAGGGATGGATCGCGTTTGGGGAAGGCGCGATCGGTTCCGAGGGGCACCGCGGCCCGTCATCTTTCGTTCCGCCGTAGCGGGCGGGTCACAGCACGGCATCGAGGAACCGACGGGTCTCCGGTTCCCGCGTGTGATCGAACACCTCCTCAGGGGTCCCCTGCTCCAAGATCACGCCGTCGTGGAAGAAGCACAGGCGGCTGGCCACCTCGCGGGCGAACCCCATCTCGTGGGTCACCACCATCATCGTCATGTGCATGTCGGTGGCGAGTGAGCGCATGACAGCCAGGACCTCGCCGATCAGCTCGGGGTCGAGGGCCGACGTGGGCTCGTCGAACATCATCACGTCGGGCTCCATCGCCAGGGCCCGAGCGATGGCGCCCCGCTGTTGTTGACCGCCCGACAGCCGGATCGGGTACTCATCGGCCTTGTCGGACAGGCCCACCTTCGCTAGGAGCTCGAGTGCCATCGGGCGGACGTCGCTCTCGTTCAGTCCCTTGACCCGTACCGGTGCCTCCATCACGTTCTGCAAGGCGGTCATGTGCGGGAAGAGGTTGAACTGCTGGAACACCATGCCCGCATACATCCTCAGTTTCCGGATCTCCTCTTTCTTCCGGCGGGTCCGATGTCCACCGTCCAGACGGATCCCCGCGACCTCGATGGTCCCCTCCGTGGGGTCCTCCAGGAAGTTGATGCACCGGAGCAACGTTGACTTCCCCGACCCTGAGCGGCCGAAGATCACCACGACCTCGCCCCGCTCGACCTCCATGTCGATGCCGCGCAGGACCTCGAGGTCGTCGAAGCGCTTGTGGAGGTTCTCGACCCGCACGACCACCCTGTCCGCGTTCACATGCCGCCGCCGTGCTCACGCCGGGGTGGGTACTGGCCGCCACGGCGGTCGAGGACACCGATCTGGGCGTCCGCATCGTCGTGAAGGTCGCCTCCCGAGAGGAGCCTGGGCCGGCGGTCCCTCGGTGAACCGGCCATCCTGACGTAGCCCCTCGACAGGCGCCGCTCCAGCCTCGCCTGGAAGAACGTGAAGATGGCGGTGAGTGCCCAGTAGAGCGCCGCCGCGATCAAGAGCGACTCCAGCCTGCGAAGGTCTTGGTTCCCTGTGAGATTCGCCCGTTTGAAGAGTTCCGCCCTGGCCAACTCCACCCCGAGGAAACCCACCAGGGCTGTGTCCTTCATCAGGGCGATGAAGTCGTTGCCCGTCGGCGGGATGATCACGCGGATCGCTTGCGGCAGGACGACGCGGCGCATGCGCTGCGCGTAGCTCATGCCCAACGCGTCGGCGGCCTCCGCCTGGCCGTGGCCGACCGACTGGATGCCGGCGCGGAAGATCTCGGTCATGTAGGCCCCGTAGTTCAGGCCGAGCCCGATCACACCAGCCTGGAACGCGGTCAGGGTGAGGACGTTGATGAGAGAGATCCTGTCCATGCCCAGACCTACCTGCGGAAGTGCGTTGTAGATCAAGAACAGCTGCACGATCAGCGGGGTGCCCCGGAAGAACGACGTGTAGAAGCCGGACACCCCGTTGGCGAGCGGGTTGCTCGACAACCGGCCGAGCGCACCGAGGAGCGCGAGGACGATCGCCAGCACGATCGCGCCGAGCGCGAGGAACATGGTGAACAACACCCCGGTCGAGATGTACTGCACGTTGTCCTGCATCCACGCGGTGTCCAGATCCGCCAGGGCGAGGAACAGGCCAAGCACCGCGAAGATCGCGACCCAGACGAGGGCGAGCTTGAGGCGGAAAGGGATCCTGGCACTCGCGAGCGCCATCGCCTCGGGATGCCCGGCTGCCCGGCGCCCCAGCACGAGCAGGACCACTTCAGCGACGGCGAACCCCGCGCCGACGTACACCTCCGCCCACGACGTCAGGCCCTTGTCGGCAGCCAGCCACCCGGCCGTCCCGAGAGCAGACGCGACCGCGAGCCACCACGAGAGGCGCCAGTTCGAGTACAGCAGCCCCCCGGCAACCAGGCAGGCCAAGCCCAGTGAGCCGAACGTCGCGATATCTCCGACGGGGACGTCGACCGTCGAGGTGAAGACGAGCAACGGCAAGAAGATGAGGGCGAGCGCGCCCTCCGTGAGGAGCACCCACGCCGCGATCAGCTGCATGGCCGAACCCTGAGGCACGTGCGCGCTGTAGGCGCGCGGGGGCCCGCGTAACCCCGCCCCCCCCGCTGAGGCGCGTGTGTTAAAAAGTGATATCCCCCCCAAGGACCCGGCCACACACA
>JBKJXU010000221.1:0-13866 GCA_046716145.1 Actinomycetota bacterium
GCGCTGCCGTGGTCAAGGTTCGCCGTCTGACGGAACTCCTCATCCGTGAGCTTCGCGGCCGTCGTCAGGATCTGCCCGTTCGCCCACGCATGGAAGCGCACGAAGGCGAGCAATGATCCCGCGTCCATCCAGGGATGGTAGGCGACGCTACGCGGTCCGGCCTTCCACGTAGAGGCCGTCGATCGTCACCGGTTCGGCGGAGGTGACCGTGACGACGATCGCCGCCGACCCGCTCGCCGGGAGGTCGTTCGTGCAGTAGACCTCGGCCCCGACGAGGGTGCCGCCGGACTCCAGCAGGTTCCCTGCCGCGACGCCTTCGATCGTCACCGCTGCAGTGGCGTCGCCGCTGGTCGGTCCACCGAGCACGCACAGCCGGTCCCCGGTCGGGACGGTGATGCTGTACGTCGCCCCGTTCTGACCCACGTGCGACGTCCGGGCGAACATGCCTTCCACATCGACGTTGGCGACCCAGCTTCCCCCATAGTTGACAGCCGGATCCGCGTCGTCCCACGGCATCACGAAGCGTCGGATCTCGGAGACCGACGAGTTGCCACGCCTGTCTTCCGCCACGATGCGGACCTCCCATGATCCACCGCCGGGCGAGATCCGTCTGGTGGTCGATGACTTCGTCCCCTCGTCGATGGTGGCCCACCTCGTCCTTCCCCATCGGCGAACCTGGATCCCCCACCCCCCGACCCCCGTGCCGTACCGATCGTCCTTGACCCAGAACGAGATGGGGTGCGTGGGGGAGGACGCCTGGGGATCCGGCGCGGGGAACCGGATCTCCGGCGCGGTGTAGTCCATGCGGAGCAAGGGGTACTCGTTCGGGATGGAATCCACGCACGGACGTCGGTTCGAGCACGGATCGCCGGCCCAGACCGAGAAGATCACGAAGTCGAAACTCTCCGGCGACCCGATCTTCCGTTCGGGTACCTCCACGGTCACGCCGCTGCCGCGGGCGCGGCCGGCCGCGAGGCTGCGATCCACCAGGTCGCCGTTCGCACGGACCAAGACGCCTCGCATGCGGCCGGCCGCGTAGAAGACCCCGACGAGGTAGTCCGCCCGCCTATCCGCGTTCGTGTCGATGTCGATCTCGAAGAAGCCGATCTCCCCATCCACCTGTGCGTTGGAGAACGGCTCGTGCGTGCCGATGACGAACCGGGTCGTTTCTCCTTGGTGCCGCGCTTGGACCGAACGCAGATCGAGGGGGCCGCGCGCGTCGTTCCCGTCGTTCCGCGAGACGGTGGTCGTGGCGTTGACCGTCGGTGCCAGGGAAGGAACCAGCAGCATCGCTACGGACATGGAGACGGTGAGCCTTCGCCCCACGGGGAACCTCCCATCGGCGTGTCGAAGCGCAACGTAGCGACGAAGCCCCTGAAACGCAACCCGATGGCGTCGGGGACAGCGGGCGGATCTACTCCCCGTCGAAGACGGCAGCGTCAGGGCCGAACGGCTCGCCGTCGATGAGCGCACCCGGTCCGGATGGCGTGATGCGCAGCAGCGTGAGCCCGGTCGCGATCTGGACACGGATCAGCCCGGGTTCGGGGAAGCGCTCGGGACGCAGGCCACCGTAGTACGCCGCCAAGATCTGCGCGGCCGAGCGTCCGCGCTTCGCCTTGCCGTAGGCGCCCCACTGCACCATCCCGACGCCGTGTCCCCAACCGCGCCCGTGCACGACGGTCACGCCTTTCGCAGACGACACCGTCATCCACCGCGAGGGGATCGTGAGCGGCAGACGATCGGAGGGGTACGTCTTCGGCTCCAAGCACGGGGCCCAGATATTGATAGCCGCACGGAAGGCGCTCGCCTCGAGCGTCATGGACGTCGCGCCGCCGCGAACGGTGACTTCTTCGGCGTCACCCGAGACGGCGTTGATCCGCCGGTCTGCCGGCCAGAGATCCTCCTTCGCCAGGAACCGCGCCAGGTCGCGGGATCCGATCCTGACCGACCAGCGTGAGGTGGGCGACGCGCCGTCATCGTGTTCCGGCACGCCGCGGAGATACGGGAGTGCGGAGCCGCCGAAGACGTCCTCGTTGCCGTACGTCCGTCCGTTCGAGGTGGAGAAGTACAGCGTCGTCGCGGGACGTCCGTCGAACAGGAGGACCTGTCCGCGCGTTCGGCGGACCGCGTCGATCCACGGCTGGACCGAGCCCGGCCGCTCGAGGGGGATCCCGCGGTAGACCTGGCACGAGGCGGTGGCGCAGATCGGCGTGCGGATGACCTCGCCCTCCTCGCCACGCCAGCCGATGGAGGCGAGCGCGTAGCTGCGCGCAGCGATCGCCTGTGCCTGCAGAGCGGCGCGCGGCCACGACGACGGCACCTCGGCGATGCCCTCCAGGTACCGCTCGAAGGAGAGCGTCGCGGTCAGCGTGAGCGATCCGTCGTCTGTTCGCGTGACGGTGAGGCGGCCCGGGTAGCGGGCATCCAGACGAGGCTGTTCGGCATCCACGCACTCGGAGTCGACATGCGGATACGCGCCACGGACCCGGAAGGAACCGTCCGCAGGCGGTTCCAGGGTGACCGTCCCACCGGGCTCCACGACCGAGGACGGTGGAACCGAAGCTGACGGGGCCGACGTCGTCGTGACCGCTGACGTCGTCGCGGACGAGATCGGATCCACGGCAGTCGTGCAGGCCACCGACGCGACGAGTAGCACCGCGATGCAGAGCCCGCCGAACGAGCGCGGCATCCCTAGGCGGTCTCTGCCTTCGACATGGGCCCCACGGTACGGCGGAAGGCTCGTTCTGAGCCTCCCGAACATGGTGTTCGAAGGCGAGGGCGTTCCGAAGTCCGGTCCAGGGCTTGAGCACCTCAACACCGATGGAGGAAGATGGCGGCATGGAACTCGTCGAGCGAGGTCCACCCCTCTCTCTACTCTCCGAGTACGCCGCCGACGCCGCATCGGGGAGCGGCCGATGCGTGCTGGTCGCAGGCGAGGCCGGGATCGGCAAGACCGTGCTGGTCGAGGCTTTCCAGTCGCGCATGCCAGACGCCCGCTGGCTCTGGGGGCGATGCGACGGGCTGTTCACGCCCCGCCCGTTGGGACCTCTCTTCGATATCGCAGCCCAGACCAAGGGCGAGCTGGCCGACGCCGCGGCCGCCCCGACCGACAGGGAACGTCTTTTCGCCGCGTTCCTGCACGAGACCGACGGGCGACCCGGGACGCCGACGGTCGTCGTCGTAGAGGACGTGCACTGGGCGGACGAGGCGACGCTGGATCTGTTGCGCTACGCGGCTCGTCGGATGACGCGGCACCACGCGTTGCTGATCGTGACATACCGCGACGACGAGCTGTCGCCCGCGCACCCACTGCGGACGTTCCTGGGCGAGCTCGCGACACTCCGTTCCATCCGTCGGATGAGCGTTCCGCCGCTGTCGCTGGACGGGGTGCGCGCACTCGCGGGCGACGCGGCCGACCCCGACCGCGTCCATGGACTGACGGGCGGGAACCCGTTCTTCGTACGCGAGGTGCTCGCTTCGGGCTCGGGACGGGAGACCGTCCCGACGACGGTGCGCGACGCGGTTCTGGCGCGCATGACCCAACTGCCCGATGCGGCTCGTGATGTCCTCGAGGCGGCGGCCGTCATCGGTGTACGGGTGGAACCGCGCCTGCTGGGGATGGTCGCGGGCCCGGTGGACGGGGCCCTCGAGGCCTGCCTCGCGGCCGGGCTCTTGCGCTCGGATGGCGACGCACTTCGCTTCCCCCACGAGCTGACACAGAAAGCGGTCGAGTCCACGATCCCCGCGCACCGTCGGGTCGAGCTGCACGCGCGGGCGCTCGGCGCTCTCGAGGCGGGGACCGAGCCCGACCAGGCGCGCCTCGCGTTCCACGCGCAGTCGGCCGGCAACGAGGCGGCAGTCATCCGCTACGCGCCCGAAGCCGCCCGGATCGCAGCCGCGTTGGGGTCGCATCGCGAGGCGGCCATCCAGTACGAGCGTGCCCTGGGGTTCGCCGGCTCCCTCGGCGACGAGGAAAGGGCGGAACTGCTCGAGCGCTTCTGCGCCGAAGCGTTCCTGGTCGAACGCATCGACGACGCGCTGGAGAGCGTACGTGAGGCGCTCCAGATCCGAGAACGCGCAGGCGACGCTCGGCGGGCGGCCGACGACCTCCGCTGGATCAGCGACTTACTCACACGCGCAGGTCGTGGTGCCGAGGCAGCGGAAGCCCTCGGGCAGGCGCTCGCGATACTGGAGCCGCTGCCGCCTGGTCCGGAGCTCGCCAGGCTTTACGCTGCCCGGGCTCTCGAACGCTACATCAAGGGGCATCGTGCAGAGGCTCTGGCCCTGTGCGAAGCGGCGATCACGCTCGCGGAGCGCCTCGACCTCCCCGACGTCCTGGCGAGTGCCCTCGACACGAAGGGGTGGCACCTCGGCGCCGAAGGCGACGAGACGGGATGGAGCCTGCTCGAGCAGGCGCTCGCGCTCTCGCTCCGTGAGGATCTGCACGATGCGGCAGCGTGTGCCCACGTGGACATGTACACACTCGGAGTGGAACTCCGTCGCCCGGAGCGCGTCGAGCGCATCTACATCGATGGGCTCGACTACTGCGAGCAACACGACGTGCCGCTGTGGACCTTCTGTTTCACGAGCGCCCGATCCCGCGCGATGCTCGATGCAGGTCGCCTCGATGAGGCGCTCGACGCCGCGGAGGCGGTGATCCGCGATCCGCGATCCTGTGTCTGGAACCGCGTGACGCCGACGACGATCCGCGCGGCGATACTGGGGCGGCGGGGCGACCCCGGTGCGTGGCAGGCGCTGGATGAAGGGCTGGCCATGGCCGAAGGCACGGAAGAGCCACAGATGGCCGCCCTATCACGCCGGTACCGGGCGGAGATCCGATGGTTCGAAGGACGGATCGGGGACGTGATAGCGGAGATCGAGCCGGTCTTCGCGTTCGCTCTCCGCGAGCCGATCGCGTGGCTGGCCGGAGACCTCGCTGTGTGGCTGCGCCGGGCGGGCGCGGTGGAGGAACCCCCACCGGGGATAGAGGAGCCCTTCCAGCTGGAGTTCGACGGCGATCTGGAGGGCGCGGCGCAGGCGTGGTCGGCGCTCGGCTGCCCCTACGAGGCGGCCGTGGTCCGCTCGCTATCTTCCGACGAGTCGATGCTGCGCGCGGCGTTCGAAGGATTCCGCACGATGGGCGGACGGCCCGCGGCTTCCTGGACTGGACGCCGGCTGCGCGATATGGGCGTGCGCGGGCTCCCCCGGGGGCCCCGTGCCGACACCACCGATGCTCCGCACGGCCTCACGCCACGGGAGCGCGATGTCCTCGGGTGCCTCGTCGACGGGCTGACGAACGGGCAGATCGCCGAGCGCCTCTACATCTCAGCGAAGACGGTCGACCACCACGTGTCGTCGGTGCTGTCGAAGATGGGTGTGCATTCGCGAGGCGCGGCCGCGCGCGAGGGCGTCCGACTCGGCCTCTCGGCCGCCTCGTAGCCCCCATATCCACCATATCCACCGGACTCGCCGCTTCGCCCAACATGGGGAGTTCTCCCGATGAGTGCCGCCTCCGCCGTCCGTACGGTCGCTCCTGTCCGATGGGAACGTCCCCGGACGAGAAGGAGGACACGATGCCGCTGTTCATGGACGTCCACTCGATCGCGGGCGGCGTCGCCCTGGGCGACGTGGCGAAGGCGCACATGGCGGATCTGCAGACGCAGAGCAAGTACGACGTCCGCTACCTGCGCTACTGGGTCGACGAAGGCGACGGGAAGATCTTCTGCCTGGTGGAAGCGCCCTCGAGCGACGCTGCATCCACCGTGCACCGCGAGGCACACGGCCTCGTGGCCGAAGAGATCCACCAGGTCCAGGAAGGATCTTGAACCGATCGGGAGAGGTGAGGACATGCGACGTCGAACACGAACGAGGACGGTCATCATCACGCTGGCGTTCGCCTCGATGCTCACGAGCACCGGGGCCGGGTCGGCGAACGGGCATGCGGACGGACACTTCGTGGCCTGCCCCGGCGCGGGGTTCCAAGGACCCGACGCCACGATCGTGGCTAGGCGCCCGGGGACGGTGATCTACCAGGTGAGCGGAGATCGGGCGGCACTGCTCGCGGCGGCATGCAGCGGATCGGGCGCGTGGGTCCCATCGACGCCGACCCGGTTCGGCTAGAGCACCGCGAAGAGAGGAGCGAGTGATCGATGAGACGCCGAACGAGATCGATAACGGTCATCGCTGCCATCGCGATCGCAGCGATGCTCGCGAGCGCCGGGATCGTGTCGGCCGAACGTCCGGCGGATCTGGCGGGCGTCCGGGAAGCGACAGCACGGCTCCGCGACGGCGCACGGGCGGAGGCCGCGGGCTACGAACGGTTCCTGCCGTGTTTCGAGTCGTCCATGGGTGGGATGGGCCAGCACTACGTCGACCTGTCGACGCTCGATGCCACGATCGAGGCGACGATCCCCGAGTCGTTGGTCTACGAGGTGCGCGGCGAGCGCCTCCAGCTGGTGGCGGTGGAGTACATCGTGCCGCAGGCTGCGTGGGGAGCAGAGGCGCCGACCCTGTTCGGTCACGCGTTCCACCGGAACGACACGCTCGGGATCTGGGCCCTGCACGCTTGGATCTGGCGCCCCAACCCGCTCGGGATGTTCGAGGACTTCAACCCGGCGGTCCGCGGCTGTCCATAGACGGTGCGGGGACGTGCGGGGCAGCGAACCAGCACGTCCCCGCACCGGGAGCCAGCCCGGACCGTCGAAACGACTCTGCCGCGGCTACGTTACTCGGCGGTCTCGAAAAGACCGAGCGTGTTGCCCTCCGGGTCCGTGAAATACGCGAACGCACCCATCCCCGGGATCGGGGTCTTCGGCCGCACCACGCTCCCGCCCGCTGCCTCGACCTGCTTGAGCGAGTCGTCGATGGAGGAGACGTCGAGCACGAGCACGGGACCCGACGGCGACTCCGCCGACCGCGTCATCATGCCGCCGTTGATCGCGCCGGCCTCGGTGGGCATCTGCTGATCGTCCACGGCCACCGTCCGCACCATCGTGTAGTCCATCCCCGGGACATCTTGGAGCTCCCACCCGAAAACCGAGCCGTAGAACTCCTTCGCGCGGCTCACGTCATCTGCCGGGATCTCGAAATGCACGACCTTGTTCATGCCCGTACTCCCTCCTGATCGTCGACTTCGACCATTCCACGACGCGAGGGTACGAACGGCAAGCCGCGATACCGACGTCAGACCGCGCCGCTACGGTGATCCGACGAGACGGAGTTCCGATCGGCGATGATTTCAGATGATCTGATCGCATGCGAGACGTCTCCGCCACCGATGCCTCCCGGCACTTCTCCAACCTGCTCGATGCCGTTGAGCACGAGGGCGAGTCCTTCGTGATCAGCCGCCGCGGGAGGGTGATCGCCCGCCTCGAGCCGGCCGGGGGGAACGGGGCGGCCGTCCGGGCCGTGCTCGGCTCGCCCTCGGTGGACTCCGCCTGGGCCCGAGAACTCGCGGACCTCCGTGTCGAGCTTCCCACCGAGGAGCGGGAGTGGAGCGCCTGATCCTGGACACGACGGCCCTGGTCTCCTCCGAGCGCGCGGGAGCACCGATCCTCAACATGATCGGCGAAGAGGACGATGTGGCGATCGCCGCCAACCCTGGCGGAACTATCCGACGGTGTCCGGCTGGCGACCGGCAAGCGACGGGTGGCACGGACCGCCTACGTGGACGCCGTGGCGACCGCCCTGCATATCGAGGACTACACGGCATCGGTCGCTGAGGCGCACGCCGATCTCCTGGTGGATGCGCAGCGCCGGGGGAAGCCACGGGGCGCACACGACCTGATCATCGCGGCGACGGCGATCGCGACCGGACGCACCCTGCTCACCGCGGACGTCCGCGGCTTCGCCGATCTGCCTGGTCTCTCAACGCGGTCGGCTGAAGAAGGCCCCGGATGACGGACCGTCACGACGCACGCGGATGGTGCAGCCCGCGGCCTACCCTTCCTCGGATCCGGCCTGGTCGGGCGCACCGTCGTCGTCGTGCTCCACCCCGGTCACCGTGAAGTTGTCGTCGAGTTGGACCTCCACCACCGAGCCGTCATCGTTGCGGATCTCGACGCCGTAGGCCGCACCGTCGTCGCCGGTCTCGGTCTCGATGACCGTTCCACCGCCGATGTGTGCCAGCGCGGCGGTCGTTGCCTGCTCCAGCGCCGAGCCTCGGAGCGGCGTCTCGTGCCCGTCGCCGGATGTCGCGGCCACGCTCACGCCGACCGCGGATCCGATGAGGCCGACCGCGATCGTCGATCCGATCAACACTTTCGCCTTCGTGCGCATGTGCGTCCTCCTTCGGGGATGAACGGCGGCCATCCTGACGGCGCTGGACTGAACCCACGCTGAACGCGGGGCACGCGTGTTCAGCGCAGACTCAGGTGCTCTGCCGCACCCTTTCCATCGACCCGGACGAAAGGGAGGGGATCATGAAGAGGACCTGGACCGCAGCCGCGATAGGGCTGAGCATCATGGCGACGGGGGCGGTGAGCGCACAGGCGCACACGCCCGCGGGTGCCTGCGACGACACCGCGGCGACACCGGTGAGCCAACCGACAGCGGCGCAGATGGAAGCGGCAGGACTCGGCTCGCTGCCGATCGCGCCCGACGCAGACCGCGTCGACCTGGTGGCCGCGCCGTTCAACGACCCGACGAGCATCACGAACCCGCTCTTCCCGATCAGCGATCTGCACGCGGCCGTACTGAACGGCCACGTCGACGGCAAGCCGTTCCGCACCGAGACGACGCTCCTTCCGCAGACCAGGATCATCGAGTGGGCTCCGGGACAATGCGTGGAGGTCTTGGTGTCGCAATACACGGCGTACCTGGGCGGGCGGCTCGAGGAGGTCGCGCTCGACTACTACGCCCAGGCCGATGACGGCTCGGTCTGGTACTTCGGCGAGGATGTCTTCAACTACGGCCCGTCTGGCCGGATCGCCGACACCGACGGCACCTGGCTCGCCGGCAAGGAAGGCCCCGCCGCCATGATCATGCCGGGCGATCCCCTGGTCGGTGACGTGAACCGGCCGGAGAACATCCCGGGCCTGGTGTTCGAGGAGGTCACCGCCAGGCTCATCGACCAGAGCGTCGATGGCCCCTCCGGTCCGATCGACGGCGTCTTCGTCGCAGAGGAGCTGCACGACGACGGCACGTTCTCCGACAAGGTGTTCGCACCGGGCTACGGCGAGTTCAAGAGCGCGCATGAGGGCGACCTCGAGGCGATGGCCCTGGCGCTGCCGGTGGACGGGCTCCCCGGCGCGGTTCCCACTGAGCTACGGACGATCCGCGCGGCCTCCGATGCGATCTTCGAAGCACCGCTTCGGACGGACTCGGATTGGCAGCGCGCGGCGCAGCGCGCTGGTCGGATCGAGACCGCGTGGCAGGCGTTCACGTCCGGCGACGTGCCACCGCGTCTCGTCCGTCCCACGACGCGCGCCATCGCCACGCTCACAGATGCGATCGACGCCCGCGACGGGGTGGGCACGCGGCTGGCGTCGGTAGACGTCGCCTACGCGAACCTCGACCTCGAACTCCGCTACCGCTCGGTGACGGCGATCGACATCGCGCGGTTCGAACTGTGGGCACGACGGACACAGCTGCACGCGCGGGCGGGCACGCTCACCGGCGTACGGGCGGATCTCGCCACCATGGAGTGGATCCGTGACCGGTTCGTCCACGTGCTCGACGCCTTGGATGTCACCCGCATCGACACCCATCTGGGTGCACTCCGCGACGCGGTGGTGGACGAGGACCTCGCGGCGGCCGGATCGGTCGCTCGGTCGCTGCGCGAGGTCCTCGGCACCCTCGCTTGATCAGTTTCGGCTAGGACTCGGCCGGGAGCGGGATCGAGTGGAAGACGGCGATCTTCCACTCCCCGCTCTCGCGCCGCATCACGCAGGTGGTCGGCGCGGAGATATGCGCGCGCTCCCCTTCGAGCGTGTAGTCCTGCTCCAGCCAGAACGTCACGACACCGGTGTCGCCCCACTCGGTCTCGTGGACATCGCTGATGTCGGAGTGAACGTCGGTCACCATCTGCATCAGTTGCCCGACGTAGCCGGTCACCTCGCCCCTGTTCCGCATCCACTTGCGTGAGATCTCGTCGATACCCAGCGCCTCCGAGCCGATGGTGGCGAGCCCGGTTTCCACATCGGCCTTGTCCAGGGCATCGAACATCCGCTGCACCACAGCGGTCATCTCTCCCCTCATAACCTACCGCCTCCCCTCGTCCAGACGGTTCGACCATACGCCCACCCAGCGGCCCGGCGCCACTCCTCGTGGCGATGCTGGGGGGATCGTCATCGGGGTGAGTGGTGGTGCGGGCGCTCACCCACCGTCAGGCCTCATCCCGGCGTGCGAGCAGCTCGCGCAGCCCCGGGAGCACCGCTCGGTCACGCTCGCGACCCGCCGCTTCCTTGGACCGGATGACGTCGGCGAGCGAGGCGACCTGCACCTGGACGCCGCCGATGGTCATGGGTACGGCGTCGCGTCGCAGATCCTCGTACCCGCGCGTCCCGCTGGGCTCGAACGCGACATCCAGGTCCCCCATCGAGGTCTGCATGTTCCAGATGCGCACCCGAGCCAGCGACTCCGCGGAGTGATCGAACGGCACGCCGTCGGGTTCTCCACTCACACGGATCCGGGCGTTCAGTTCCTTGAGCGCGGCGGAGAGACGCTCGAGGTTCCGCTTCGCTTCTTCCGGCGCGATGTCGAGGTCGGTGGTGACGTGCGCGGCTCCATGCAGGACGGCCGCGAGTCCCCCGATCACCACGTACCGAACGCCATGTCGATCCAGCGCCGCGAAGATCTCCTGCGGGCGGAACTCAGCCATCCGGTCGATCCTTCGACCCCTGCCCCATCAACGCAAGGCCCTCGAGCATCCGTTGGAGCCGCTCGTCGGGCGTCACCGCTGCGCCGCGCTCGACGAGCGTCCACGCATCCTCGTCCAAAGGGGTGACATGGATCTGCAGGTCGAGACCGCAGGCGCGGACCAACCCGAGCAACCGCTCGAGGGACGGCTCGACCTCGCCCCCTTCGATCCGGGCGACCAGGGATTGGGAGACCCCGCCGCGCCGGGCCACGACCTGCTGCGTGAGACCCGCCCGCCGTCGCGCCTCACGGAGGAAGTCGCCACTCATACTCACCTCAGCAGTATACCTGTGATGCATACCAATCATGCGCGTCGCTCATGGCTGCACGGCTACATCGTGCCTCGATCTCCGCGACCGGATCCGGCGAGGTGTTCCCGCGCCAGGTGACGGAGCGCGATCGATGCCGCGTCCGCCGCGAGGGTGGCGATCACCGCGCGCTCCGATCGGTCGGGACCGGCGGAGACGTCCTCGGCCTCCAGGTCCTCCGTGACGAGCCACCCGGCCGCCCGCGCGTAGGGGCGGAGGATCGCAACGTCGACCTGCCGACCACTTCGCCGCATGGCCACGAGCGCGTCGGCGAGGAGACGGCGTGCAGGCGCGTCAGCCGCCACCTTCCACCCGAGTTCGCCGTCGACGAACCGGTCGACCTCGGCATCGGCAGTGCCGCGATCGGAGCCCGCGTCTGCATCGAATCTCGCGTCCAAAGCGTGGACGGCACCGAGCGGGTCCGCCTCCCCGATCGCATCGATGACCGCGTGGACCTGCCGAAGGGACAGTCCTCCGATATCGGTGAGTGCGCGGATCAGGCGGAGCCTCCTGAGGTGACCGTCTCCGTACGTTGCCTGCGTGGCGGCGGTGGCCGTGCCCGGATGCAGGAGGCCTTCTCGGAGGTAGTACTTGACGGTGGCCACCGGAAGGCCGGCGCGGCGGGAGAGATCGGATATCCGCATGCATGGATAGTAACGCTATCTGCAAGTGGATAGTAGACCTCTCCGTACAAGCGGCTTCGCGGTCTGATACGTCTGCTCCATGGACACATGGGATGCGATCCGCGCCCGGCGCAACGTGCGGTCGTTCACCGACCGGACGATCGCGCCCGCCGACCTCGACCGGATCTTGGAGGCGGGCCGTCGGAGCCCCTCGTCGATGAACCAGCAGGCGTGGGATCTGGTCGTCCTCACCGACCCCGAGCGGCTCCGCGACCTGGCCCGGGTGTGGCGCTACGCGCAGCACGTCGCCACGTCGGCGGCCACCGTCGCGCTCGTCGGGCCGTCGGCGACCGACCCCGACGAACGCGAGACGATCTAGTTCGACCTCGGTCAGGTGGCGATGAGCGTGATGGTGACCGCAGCCGCCCTGGGCATCGGGAGCTGTCACGCGGCGGTCGGGGATCAGGAACTCGCGCGCTCGATCCTGGGCCTGCCGGGCGACCGCGAGTGCATGTGGCTGATCGCGCTCGGCGAGCCCGCCGACGGTCCCCTGACGCCCATCGAACGGCCGGATCGCCGGCCGTTCGTCGACGTCGTGCATCGCGACCGCTGGTAACCGGGCACCGTCGAAGCCGCCACCGGCTCCTAGATCATCTCGCTCACCTGGAGGTCAGCGTTGGCGCGGGCACCCACGAGTTCACCCGGTCGTGGGCGGCGTGCCACCTTCGGCGAGGATCACCAGGCGGCCGAGGTACATCTCCCATCCTTCGCGGTGAAGCACGTTCGCGGCGTCATCGGGCAGGCCGGAGTGGCGCAGGTGAAGGCTCGTTCCACCGTCGGCCGCCTCGAGCGCGATCTCCACCGTGGTCGAACCCGGCGGCACGTCGGGGTTCCCGACCCAGCCCCAGGTGAACACGATGCGTGCCGGCGGCACCACCTCGACGTACTCACCGAGAGCGACGACGTCCACGGACATCTCGACGCGATAGATGCCGCCGGGGCGCGGGTCCAACTCCGCCGCGCGTCCCATCCACTTCGTGTAGCGGGCGGCATCGGTCAAGAAGGCGAAGACCTCGTCCGGCGTCGCCGCCATGTACCGCTCCACCTCCAGGACGCGCTCAGCCACGACGCTCTCGCTCCATGGCCGCGCCGATCGCGTCGAGGTCGCCCTCCCACATCTCGCGAAGCACCGCCTGCAGCGACCCGAGCGCTTCAGGATCCGCGCGATAGAACCGTCGGGTGCCTTCGCGGCGCTCCGTGACGAGACCGGCCTCGCGGAGGACCCGCAGGTTCTGCGAGACGGCCGGCCAGCTGACGTCTGACCGCGAGGCGATCTCACCCGCAGGCCGCTCCACGTCCCAGACCAAGCGCAGGATGGCGCGCCGCCGGGGGCTGCTGATCGCATCAAGCACCGCTTGCATGCAGGCTATCGAACCACATACTTAAGGTTGACACAATCCTTTAGGCTGGGCTTAAATAGGCGTCCGAGACGAGGGGAGAACGAGCCATGTCGCGCGAGATCGTGCTGGGGATCGGGATCCACACCGCCGCCGAGCCCATCTACACCGCCATCTCAACCAAGGAGGGGCTGTCGACGTTCTGGGTTCCGAACGTCACCGCAGAGCCCGTGGTCGGGAGCGAGTCGACCTTCATGTTCACCGGAGCGCCGGTGAGCCTGCGGATGCGGGTGGATCGGTTGGATGAGGCCAAGGAGATCGAGTGGACGTGCCTGGGCGACTTCCCGAACTGGGAAGGCACCAAGGTGACCTGGTCGCTCTCCCCCGAAGACGAGCACGGTGGCACCAACGTCTTGTTCATGCACACGGGCTTCTCCGATGACGTGCCGTCCTTCGAGCTCGGCAGCGTGGCGCACACCTGGTCCACGATCTTGGACCACCTGAAGGAGCTGGCCGAGACCGGCACCACCACACCGCCGCTCACTTGAGCCGACATGGACGTGACCGTCGAAACGGTGATCGCGCGGCCTCGCGAGCAGGTGGCCGGTCACGTCATGGATCACGCGCACGACACCGCGTGGATCGGCGGGATCACCGAGAGTGAGCTGCTCGGTGAACCGC
>JBKJXU010000222.1:0-5113 GCA_046716145.1 Actinomycetota bacterium
CCGAGATCCCCATCGTTACCCGCCGCATCGTAGGGTGACTAGGCCATTCGACGGAGGCGCAGGTCCCCCTCGCCGGAGGAAGATACCCCCCCATAGGTGGGCGGATACCCATCCGGGAGCAACGGGAGGTCGCTAGGGGATGTCCAGCGGTGCCGCGTTCGAGCAGGCTTCATCTGATACCGCTTCGCTGCTCCGGGAGGTGCAGACTGAGGAACCGCACCACAGCACGGTCGACCCACCGGTCGACCGTTTGGTCGTCCTGCCCGAGGCGTCCGGGCTCGGGACCGCTGAAGGCCTGCTCGGTGCGTCGCGGTTCCAACGCGCTGCGAAGCGCTTCATCGACATCGTCGTGAGCTTGGTGGCGCTAGCGCTGCTCAGTGGGATCTTCGTAGCCGTCGCGCTGGCGATACGCTTCACTTCACGCGGACCTATCCTCTACCCGCACCAGCGCGCCGGGCGGAACGGTGAGCGGTTCACGATGTACAAGTTCCGGTCGATGTACGACCGGGCGCACGAGGACCGCGCCTACCACCTTCGCCGGAACGAGGCCACCGGGCCGGTCTTCAAGATCAGGAACGACCCTCGGGTGACCCGCGTGGGGCGGTTCCTCCGCCGGACGAGCATCGACGAGCTTCCGCAGTTGTTCAATGTGCTGCTCGGGGAGATGAGCCTCGTTGGTCCTCGGCCAGCCCTTCCCGAGGAGTGTCACCACTACGGTGAACGCGAGAAGCTGCGACTCCTGGTGAAGCCCGGTCTCACCTGCATCTGGCAAGTGAGTGGGCGGTCGGACATCTCGTTCGATACATGGATCGAGATGGACATCGAGTACATCAGGTCGTGGAGCACGTGGGGTGACATCGCCCTCTTGTGCCGCACGATCCCGGCGGTGCTCTCGGCGAGGGGCGCGTATTGACCCGACGGGTTGAATGGTCGCCTCGGTGTCACCGCCGACGTGTGGCTCGTGGCTCGGCGTTGGCCCGGAGCCAGCCGCCACCGCTGACACGATGCTAGTTTCACCCCGGAAGCTTGGAAGTGGGTGGATGGGCACACTGAGACTTCCGCGGATCGTGGTCGCTATGGTCACGGTCGCAGTGCTCGCAGGCAACTACTCGGCCGTCGCGAACGCTCACCAGGGGAGCGCGATCGTGCTCCCAAGCTCGGGGGCGTGGTTCGGGGCTTACGTGGCCGATGACGGCCATACGGGCCCGGACCGCCAGACCTCCCAACAGAACTTCGAGGCGATGGTGGGCCGTTCGATGGTCACCGATCGCCAGTACTACCGGTGGGACGACGCCTTCCCCACTCCCGACGACTACTGGTCACGAGACCAGGGCCGTATCCCGATCTGGAGCTGGAGCTCCAGCCGGTTGGACGGGACGGTCGCCAGATGGCCCGACATCTCAACAGGCCTCTACGACGCGGAGATCGATGCCCGCGCGCAGGCCATCATGGACTACGCCGCCCCTGTGTTCTTGGCCTTCCACCACGAGCCGAAGCTCGGGCTGACCGAGATCGCCGGCACCCCGGCCGACTACATCGCCGCCTGGCGATACATCCACAACCGGTTCGAAGCCAACGGGGTCACGAACGTCAGCTGGGTCCTGATCCTCACGGCTCAGACGTACCAGAAGGGCACCGGTCCCGCGTTCTACCCGGGCTCCGAGTACGTGGATGTCGTCGCCGCCGACGGATTCAACTGGTATGGCTGCGCCGCGCAGCCCGGTCCGTGGCGGTCGGTTCAAGAGATCTTCGCGCCGTTCCGCACATTCGCGCTGGCACACGGCAAGCCGATGATGATCGCAGAGTGGGGATCGGGCGAAGACCCCAACTGGCCTACGAGGAAGGAGGAATGGATCCGGGCAGGACTGGACACCTTCCGGTCGTGGCCCGAGGTCAAGGTGATCAGCTATTTCCATGCGGCTCCCGCGGCGAGCTGTCCGCGATGGGTGGACACGTCGAACGCAGCCCTCGGCGCGTTCAGCGAGATCGGCGCGGATCCTTCCCTCCGTCCTCCGTTGCCGTTCTCCTTCCAGCTCAGCGTCACGTCGGGTCCAGCGCCGCGGACCACCGAGACGACCGCCGCCTTCACGTTCTCCTCGAGCGACCCAGGCGTGACGTTCACGTGCTCCCTGGACGGCGCATCGCCGGAGCCGTGCCCGGATGGCTACTCGTCGCATCCGTCGCTCACGGCCGGACCACACGCGTTCTGGGTGCGGGGGGTCGATGCGCTGGGGCGGGAGGGGTACGCGACCTGGCTCTGGACCATAGTGCCCGTCGTCAGCGTGTCGGCCGCCGATCTCGCCTTCACCCCCAGGTCGGTGCTCATCGACCAGGACGTCGCGGTACGCTGGGGTTTCGACGGCCCGAGCCAGCACACGGTGACCGATTCGACCGGGATGGAGTTGTTCGACTCAGGGACGTCTGACCCCGGCGGAACGTTCACGTTCGTCTTCACGGGCGCGGGTGCGTACGCCTACACGTGTTCGCTGCATCCCTCCATGACGGGCACGATCAAGGTTCCCGTCTCCGCTTCGCCGACGTTCGGCGGCACCACGACCGCTTTCGCCATCGCGTGGGCGTCGGCGGACCCGCCCCCGCGGCTTGTCTACGACCTCCAGATCCACCGACCGGACTCGGCGGGGTGGACCAAATGGAGATGGAGCCAGATCGGGCGGTCGGCCGCCTTCGTGCCGGACGTGGGCCCTGGCACCTACTCGTTCCGCGCGAGGCTTCGCGAGCCGGCGATGGCCAAGCGTTCGGGCTGGTCAACCGGGCTCTCGATCATCGTCGGGTGAGGACCGCGTTCTTCATGACCCATAGGCGCCGTTCGATACGCCGGCCCGCGCGGAGCACGACGCTCATGGGAGTGGTCTCCGGACTCATCTCGGTCGGCGTACTCCTGTCGCCGAACCTCCTGATCCCCCCTGATCCGGCCGGGGCGCAACAGATCCCACCACCCACGATCGTACTGATCGTCACCGACGACCAGCGCTGGGACACGCTCTGGGCGATGCCGAACGTGCAGACCGAGTTGGTGGATCACGGTGTCACGTTCTCGAACGCCTTCGCGAGCAATCCGCTGTGTTGTCCAAGCCGAACGACGATCCTGACCGGGCAGTACTCACACACCACGGGGGTCTATACGAACAGCCTGCCGTTCGGCGGCTTCAAGAAGTTCGACGACGACTCCACGATCGCCACCTGGCTCGATACCGCCGGCTACCAGACGGCGCTGATCGGCAAGTACCTGAATGAGTACAAGGTGCTGTACCAGCCGCCTGGGTGGGATCGCATGTTCGCCTTCGTGGGATCGGGATCCGGTGGCGCGTACTACGACTACAACCTGAACCAGGATGGGATAGCGGTGCCTTACGGGAGCGCGCCTGGGGAGTACTCGACGGACGTTCTCGCCGATGAGGCCGAGCGCTACATCCAGTCGGCCGACGCCTCCGCACCGATATTCATGATGTTCACCCCGTTCGGCCCACACACTCCCGCGACGCCGGCTCCGCGCCACCAAGGGATGTTCTCCGGGCTGGCTCCGGCACGTCCGTCGAACTTTGATGAAGCCGATGTCTCGGATAAGCCCGCCTGGGTTCAACAACTGCCGCGCATGAGCGCGACCTCGCGATCCCGGAATGACGCGTTCCGCCGACGCCAGTACGAGGCGTTGCTCGCCGTCGATGACGCTGTCGGCAGGATCGTGGACGCGCTCAGGACGAGCGGGCGACTCTCGAACTCCATGGTCGTCTTCATGACCGACAATGGCTTGGCATGGGGCGAGCATCGGTACACGAACAAGAAGCAGCCGTACGAGGAGAGCATCCGGCTGCCGATGGTGATCAGGTACGACCCTACGACCCCGTCAGCGATGACCTAAGATCGATTCGTGCTCAACGTTGATGTCGCACCGACGCTCGCCGACGTGGCGGGCGTCGACGCACCAGGGGCCGAAGGGGTGAGCCTTATGCCCCTGATCGCCGGCTCGGACCCCGCCGGCTGGCGCTCCGACTTCCTGATCGAGCATCGTCTGGGTAGCAACGACATCGTGCCCTCGTACTGCGCGGTGCGTGACGAGGGCCACCTGTACTCGCAGTACGTGACAGGGGAACAGGAGCTATACGATCTCGCCACCGATCCGTTCGAACTCGTAAACGTGGCCGGCAACTCCGGCTACCGCTCCACGCTCACAACGCTACGCGCCAGGCTGATGGAGTTGTGCGACCCACTGCCACCCGGATTCGCAGCTGCGGACGTGTCGGTCACCGACCCCGCTTTCAGCCCGAACGTGAAGTCCATCGTCGCGGGTCAGATCGTAGAGTGGACCTTCTCCGGTCTGAACCAGCACACGGTAACCGACGCGAGCGGGATGGGGCTCTTCGACTCGGGTCCCCAGGAGCCTGGAGCGACTTTCGCGGTTACTTTCGCGGGCGCGGGCCGCTACCTCTACGCGTGCGCCATCCACCCCACCACCACTGGGACGATTCGCGTTCCCATTTCCATCTCGCCAGCGACTGGGTCGACCACGACGCCCTTCACGATCTCGTGGGGCGCGGGGGCGTCGTCCCTCGACTACGTTTGGGACGTCCAGATCCACCGTCCGGCGAGCACGAAGTGGCAGACATGGCGGCCCCCGCAGACCGACCCTGCGGGCGTCTTCATCTCGGATGCGGGAATCGGCACGTACTCGTTCCGCGCGCGGCTCCGCAACGTCGTCGCGGGGGCAGCGTCGAACTGGTCGCTGCCCACGTCAGTTACGATCGGCTGAGGATGGCCGATAGCCCTTCGGCATCTGAGGGTAAAGGCGACGCGCTGCGACCCGAGCGCGCGTTCCTCGAGCCAGGGACTTGCCCAGTCTTGGAGGTTGAGGCCTTGAGATGTGCGCGGGCGGGGTCTCAGAGCTGCGTCTCCTGATTCGCCACGGGCGGTGCTGAGCCACCTACCTGGTCAACATCGCCCGGCGGCGGTGTCAGCCCAGCCTCCCACCTTTCGCGTCGGCCCCTCTCGACTTGCACCGGGATGAACAAGCGTGCTGCTGCCGTCGGCCACCTCGCCGCCGTCGTCCACGAACGAGCAGCGTGCATGCGGGCAGCGGTCCTCGAACGCGACCCAA
>JBKJXU010000223.1:0-3319 GCA_046716145.1 Actinomycetota bacterium
GACTACTTCACGCTGGATTGACTGTGTCCGACGAGCAGCCGCACCTCTACGGCGACCTCGCGCCCTGGTTCCACCTGCTCACGGCACCCGAGGACTACCGCATCGGTGCCGAGCACACGCTGCAGGTATTGGGCGAAGCGATCGGCGAACCGCCGGACACCATCCTCGAACTCGGGTCGGGCGGCGGGAACAACGCCTCGCACATGAAGGCGCACGCGCGGCTGACGCTCACCGATCTCTCGCCGGCGATGCTCGATCTCAGCCGCGGGCTGAACCCGGAGTGCGAGCACCTGCAGGGCGACATGCGGACGTTACGCCTTCCCGGCCGGCCCTTCGATGCGGTCTTCATCCACGATGCGATCTCGTACCTGACGAGCGAAGAGGACCTCCGGGCCGCGTTCGAGACGGCGTGGGCGCATCTGCGGCCCGGAGGCGCGGCGTTGTTCGAGCCCGATCACGTGCGCGAGACCTACGCCGATGCGACCGATCACGGTGGCCACGACGGTGGGCCCGGCGATCCGCGCGCCTTGCGCTACCTCCAGTGGCGCCGCGACCCCGACCCAACCGACACCTGGTACGTGGACGAGTTCGCGTACCTGCTGCGCGAAGGTGACGGTCCGCCCCGCGTGCTCGCCGACGTGCATCGTCTCGGGCTGTTCCCACGGGCCACGTGGACGGGTCTGCTCGCCGAGGTCGGGTTCGTGGATGTGCGCGGTGTCCCGACCCCGTACGAGGACGAGGTCGGGGCCGAGGGCTTCCTGGCGCGCAGGCCGGTATGACGCCGGAGGCCCGGATGCACCGGGCGCGCTACGATCGAGGGCGATGACCGACATCCAGCAGGCGGCGCCCGCCGAGCCGGTGGTCCCGGCATGGGACTACGCCCCCGCGCCGGAGTCGACCGACATCGTGCATCTGCGCGAGGACTACGGCCTGTTCATCGGCGGGACGTTCGTCGAGGCGAAGAGCGGTGCCACGTTCCCGACCATCTCACCGGCCACCGAGGAACGGCTCGCGGTGGTCGCCGAGGCGGGTCCGGCCGACGTGGATGCCGCGGTGGGGGCCGCGCGCTCGGCGCACGACCGCCACTGGAAGGACCTCCCCGGCGCCGAGCGCGCCAAGTACCTCTACCGGATCGCGCGCCAGCTCCAGGAGCGTGCCCGGGAGTTCGCGGTGCTCGAGACGATGAACGGCGGCAAACCGATCAAGGAGTCCCGCGACGTGGACGTGCCGCTCGCGGCCGCGCACTTCTTCTACTACGCCGGGTGGGCCGACAAGCTCGAGTACGCCTTCCCCCACGTCGACCCGCAGCCGATCGGGGTGGCGGGCCAGATCATCCCCTGGAACTTCCCGCTGCTGATGGCCGCGTGGAAGATCGCGCCGGCACTCGCTGCGGGCAACACCGTGGTGCTGAAGCCGGCCGAGACGACGCCGCTCACCGCCTTGCTCCTGGCCGAGGTGATCCAGCAGGCCGACCTGCCGCCGGGGGTGGTGAACATCATCACGGGCGCGGGCGCTACCGGGGGCGTGCTCGTGGAGCACGCCGGCATCGACAAGATCGCGTTCACGGGCTCCACCGAGGTGGGCAAGCGCATCCGGCGCGCGACCGCCGGCACGGGCCGGCGCCTGACGCTCGAGCTCGGGGGGAAGGCCGCGAACATCGTGTTCGAGGATGCCCCGATCGATCAGGCGGTCGAGGGCGTGATCAACGGGATCTTCTTCAACCAGGGGCACGTGTGCTGCGCGGGCTCGCGTCTGCTGGTGCACGAGCCCATCTTCGAAGAGCTGCTCGAGAAGTTGAAGCTCCGTTTGGGCACGCTCCGCGTCGGCGACCCCTTGGACAAGAACACCGACGTCGGCGCCATCAACTCCCGCGCGCAGCTGGACAAGATCGGCGAGCTGGTCGCGAGCGGCGTAGACGAGGGCGCCGTGATGTACCAACCGCCGTGCGACCTGCCCGACCGCGGATTCTGGTTCGCGCCGACGCTGTTCACCGGGGTGTCACAGTCGCACCGGATCGCCCGCGAGGAGATCTTCGGGCCGGTGCTGTCGGTCCTGACCTTCCGTACGCCGGAGGAGGCCGTGGAGAAGGCCAACAACACGCCCTACGGCCTCTCCGCGGGCGTCTGGACCGAGAAGGGGTCACGGATCCTGTGGATGGCCGAGAAGATGCGGGCCGGCGTGGTGTGGGCGAACACCTTCAACCGGTTCGATCCGGGCTCGCCGTTCGGCGGGTACAAGGAGTCCGGGTTCGGGCGAGAGGGCGGCCGCCACGGCTTGGAGCCCTACCTGAGGCTGCAGGGGCGGCCATGAGCTCCGAGCGCCTGCCGGTCCGACGGACCGCCAAGCTGTTCATCGGCGGCGCGTTCCCGCGGAGCGAGTCGGGTCGGACCTTCGAGGTCGTCGGCGCCGACGGCGCGGTCCTCGCCCAGGTCGCGCGCGCCTCGCGCAAGGACGCACGGGATGCGGTGGTGGCGGCGCGTGCGGCGCAGCCGGGCTGGGCCGCCAAGTCCGCCTTCAACCGGGGACAGATCTTGTACCGCGTGGCCGAGCTGATGGAGGGCCGTCGCGCGCAGTTCGAGGAGGAACTGCGCGCGGTGGGCTCGGCCGATCCGGGGCGCGAGGTGAACGCCGCGATCGACCGGTGGGTCTGGTACGCCGGGTGGGCCGACAAGCTTCCCCAGGTCCTCGGCGGCTCGAACCCTGTTTCGGGTCCGTACTTCAACTTCAGCGTCATCGAGCCGACCGGGGTCGTCGCCATCCTCGCGCCCGTGGAGCCCGCGCTCTTGGGGCTCGTCTCCCGGCTGGCGCCCGCGGTCGTGAGCGGCAACACGACCGTCGTCGTTGTGGGGGAGTCCGGGGCGCTCGCGGGGGTGTCGCTCGCCGAGGTGCTCGCGACCTCCGACGTTCCGGGCGGGGTCGTGAACATCTTGACCGGTCATGCGGAAGAGCTGACGCCGTGGCTCGCCGGCCACATGGATGTGAACGGGATCGATCTCACCGGGTGCCCGCCCGAGGTGGCTGCCGAGGCCGAGATCGCGGCGGCGGAGAACGTGAAGCGGGTGCACCGGGCTCCGGACCCCGACGCCTTCGACCCGCGCGCCCAGTCGCCGTATGAGATCACCGCGTTCACCGAAACCAAGACCGTCTGGCATCCGATCGGAGCCTGAGGCCGGGCAGGCCCGCTCAGCACGGAATCGTCACATCGCCGGGGGGTCCTGCGGGACACCCCCGGCGCTACCATCGCCACCATGCCCCCCTACAAGGAGCAAGGGATAGTCCTTCGGTCGATGAAGCTCGGCGAGGCCGACAAGATCGTCAC
>JBKJXU010000224.1:0-3846 GCA_046716145.1 Actinomycetota bacterium
CGTCCAGCTCCACGACTCGCTCGCGTTCGACCCGCCCGGCCTCGACGCGGTGGCAGGGGAGACCATCAGGTTCCGCGTCACCAACGCCGGGGCCGCCGGCCACGAGTTCGTGCTCGGCGACGAAGCCACGCAGCAGGAACACGAAGCCGCCATGGGCGCCGGCGCCTCAACGCAGATGAACGAGGCCAACTACCTCGCCGTCGCGCCCGGTGAAATGCGGACGCTCCTTTGGACGTTCACCGAGCCGGGCACGGTCCTGTACGGATGCCACGTTCCCGGCCACTACGCCGGCGGCATGGTCGGCTCGATCATGGTGATGGGGTCCTGACCGGGCCACCGGTGGACCCAAGGGAACGATCTGGCGCTTCTACGAACTCCTCCCGGCACCCCGCCGAGCAGAAGTGGAGTGTTTCCCTTCCGTATAGGCCGAAACCTGTGCAAGGGTTCCGACCCAGAGCCCCTGAAGCAACAGGATCAGGGCGACGGCCAGGCCCACGCTGAGCGTGCTGATGGCGAAGCGTTTCCGGTCGGCGAGTATCGACCTCCGCGCTACCGGGACCATCCTCATGTTCGTCGAGCCTTCCGGAGCTAGTACCCCCCGAACATCTTGCTCACGAGCCCGGTGTGCTCTTCGAGCGCCCGCAGGTACTCCTCGCTCCGCGAGCGATCCAGCAGCCCGGACGACGCCATGGAGACGTCCATCTCGGGCCCGTACGGTCCGGACATCCGCTCCGTCATCACTCGATCGGCCTCAAGTTGCTCGTGTGAGAACCCCGTCGGCGAGCCGGTCGGGCCGGATGAGGCCGCCGCGACCACCCCGATCGCCAGGACCACAGAGGCGAAGAAGATCGTTCGTGCACGCATGACGCACACCTCCCGACCCCAACCTGCCCCATGGGCGTGTGTGTCGTGTGAACGAGACGTGATGCCCTCGTGAAACGTGCGCTGAGGGCACGCCTCGAGCGCTCGTCCTTCACGCGGGCCGGGCGGACCCTTCATCCGCTGTTCACACGCAGCCGCGACACTCGGTGATGAGAGAAGGAGGACGACATGATGTACGGATGGCATGACGGGGCCTGGGGGGTCGTGTGGATGATCCTTTCGTGGGGCGTGATCGTCGGCTTGGTGTGGGCAGCCGTTCGTGCCTTCGCGCGCGACGAGCGAGGACCGCGCCGGGCACCCAAGGACGTGCTGGGCGAACGGTTCGCACGGGGCGAGATCGACGCCGAGGAATACCATGAACGTCTGCGCGTTCTCGAGGACGCCCGCAGACATACGTCGAGCACCTAGCATCGGAGCGCCCCGCACCCGGAGCGAGGAGGACCGCATGGACCATCACGAACATGCGATGCCCGTCGGCGTGACCGTCGTCGTGGAGACCGGCGGTCTCAACTGGGCGACCGAGAAGAACGTGGTCGAGCGCGTGCTGGGGCGCCGGCCGGGTGTGCTCGCGGTGAACGCCAACCCGGTCGCGCAGACGGCGACCGTCACGGTCGACCCGCAGACGACCACGATCGCCGACCTCCGAGCGTGGATCCACGACTGCGGCCTGCACTGCGCCGGCGCCTCGGTGCCGAACCACGTCTGCGATCCGATGGAGGAGCTGGTCACTCAGAGGCGACCACCGGTGGAGCACGAAGCGCATGCCCACGAGGCGCACGCCGCCGCGGCCATACCCACGCCGCACGACATGATGGGCCACGGTGGCCACGCCGCCATGTCGATGGACCACATGGTCCGCGACATGCGTGATCGCTTCCTGGTCGCGGCCGTCTTCTCGGTGCCGATCCTCTTGTGGTCGGCGATCGGACGGGAGGTCCTCGGCTTCTCGGCGCCGGTGCCGTTCGGCCTGCGCGAGGACCTGTTCCAGCTGGTGCTGAGCCTTCCGGTGATCTTCTATGCAGCGTGGATCTTCTTCGACGGCGCGTCGCGAGCGTTGCGCGCCCGGACCCTCGACATGATGGTGCTCGTCGCCACGGCGATCGGCGCGGGCTGGATCTACTCCGTCGTCGTGACGTTCACCGGCGGCGGCGAGGTCTTCTACGAGGCGGTCACGATCCTGGCCGCGTTCGTGCTGCTCGGACATTGGTTCGAGATGCGGGCGCGCGGAGGCGCCAACGACGCGATCCGAACGCTCATGGACCTGTCGCCGCCAACGGCCGAGGTCATCCGCGCCGGCGAGCCGGTGCAGGTACCGACCGCCGAGGTCCTCGCCGGCGACCTGCTGCTGATCCGGCCGGGCTCGAAGGTGCCGGTCGACGCTGAGGTCCTCGAAGGTGAGAGTGAGCTCGACGAGTCGATGGTCACGGGAGAGAGTCTGCCCGTCTCGAAGCACCCCGGCTCGCGGCTCATCGGTGCCACGATCAACCGCAACGGTGCGCTTCGCGCCCGCGCCACGGCCGTCGGCTCGGACACCGCGCTCGCCCAGATCGTGCGACTCGTGCAGGAAGCACAGAACTCCAAGGCCCCCGGGCAGCGTCTGGCCGACCGCGCGGCGTTCTGGCTCGTGCTCGTGGCCTTGATCGGCGGCGTCGTCACACTGGTCGCCTGGCTGGCCTCCGGAAGCTCCTTCGACACCGCGATCCTGTTCGCGATCACGGTGGTCGTGGTCACGTGCCCCGATGCCCTCGGTCTTGCGACGCCGACGGCGATCATGGTCGGCACCGGCCTGGGCGCCGAGCGCGGGATCTTGTTCAAGAGCGCGATAGCGCTCGAGAGCGCTGCCCGGATCGAGGTCGTCGTGATGGACAAGACCGGCACGCTTACGAAGGGCGAACCCGAGGTCGTCGAGATCGTCGCCGAGGGCATCGAGCAGGCCGAGCTGCTCCGACTGGCAGCCGCGGTCGAGCGCGACTCCGAGCACCCGTTGGCCGAGGCGGTCGTGCGCCACGCGACCGCCTCGGGCGTACCCCTGGCGTCAGCGGAAGGATCCGAGAGCGTGCCCGGTCACGGCGCGCGCGCGAAGGTCGACGGCCACCTGGTCGCCGTCGGGAACCGACGGTTGATGACCGCGGACGGGGTGGACCTCGGGCGGCTCGCCGAGCGCGCGGCCGAGCTAGCCGCGGGTGGCCGCACGACCGTGATCGTGGCGGTCGACGGCCGCGCTGTCGGGCTGATCGCGATCGCCGACGCCACGCGACCCACCTCGCGTGAGGCGGTGACTGCGTTACGCGAGCGACAGATCGATGTGGTCATGCTCACCGGCGACAACGAGGCTACGGCTCGACGCATCGGCGAGGAGCTGGGCATCGAGCATGTCATCGCCGAGGTCCTGCCAGGCGACAAGGCGGCCAAGGTCGCGGAGCTGCAGCGCTCGGGCCGGCGCGTCGCGATGGTGGGAGACGGTGTGAACGACGCGCCCGCGCTCGCGCAAGCGGACCTCGGCATCGCGATCGGCGCGGGGACCGACGTCGCGATCGAGACCGCGGATGTCGTGCTCATGCGCTCGGATCCGATGGACATCCCCACGGCGCTCACGATCGGCGGAGGAACGCTGCGCAAGATGCGTCAGAACCTCGGATGGGCCGTGGGCTACAACACGCTCGCCATCCCGATCGCCGCGGGGGTGTTCGCGACGACCTTCGATCTCGTGCTCCGCCCCGAGATCGCGGCGCTGTCGATGTCCGGCTCGAGTTTCATCGTCGCGGTCAACGCAGTGATGTTGAAGCGGCTCCACCTCCCGGTACCGCAGGACGCAGTCGATCCGGCCGCGGTTACCCGATCGCGGGCTGTGAACGTGGACGCGGCCGGCGAGATGCGTTGAGACGTTACGCGGTGATCAGAGCTGGACCGTCGGCACGTCCGTCGCGCCCCGTTCAGGCTCGAAGTACTCGCGCGGCTTGAAGC
>JBKJXU010000225.1:0-4986 GCA_046716145.1 Actinomycetota bacterium
ACCACGCCCCACCGCCGTGAGGCGGCACGGGCATGGGCGTACTCCGGTTCGACGTCTTCGCCGCCTATGGCCCGTACGGCGATGGCGGTCTGTGCCCGGTGGGCGGGGGCGAACTTCGTGATGGCGAGCGCCGTCAGGGCGACGTACAAGGCCAGCGAGACGGCGAGCCAGGTCTGGCGGAGCCGGCCCCAGTCCGTCACGGCGACGAGCAGGATGCCCGTGATGAGTTGGAGCACGAAGGCGGGCGGGGTGATCCGGCGGTCGATCCACGAAACGGTCTGCAGCGCGAAGCCCGCTCGGTGCCGCCCGCGGCCTCGCCGCGTCCGATCCAGAAGGCGTAGGAGAGGGAGAACCCGAGGGCGACGATGGCACCGAGCACGTGCACAACGAGCAGCGTCGTCCGCATGGCACCCCAGCCTACCTGCGGCTTCGCGTGGCTCGGCGCTGGCTGGGATACTCGGGCCGTGCGATTCCACCGCGTCCTCCTGGTGGTCAACCCCGTCGCCCGGACCGTCTCCAAGCCGACGCTCGCCGTGATCGAGAAGGCGCTGTCGGCCGACTTCGCGTTGGAGGTCGCCGAGACCAAGGATCAGGGCCACGCGAACGAGCTGGCCGCGCAGGCCGTCCACGACGGCATCGACCTGGTGGTCGTCTTCAGCGGCGACGGCACGATCAACGAGGTCGTGAACGCGCTCGCGGGCACCGAGGTGGCGCTCGGCGTCCTCCCCGGTGGGGCGACGAACGTGCTCGTCCGCGCGCTCGGTCTGTCTGCCGACCCGATCGAGTGTCTTGGAGAGCTGATCGCGAAGGCGCTGGATGATGAGGCGTTCCGGCTGCATCTGGGGCGGGCCGACGGGCGGTACTTCGCGGTCAACTGCGGGGCGGGGATCGACGCCGCGGCCATGCTCCGTCTGGAGAAGAAGTTCCCGAAGACGCAGGCGCGCTACGAATCGGCCGCGTTCCGCGCCGTGGCGCGGGAGTTGCTGATCGGCTACGCGGGCAAGGCGCCCGATCTGCAGACCCGGATCGACGGGGGCGAGCCTGCTCCGTCGCTGTCGGTGATGGTGGGCCGGACCGATCCATACACCTTCTACAAGGGCTACGGGCTGCGGATGACGCCCGAGGCCTCGCTGGAGACCGGGCTCGACGTGTTGTCCATCCGGCGGCTGGAACGCCGGCACCTGCCGCGGATCGCTTGGCAGGTCTTCGGGTCGGCGCGGCACGTGCACGGACGCGATATCGACTACGTGCATGACGCCTCGCACGTGTTGATCGAGTCCACCGACCCCTTCCCGGTGCAGGTGGACGGTGACTCGCTCGGTGACCACCGACGGCTCGAGGTGGAGCTCGCCCGCGAGGCGCTCTGGGTCGTCGCGTAGCCGAGGGGGTTTCGTTCGTCAACCTGCTGACACCGGTCGGTGCCCCCGCTCCCGGGGACTTGTCATGATCCTCACGACTGCGTACTAGGTGTTCGTCGTGAGGAACATGACGATCCCTCTGCGCGAGGACCCGCCCGGCGTGTCAACCGCCTGACGACCACGTTGCGCGCCAGGTCGCACCTCCCCCCCGGTTCCGTATCCTTCGGAGCGGCAACCCCGACGAAAGGCTCCCGTCCACCATGTCCGACCTCACGTACCCCATCGCGCCACACGGCGGCACCCTCGTGAACCTCCTCGCGGACGGGGCAGGCGCCGAAACGCTCGCTGCCGAAGCGCAGAACCTGCCCAAGGTCGTCGTGAGCGAGCGTGAGCTCGCCGACCTCGAGATGCTCGCCACCGGCGCCCTCAGCCCGCTCACCGGGTTCCAGGGCGAAGCCGACTACCAGAGCGTCCTGGAGACCATGCATCTGGCCGGCGGCCTGGCCTGGGCCATCCCCGTCGTCCTCAGTCTCACGGACGACGATGCCCACAAGGTGGGCGGCGCCGAGTCGATCGCCCTCACGGCATCCGAGGGCGCCCCGCCGCTCGCCATCCTCCGCGTGAGCGAGCAGTTCAAGCGCGACAAGCACGAGGAAGCGACGTCCGTCTACCGCACCGATGACCTGGAGCACCCCGGGGTCAAGGCCCTCTACGACGCTGGCGACACGTGCGTGGCCGGCACCCTGGACGTCATCGCCCTCCCGGGTCACGACGACTTCGCCAACTACCGGCTGACGCCCGCCGAGACCCGGTACGCGTTCAAGGAGCGTGGATGGAGGACGATCGTCGGCTTCCAGACCCGCAACCCCATCCACCGCGCGCACGAGTACATCCAGAAGTGCGCCCTCGAGATCGTCGATGGCCTGCTCGTGCACCCCCTGATGGGCGCTACGAAGGCCGACGATGTCCCGCCGGACGTTCGGATGCGGTGCTACGAGGCTCTGTTCTCCGGCTACTACCCGCACGACCGCGCGATGATCAGCGTGTTCCCTGCCGCGATGCGCTACGCAGGACCACGGGAGGCCATCTGGCACGCCATCGCGCGCAAGAACTACGGGTGCACGCACTTCATCGTGGGCCGCGATCACGCCGGCGTGGGGTCCTATTACGGCACCTACGACGCCCAGAAGATCTTCGAGGGATTCGAGCCCGGTGAGCTCGGGATCACCCCGCTGATGTTCGAGCACTCGTTCTGGTGCAACCGCTGTGAGGGCATGGGGTCGCCGAAGACCTGCCCCCACGATGCCGACGATCGGGTCTCCCTCTCGGGTACGAAGGTGCGCGAGATGCTGGCCAACGGCGAGCGCCCGCCGCAGGAGTTCTCGCGCTCGGAGGTCGCCGACATCCTGATCGCGGCGATGCAGCAGGGCTGAGCACGGCGGTCGGGGTGGGTCGGCGGCTCGGTGTAGCATCGCGCTCGTGACCGACGACCACCCTCGCAACCGCAGGATCGACCGCGTCCTGGAGCCTTCCTTCGTTCAAGGGCTCGACGCCCTCGAACTTGACGATCTCCGCGGGCGCCGCGACGAAGCCCTCTCGGAGCGCGAGCACCTGTCGCTGCTCCGTCGCATGTTGCAGGGCCGGTCCGAGATCTTGCGAGCCGAGATGCACTCGCGTGCGTCTTCCGAGACCGAGGCGCCGCTCGTCGAGCGCCTGAGCGAGATCCTGGCTGATGACGAGCCTGCCGGACCGTCTCGCGGCGAGTCGCTCACCATCGCGCTCCCCGAAGAGGAACTGCTCCTGGCGCGTCGGCGGGTCGAGAAACTCGCCGGCGATGCGGGCATCTCCGATCCCACGACGCTGGACGACGACGCGCTGGCTGCGGCGGTGCAGACGCTCGCCACCGAGGAGTTGACCATCTCGGCTACCCGCCGTGCGGTGATGGATGCCCTGGACACGGTGCAGGACGAACTCAAGCGTCGGTACAAGGCAGACCCGACGCTCGCCCTGCACTGAGGAGGCGCTCGGTGCCCGCCGCCGCTCCGCTCGCTCGCGTCGTTCGATCCGGGCTGGAGGAATCGCGCCATCTCGGTCACGTGGCGGTCTGTGACGCGGAAGGCCGCTTGCTGGCCTTCGTCGGTGACGCGGACAGCGTCGTGTTCGTGCGGTCGTGCATGAAGCCCGTGCAGGCGGCGGTATCGCTCGCCGCGATCGGTGAGGAACTGAACGACGCGCAGGTCGCGGTCATGTGCTCCTCGCACAACGGTGAGCCCGTCCACGTCCGCGCGGTTCGGGCGGTGCTGCGACGCGGCGGGCTCACGCCCGCCGCGCTGCGGACGCCCGCCGACCGTCCGCTCGACCCGGCCTCCGCGGCGGGCGTCCGCACCCCCGCCCCGCTGTTCCACAACTGCTCCGGCAAGCACGCGGGGATGCTGCTCGCGTGCCAGCGCCAAGGGTGGGCGAAGCCGGCCTATCGGTCGAAGACCCATCCGCTCCAGCGGCGCGTGCTCGGCGCTGTCCGTTCACTGACGGGCGTGGAGCCGATCATCGGCGTCGACGGCTGTGGCGTCCCCGTCCACGGCATGCCGCTTCGATCGATCGCCACCATGTATGCGCGGCTCGGCGACGCCGAGCGCGCGGGGCCCACCCTGGCGCCCACCCTCCGTCGAGCGATGGACGCGATGCGTGCCGAGCCCTACCTGGTCGGTGGTCGTGACCGCGACGACACGGCCGTCATGGCTGCCATCGCGGGGATCGTGATGAAAGAGGGGGCCGAAGCGCTGAACTGCGTGGCGGTGCCGGAGGCCGCGCTCGGTATCGCGGTGAAGGTCGCCGACGGCGGGTACCGCGCGGCGGGGCCGGCGACCATCGCGGCATTGGAGGCACTCGGCCTCGTTCCGTCACCGGCCCGGCGGGCGCTTGAACCGTTAGCGCGTCCCCTCGTACGCGGCGGGGGACGCCCGGTCGGCCACCTGGAACCCCTCGTGGAACTGCGCCACCGGTAACGTTCGTCGAGAACCGCCGTACCATCGATACCGGTGACCAACACATCCCCACGCGTCGCGGTGCTCTCCGTGCACACCTCGCCCACCGACCAACCCGGCATCGGCGATTCCGGTGGCATGAACGTGTCGATCCGCGCCGTCTCCGAGCGGTTGGCCGACGAGGGCGTCGAGGTGGATGTGTTCACCCGGTGTCGCGGCGGGGATGACCACGAGACGAAGGAGCTCCGCGAGGGGATCCGCGTCATCAGCATCAAGGCCGGTCCGTGTTCACTCGTCCCGAAGGCCGACCTCCCGCGGTTCCTGCCGGAATTCCTCGGTGGGGTCATCCGGAACGCTCGCGCCGAGGACCGCGGCTACGACATCGTGCACAGCCATTACTGGCTCTCGGGGTGGGTGGGGCGTGCCACGAAGGAGATCTGGGGCGCACCGCTCGTCACGTCGTTCCACACGCTGGGCAAGGTGAAGAACTACTCCCTGGCCCGAGGCGAGCGTCCCGAGCCCGCGAGCCGCCTGGCGGGTGAGCAAGCCGTGATCGACGAGGCCGATCGCATCCTGGCGCCCACGCCGTCGGAAGCCTCGCAGCTTGTCGGGTTGTACCGGGCCGGGGCCGAACACATCCGGAT
>JBKJXU010000226.1:0-5117 GCA_046716145.1 Actinomycetota bacterium
GCCGTCTACGACCGTGGCTACCGTCCCTACGAGGGGGAGCGCGGGGGTCGCGGCGCCGCCCGTGCGGCGCTCGTTCGCGTCTCGATCCGCCGTGCCCTCGGTCTGCGCCGGTCGTGGCGCCAGAAGGTCCTGCCGTGGTCGCTGCTCGCGATCGCCACGATCCCGGCCGTGGTGAACGTGGGCGTGAAGTACATCACCCGCAACATGCCGGCGGGCGGCGACATCGACCTGATCACCTTCCACGAGTACATCGGTGTGACCACCACCCTGCTGCTCTTCGTGGCGGTGATGGCGCCCGACCTGGTGTGCCCCGACCGGCGCAACCGGGTCCTGCCGCTGATCTTCGCCCGCCCGCTCACGGGCAACGACTACGTGCTCGCCAAGGTGGGGGCCCTCGCCCTGGTCCTGTTCGGCTTCGGCTTCCTGCCCCAGGTCGTGCTGTTCGTCGGCCAGATGCTCGTGGTCCGGGAGGGCGCGCTCGCGTTCGTCAGGGAGAACGCCGAGGTCCTGTGGCAGGTGCCGGTGGCCGTCGCGTTGTTCTCGCTGTTCTGGGCGTCGCTCTCGGTGGCCATCGCGGCCACGAGCGCACGCCGGGTCGTCGGCGGCGTGGCCCTGCTCGCGACCGTCTTCATCACGCAGACGGTGGCGGCGATCCTGGTCGCCGCCGGTGGCGCCGACCCCGAAGCCATCTTCAACGACGGCAGCTTGTGGGGGCTCCTCAGCGTGATCGACACCCCGCTCCGGATCGCCGACCTGGTGTTCCTCGGCCACGTCGACCCCACGTCGCTCGTCGGCGGAGCCGACGGGGCGGGCATCGGCGTCGTCCTCGTCTACGTCGCGGTCGTCGCCGGCTCCCTGGGCTACCTCGTCTTCCGCTATCGGAGGGTCGAGTGAGCGCCATGCCCGCGCCGCCCCCTGCCGACCCGGCTTTCGCCGAAGGGGCGACGGTCGTCGTCGAGGGCGCATCGGTCTGGTTCGGCCCGAAGGTGGCGCTCACCGAGGTGTCCTGCTCGTTCGGCCCCGGGGTCACGGGCCTGCTCGGCCCCAACGGCGCGGGCAAGACGACCCTGATGCGCGCGATCTGCGGGCTGCTGCCGCTCAACGTCGGCACCGTTCGCGTGGATGGGCACGACCCCCGCACCCAGCGGGAGGCCCAGAGCGCCCTCGTGCTCGTCCCGGAGGACGACGCCGCGCCCGGCATGCTCTCGGCACGCCAGCTCGTGCGCTACGCCGCAGCCCTGCACGGGGTGCGCGACCGCGCCGCGCCCGAGCGAGCCCTCGCGGCCGTCGACCTGGTCGACGTGGCCGACCGCAAGGTCAGTGGCTTCAGCAAGGGGATGCGCCAGCGCACACGGGTGGCCGCCGCCCTCGTGAGCGACCCCACGATCCTGGTGCTCGACGAGCCGCTCAACGGCGCCGACCCCGTCCAGCGCGTGGCGCTCATCGAGCTCTTCCAACGCCTGGGCGACGAGGGGCGCACGGTGATCGTCAGTTCCCACGTGCTGCACGAGGTGGAGCGCCTGGCCCGCCGCCAGATCGTGCTCGTGCGGGGCCGACTCGCCGCGGCCGGCGAGCACCACGCCATCCGGACCGCGATCGCCGACCGTCCCCGGCAGGTGCTCCTGCGTTCCTCGGACCCCCGCCGCCTGGCCGCCGCGTTGGTGGGCGTCGAGGCGGTGAGCGGCGTCAGCATCGACGGCGAGGACCTGGTCGTGTCGTCGCTCCGCGCCCTGGATCTGGCCCGCGCGCTGCCGGGGGTCGCCCGGCGGGCAGATGTCCGCCTCCTCGAGGTGCGCCCGCTCGACGACTCGCTGGAGTCGACCTTCCGGGAGCTGGTCCGGTGAACGCCCCCGCCGTCCCCGCCGCCGGGCGCGCCCTCCCCAGACCCTTCGCCGCCGCGTTCGTGTACGCGCTGCGGGTCTGCGTTCCACCGAAGCGGGCCGTACTGCTGGCACTGCCGTGCGCGGGGGCCCTGCTCTTCGGGCTCCTGGCCCGCACCATCGACGAACCGACGCCCGCCGAGCGGTTCACCACGATCAGCGGTGCGCTGTTCGGGCTGATCCTGCCCCTGGCCTGCCTGGTCGTCGGTGACGCCGTGCTGGGCGCGGAGATGCGGGCCGGGACGTTCGGACTCACGTGGCTGTCGCCCGTGCGCTTCTCCACGATCGTCCTCGCCCGGTGGTCGGCCGGATGGCTCATCGCTGCCGGCGCCCTGGTCCCGGCGCTGGTGCTGTCGGCGGTCATCGCCGGTGTGCCCGGGGCGGTGGGGCCGCTGGTGGTCGCGGTCATCGCCGGGACCGCCGCCTACCTGGCGCTGTTCGTGTTCATCGGGGCCACGTTCCGGCGAGCGGCGTGGTGGTCGCTCGGGGTCGTCCTGCTGGGCGAGCGTCTCCTGGGCAGCGTCCTGACCGGTGTCGCGCAGCTGTCGCCGCAGTGGCTGGCCACGATGGTCTACGCGGGGCTCGGTCCGGGCGCCGACGAACTCGAGCGCGCGGGCATGCCCACCGGGGGCGCCGCCGCCGGGCGCCTCGCACTGCTCACCGTCGTCTTCGTGGTGCTCGCGGTGCGCCGCATCCGCCGGTTCAAGATCACGAGTATCGGGGAGTAGGGGCGGGATCAAGCAGGTCCGGAAGCACCCTGAAGGTTAGGGCGCGCTGCGCAGGCGCAGGCATTGGGTGATCGCGCCGACGCTCCGCCGTTCCTTCTCGCTGAAGTAGGGCATGCCCCACTCGATCGGGAGGACCTCCGGGCGCTCGACATCATGTCGCTCGTCCTCGTAGGTGAGCGTCGCCGTCCCGGCCACGAGCACGTTCTTCACCCAGTCCGGACGCGTGTCGTACGGCAGGGCGATCACGAACCCGTCCTCGGCCGGGCGGATGCCGACCGGCGTCCGGTACACGGTCCCCGACGTGCGGCCCCGGTGCTCGATCACGCCCGCGAACGCGCCCGGACGGCCGGCTCGTCGCATCTGGTACGGGTTGAACACCAGCTTCGTCATCCAACGCATGATGTCCAGGGCCCAGGGGGCACGTGCCCGGAACCCGAGGAACACGGCGAGGACGGCCACCGCGAAGAGCGCCAGCAGCACGAGCACCACCGACACGACCACACCCATCGCCGCCATGCTAGCCACCTTCTCCCCGTGAACCGCCAGTAGCCCAACTTCGCAGACGTTCACGGAGCCGGGAGAGTCCTTTCCGTTCGAGATGCCACTGCTCCTGTTCGGATTGACCTGACCGACATGATGCGGGCCTTCCACGGACAGTCTCAGGCGTTCTTCAAGACCGGCAGGCAGATGGCCCCCATTGACCAACGAGGCGAATGAAGAGGCCTTCAGCGAAGTCCCTGTGCGCCTCGGTTGACGCGGATTCTTCGTGGTCTCAGACCCCGACTTGGAACGCCACCAAACTCGAACGACCTTGCCTCGCGCGAATCCCAACTTGTTTCGCCCAGCAACGCCGACGATGATGTGAATCGCGAATCCTCGGGGGCATATGAATGAGTGAAGTGACTGAAGACGATGAGGCGGTTGAAGGGGCAGCAGGGTGGCCGTTACAGGAGCAGCTCGACGGGCTTGAACGCCCTGCCCCGGAGGAGATCCGCGGCGCAGACAGACTGGGTGCCCTCCAGTTCACCGACGCTCCTGACCTCATTGGTCGAGCTGTTCGTGACCTTCGAGGACTCAAGCGGGAAGACTGGGACGAACTCCCGTACAGCATCCAGCAGAAGGCGACCCAAGAGGCGGACAATGTCGTCGCGGTCCTCGACAGCATGCTGCGCCTCACAGCTGCCGAGCAGAACGCATCAGCACAAAGGAACAGCTCGAGGGCCAACTTGATCAGTTCGTTGAGGCGCTCCACGAGACCGCCTATCCGGCGCTGAGAGGCACGAGGTACGCGCCCAGCGACGGACAAGGCGAAGCGGCTGAAGAGACTGCACGGTTGAGAGAAGAGATTGCGAGACTATCGGCCGACGCCAAGGCGCTGGAGAGAGAAATCGAGCGTCTTGCTCCCCTCGCCGCTGCCCAACGCGAGGTCGTAAGTGAGTCCGGGACGACCGAGATGAGCGCGGCGTTCGAGGAAGAAGCCCGGGGTCACCAAGCGGCGTGGAAACGCTGGCTCTATGTGTTGGCCGCCGCCACGATCCTTGCGCTCGTCGTAGGGTTGATAGTGATCAGCTCGCTGGCTCCCCCAGACGATGCCACGACGGCCCAAGTCATTACTGCCCTGGCCCGGGACGTGCTCCTCATCGGTTTGCTCTTGTACGTCGTGCGAATCGCCTCGCTTCAGTTCCGTGTGCACCGGCACCTCGACGCAGTGTGTCGCAACAAGTCAGCAGCCCTTAAGACATTCAATCGGCTGGTCGCGGGCCAGGAGGCCGAAGTCAGATCCGTGATGGCATCGGCGCTGGCCCAGGAGGTCTTCGCCTCTGGCCAGACAGGCTTCATCGGCACTGGCGAGGATCACGTGACGCTCATCGAGCGGGTAGCGTCATCCGTCCCGACACGAGGAGTAGGGAGCGGCTAGGCGTCACTGCTTGAGTCGGTCGCGAGTCTCATCCGGGCCGCCAAGGTGAGTGTCTTCTTCATCGACGATCGCCAGGTGGTCCGGCCGGGGGAGGTGGGCAGCTCGGTGTTGATCCAGGAGACCGCTGCCCGGCTCAAGATCCCAGTGTTCGAGCACGAGCTCGACACCCAGTTCCGCTGCGGAGGCTCGGACGCGTTCGTCGGCTGGATCGACAACACCCTCGAGGTAGCACCAACACCGTTCGTGCTGTGGGATCCGAGCGAGGAGTTCGACTTCCAGATCGTCGATTCGCCGCAGGAACTTGAACTGATGATCCGGAGCAAGGCCGATGAGGGACGTTCGGCCCGGCTCACAGCCGGATTCTGCTGGCCGTGGTCGGATCCGCGCGAAGACGGCTCGCTCGTGAGCGACGTTCAGGTCCACGACTGGTCGATGCCGTGGAACGCGAAGCCAGACGCCGGGAGACTGGCACCCGGCATCCCGAAGTCGAACTACTGGGCGAGCGACGCGCTAGGGCTCGAGCAGGTTGGCTGCGTATACACGGCGCAAGGCTTCGAGTACGACTACGCGGGTGTCATCGTGGGTCGGGAC
>JBKJXU010000227.1:0-4954 GCA_046716145.1 Actinomycetota bacterium
CGACCCGGCAGGCCCGGTCGCCCAGAAGCAAGCCGACCTGATCATCCCCGTCTTCTGGGTCGCCGCCGCCGTCTTCGTCCTGGTGGAGGGCGGCTTCGTCCTGCTCGCGCTCAAGTACCGGCATCGCAAGGGTGAGGAGCGCACGCCGCCGCAGACCCACGGCAACACGCGTCTGGGGATCGGGTGGACCATCGCGCCCGCCCTGATCCTCGCGTTCGTGATGGTGCCGACCGTGGGACTGATCTGGGAGCTGAGCGAACGTCCCGCCGATGCGATGCACGTCACGGTGAAGGGGTACCAGTGGTGGTGGGGGTTCGAGTACACGGACCCGGAGATGACGGTGGACTACGGGAGCGGGCCGATCGTGACGGCGGATACGCTCGTCGTTCCCGTCGGACGGACCGTCGATCTCTCGCTCGAGGCCGTCGGCGGTGGGGCGAAGGACGCCGACGGCGACCCCGACTACGCCGTGATCCACTCCTTCTGGACGCCGCGGCTGTTCGGTAAGCAGGACGTGGTGCCCGGCCACGAGGGGCACATCGTGTTCTCCGCGGACGAACCGGGAACGTACTGGGGCCAGTGCGCGGAGTTCTGCGGTCTGCAGCACGGCCGGATGAAGTTCCGGGTCGTGGTGCTCGACGAGGCCGCGTGGTCCGATTGGGTCGCTAACGAGAAGACACCCGGGGTTGTGCCGTCGGACGCCTTGGCCCGTCAGGGGATGGACCTGTTCTTGAACGGGGAGTTCGAGGCCGGCCAGTGCATCGCATGCCATGCGGTCGGTGGCACCGAAGCCGGGGGGATCGCGGCGCCCGACCTGACCCACTTCGCGGCCCCCACGCACGAGTGCTTCGCGGGCTGCAACTGGGATACGTTCGTGGACGGGGAGCCCAACCTGGAGGACCTGAAGGCGTGGCTGCGTGATCCGGGCGCGGTGAAGCTGGGTGCGAAGATGCAGGACTACGGTCTGTCCGAGGACGAGATCGATGCGATCGCGGCGTACCTGTACAGCCTGACGTGATGGAGATGATCAGATGGCGAGCGTGAGCGTGGTGGCGCCCTCCAAGGGGCTCGTGCGCCGTCCCATGGCCACGGGCGGTTTCTGGTCGTGGTTCACCACCGTGGACCACAAGAAGATCGGGATCATGTACGGCATCTCGGCGTTCGCGTTCTTCCTCATCGGGGGTCTGGAAGCGCTGCTGATCCGTTCGCAGCTGTACAAGCCGGACGGCATCCTGCTGAACGCCGACCAGTACAACCAGATCTTCACCATGCACGGCGTCACGATGGTGTTCCTGTTCGTGATGCCGATGGCGGCCGCCTTCTTCAACTACCTGATCCCGCTGATGATCGGTGCGCGCGACGTCGCGTTCCCGCGGCTGAACGCGTTCTCGTTCTGGGCGTTCATCCTGGGCGCGCTGTTCCTCTATTCCTCGGCGTTCCTGGGCGGGATGCCGAACTGCGGCTGGTTCTGCTACGCGCCGAACTCGACGACCGATCCCACGAGCGGCGCCACCTTCTACGCGCTCGGCCTGCTGATCGCCGGCATCGCCTCCACCGTCGGTGCCGTGAATCTGGCGGTCACCGTGATCAACCTCCGGGCCCCCGGGATGTCGCTCTTCCGCGTCCCCGTCCTGGTCTGGATGGGCCTGGTCGTCCAGCTGTTGCTCGTGTTCTCGCTGCCGATCATCACGGTCGCCCTGTTCCAGTTGCTGTTCGACCGGCGGTTCAACACGGCGTTCTTCGATCCCACCCGCGGCGGTGAACCGCTCTTGTGGCAGCACATGTTCTGGCTGTTCGGCCATCCCGAGGTCTATGTGCTCATCCTGCCGGCGTTCGCCATCTTCAGCGAGATCCTCCCGGTGTTCAGCCGCAAGCCGTTGTTCGGCTATCAGTTCGTGGTCTTCAGCGGGATCGCCATCGGGTTCATCGGGTTCGGTGTGTGGGCGCACCACATGTACGCGGCCGGGCTCGGGCCCGTGGCGAACACCGCGTTCGGCATCTCCACGGCGATCATCGGCGTGCCGACCGGCATCAAGATCTTCAACTGGATGGCGACGATGTACAAAGGCGACCTGCGATTGCAGTCGCCGATGCTGTTCTGCATCGGCGGCATCATGATGTTCGTCATCGGCGGTCTGTCCGGCGTGACGCACTCGATCGTGCCCTCGGACTACCAGCAAACCGATACGTACTACGTGGTGGCGCACTTCCACTACGTGATCTTCGGCGGCGGCGTGTTCGCCTTCTTCGGCGGGCTCATCTACTGGTGGCCGAAGGTCTTCGCGCGGATGTTCCCCGAGCGCGTGGGGAAGCTCGTGTTCTGGGTGATGCTCGCGGGGTTCAACCTCGCGTTCGGGCCGATGCACATCCTTGGTCTGGGCGGGATGATCCGGCGGACCTACACCTACCCGGAGGGCCTGGGGCTCACGCTGTGGAACCAGCTGGCGACCGTGGGGGCGTTCATCATCGCGCTTTCGGTCGCGATCTTCGCGCTCGGCGCCATCGCCTCGTTCCGCAAACCCAAGGGCCTTGAGAACGAGGACCCGTGGGACGCCCGCACGTTGGAGTGGATGACCGCGTGCCCGCCGGCCGCGCACAACTTCGACGAGATCCCCACGGTGCACGCGCTGGATGAGTTCTGGCACCGCAAGTACGCCGAGGACAAGGAAGGCCGGCTCGTACGCGTGCCGGCGGGTGCGTCGGATCACGAACCGGATGGGCACGGGGCTGCGCCCGCGATCCATCTTCCGAGCCCATCGTTCTGGCCCCTGGTCGCCGCCGCAGGACTCCCCGTGATGAGCTACGGCGTCATCTACTCGTGGTGGCTCATCGGGATCGGGGCCATCATCACCGTCACCGCGCTCATGGGATGGGCCATGGAGCCGTCGGTCGCGGAGGAGCACTGAGCATGGCCGACGCCGCGATCGTGCACGACGAGCACCAGACCACCACGGGCTTGCCCAGCACGAAGCTCGGGATGTGGCTCTTCCTGTCCTCCGAATGCTTGCTCTTCGGAGCGCTCATCACCGCCTACGTCCTGTATCGAGGCGCGAGCTTGGTCGGCCCGTATCCGGCCGACGTGTTCGACATCCCCTACACCTCCGTGTCGTCGTTCGTCCTGCTCGCCAGCTCGCTCACGATGGTCCTGGCCCACGCCGCCGCGGAGCAGCGCGACTTCGGGCGCATGCGGATCTGGCTGCTCACGACGGCGATGCTCGGGATGACCTTCGTGGGCGGGCAGGTCTATGAGTTCACGGTCTTCGTGCAGGAGGGCCTGCGCATCGACACCAACCTGTTCGGGACGACGTTCTTCGTCCTGACCGGCTTCCACGGTGTGCACGTCACGGTCGGCGTGTTGATGCTCCTGTCACTCGTGGGCATGTCCTCGGCGCGGCGGCTGCCCGATGACCAGGCCTTCCCCGTGGAGATGGTCGGGCTCTACTGGCACTTCGTCGATATCGTCTGGATCGTGATCTTCACGGTGGTCTACCTGGTCCCGACCCCGTCGCCCGGAGGCTGAAGGCGTGCAGCAGGAGCCCACCACCACCACGCACGCGGCCCCGCACCACGGTCCGACGCCGCGCGAGTACGTCCGGATCGGTGCGATCCTCGCCGTGTTGACCGGCGCCGAGGTCTGGATGTCGTACTCCGGTCTCGCGGGGGCGCTCCTGATCTTCACGCTGTTCGCGGCTGCGGTGATCAAGTTCATCCTGGTCGTGGCCTATTTCATGCACCTCAAGTACGACGACCGCCGCTACGCGCGGTTCTTCGTGATGGGTCTCACGGGGGCGGTCACGCTGTACCTCATCGTCCTGCTCGCCTCGAAGGTGTTCCTCAGGTAGCCCATGTCGCTGCCCCCCTGGCACCTGCACGCCGACGTCTGGGTGGTCCTTGGGACGGTGGTGGCCGTGTACCTGCTGGCCGTGCGCCGGCACGACGCGGCGTCGGGGCAGACCACGCCGCAGCGCGACCGGCGCATGTTCCTGGGGGGCATGGCCATCCTGTGGCTCGCCTCCGGCTGGCCGATCCACGACCTGGCGGAGCGCTACCTCTTCAGCGTGCACATGACGCAGCACCTGCTCTTCACGCTGGTTGCGGCGCCGGTGTTGGTGGCGGGCATCCCGGTGTGGATGTGGCGCGCGGTGTTGCGTCACGCGCCCGCACGGATCGTGTGGCGGTTCCTCACCCGGCCGGTGCCGGCGCTCGTGGTGTTCAACGGGGTCCTGCTCTTCACGCACTGGCCCGCCGTGGTGACCGCGTCGGTCGGATCGGAGATCACCCACCTGGGTTTGCACCTGTTGGTGGTCGGCTCCGCTCTCGTGATGTGGTGGCCGGTGGTTTCGCCGCTCCCCGAGATGCCGCCGATCACACCGCCCGCCCAGATGCTGTACCTGTTCTTCCAGTCCCTGGCACCGACGATCCCCGCGTCGTTCCTCACGTTCGGGACCGAGCCGCTCTACCCGATCTATGCCACCTTCCCGCGGATCTGGGGGATCTCGGCGCTGGACGATCAGTTGCTCGCGGGGCTCATCATGAAGCTGGCCGGGGGAGCGATCTTGTGGATCGTGATCGCCGTGGTGTTCTTCCGCTGGGCCAACCGCGAGGAGCGGGAGGGATGGGACGCCTTGCGATGGCGTGACGTCGATGCAGAGGTCCGGGCGGGGGTGAGCCGATGAGCCGGGGGAGCGGGCCGCGCCAGAGCCTGCTGCTGCCGCTCGCCATCCCTGTCGGTGCGCTCGCCGTGATCGGCGCGGCGCTGTTCGGGTTCTCCCGCGTGCTGCTGCGCGTGAGCCACACGGCTGCCACCGCGACCGCGCTCGCCGTCGCAGCGGGGATCATGGTGGTCGCCTCGATCGTGGCGAGCCGCAAGGAGGCCGGCGGTACGGCGATCCTGTCACTGGTCGGCGGCGTCGTGGGGATCGCGATGTTCACCGGCGGCGCCGCCCTGTTGCTC
>JBKJXU010000228.1:0-6949 GCA_046716145.1 Actinomycetota bacterium
CGCTTGCCGACCTTGAGGTTGGCCCGCTTGCCGACCTTGAGGTTGGCCCGCTTGCCGACCTTGAGGTTGGCCCGCTTGCCGACCTTGAGGTTGGCCCGCTTGCCGACCTTGAGGTTCGTGCGCTCGGCCGCGGTCGCCTCACGTGCGCCGGCCGCCGGCTCGGCCTTCTCCGGGGACTTCGGCTGGATCCGCTTCTCCGTCATCTGGTGCTCCTCCTTCGATCTCGTGGGCCCCGGTCGGGCCCTTCCATGCGTGCATCATCCGCCCCTCTGCCGCCGGATCGCCGCATCGCGGGTCACAAGACGGCGGTGTCGTCGATCACCCCCGCGGCGGTGATCCACGTCACTCGGCGTTGTGACGCAGGTCACAGGTCGAGTTCGGGCAGATCGACCGGGTCGGGGCGCAGCGTGCACGCGCCGCACGAGAGCGCGTCCTCGACGACGAGTGCCTTCGTGTTCTCCGCTCCCTTGAACAGATCGAGCACGAACGCAGCCGTCCCCGCATGGTCCTCGCAGACACCGCGGCCACAGAATCGGCAGGTTCCAACGGCGGTTCGTCGACAGTGCCAGCAGTCCATCGTGTGAGATCTCCCTTCTCGGTGTGCCTAGCGTTCCCAGGTCCGGTCGGTCGTTCGGCGCATCGAGCCGGAACGGAAGGCACGCGCGACGACGGTCTCGAAGCCTTCGCGGTCGAGCCGGAACAAGCGCATCGGGGTGGTGGCCACCACGGAGGCCGTCCGCGGCACGTCCTCGAGCAGAGCGATCTCGCCGAAATGGTCGCCGGCGCCGACCTCGGCGATCGCCGCGCCGCCCTGCACGATCTGCGCGCGCCCGGAAACGGTGACGAAGAACGCGTCCCCCGCGTCGCCCTCCTGAACGATGACCTCTGCGGGGGCGGCGGTCGTGAACGACCCGTGCTCCACCAAGACCGCCAGGTCCGCCGAGCCGAGGCGACGGAACGGGGGGAGCGACCGCAGGTCGGCGTAAGCCTGCATGGTGGGCGCGAACGTCGGCGCGTCGATCTCGTCGGCCAGGAGTCGGTCGAACGCGTTCTTGTCGATCCGGAACACCTCGATGTCCTCGAGCGCGCGCACGGCGGCCTGCCGCGGTGCGCCGCTCAGGAGCCCCATCTCACCGAAGGCCTCGCCCGGCCCCAGGACACGCAGGGTGCGCGTATCGGCCGTGTCCGGGTCGCGATCCTCCACCGCTACGGTCCCCCGGCGCAGGATGTAGAAGGCATCCGCCGGGTCCCCTTGGCGGAACACCGTGTCACCGCGAGCGAAGGTCGTCAGCCGGACCCGGCCCGCCAGATCGTTCAGCACCTCGACGTCGATGTCGTCGAACGCCGGCAAGGCGTCGATCGCCTCGGCAGCCTCGACGCGCCACGAGGTCTCGGCGCGGAAGCGGATCCTACGCACGATCGCCCGGATCCGGCGGCCGATGGACTTGATCAGCGTGACGAGGCCGCGGATCGCCGGTCCGGCGAAGAACAGGATCAGCAGGATCATGAGGATCCGCGTCCCCACGCTCTTGCTCCACAGGTCGCTGACGATCCCTCCGAAGACCTCCCTCCACAGCACCAGCCCGAGCACCGACGTGAAGATCGTGAACACGATCCCGATGACCCCGTACAGGCCGAGGCCGACCTCTTGGACGGTGAAGCCCTCGCGGCGGAACAGCTTCTGCCACATCTCTCGTTTGATGAAAGCGATAGACCGGGCGCGAAGGTCGGGGATCTCGATCGCATCAGCCAAGATCCAGTAGCCATCGAGCTCCAGCAAGGGGATCAGGTTGAGGAAGATGACGTAGTAGTTGAGCACCGCGAACTTGAACAGCAGGTTCGAGAACCCCGCATCAGGGAAGGCCACCAGCAACAGGGATGAGATCCCGGCCAGGCAGAATTCGGCGAACGGGCCGGCGATCGCCTGAAGGATCCTGGGTCCTCGCCTGAGCATCAGCCCGTCGGATGTATCGATGAAGAAGGACGGGGAGCCGTAGTACAGGATGAAGCCCGCGGAAAGGACCTTGCGGTCGAAGTGCACCAGCGTGGCGGCATGACCGATCTCATGCGCGGCCGTGAGCGCGAACCCGAGACCGATCAGGACCAGTGTCTGGATCGAGGCGGATCCGAGTACCAGCTGATGACGGCCCGAGACCGCTTCGCTGATGAACCCACCCAGGCCGACGACCCCGACGAGCCCGAGCAGGAGCAGGACCGGTGGGCGGTAGATATGGCGGAGGCCATGGTCGTACAGCCAGCGCACGTACCGATCCGCACCGCTCCACGGGATCCTGAGCTCCTTCATGAATGCGCGCAGCCGGCGGCGGGCGCCTGAGGTCGTGTCCATGCGGTCCTCGAGCAGGGCGGTCACGTTGAGCGGTGCTGTCTCGAACACGCCGGCCCGCCGGAGCGACTCGATGAGGCCGGCCACCGCTGAGACGTCGAGGTCACCTGACCGCTCCAAGTGATCGACGATCACTTCGCCCACGGTCCGGCTCCCGTCGAGGGAGGCGACGAGGTCCGCTTCCCACGTCTGGAGTTCGTAGTGCGCGCTGCGGTCGGCCTTCGCGATCAGGGCGTAGTCATCACCCCAGCGGAGCGGGAACGGGGCGATCTCGGTGCCTGGCGCCAGCTTGGGGCGGAACGAGTCGAGGTCGACCGCGTCCTCGAGGAGCGCCCACACGCCCTCCGGCTCGGCCGAGCGCTCCGCCGCGGCTGTGCCCGATCTGGCACGGACGAGCGCGCCGATGTCCATCGGCTCCTCGGGCGCGTCGTGGACGCCGCGGAGCAGCGCGGGGACGTCGAGCCGGTTCTTGCGCCGCCTCCGCTCCCGCAGCGTGTCCAAGCCGATCACGAGGACGGCCACGATGGCAACGATGGCAACGAGCGCGTTCTCCACCTGGTCCTCCTCCCGGCGCCGTCCGGACACCGGCGCGGATCATGCGCCCAGCGGCGGCTTCGGCGCAAGCGCGAACGGTTGCACGTTGATCGAGGCGATAGCCTCCCAGTCATGCGGATCGATGTGGTCACGATCTTCCCCGATCTCTTGCGTGGGCCGCTCGCGACGTCGCTCCTGGGCAGGGCCGTGCAGGCAGGGGTCGTGGATGTGCGGATCCATGACCTCCGAGATTTCGCCACCGACCGACACCGAATCGTGGATGACCAGGCCTTCGGGGGCGGTCCGGGCATGGTGTTCAAGCCCGAGCCGGTCTTCGCTGCGGTGGAGTCCTTGGACCCCGACCGTGGGCGGGTGCTCGCCATGTCGCCGGCCGGCAGGCGGCTCCATCAGTCCTTCGTCCGCGAACTCGCCGCCGAGGCGCACCTGACCGTGCTGTGCGGCCGGTACGAGGGGTTCGACGAGCGCATCATCGAAGGCCTTCCCGCCGAAGAGGTGTCGATCGGCGACTACGTGGTCTCAGGCGGGGAACTCCCGGCGCTCGTCCTCATGGAAGCCGTCACCCGGCTCGTACCTGGCGTGATCGGCAAAGAGGGGTCCCACGAGCAGGACTCGTTCTCCGACCCCGGGCTGCTGGACCACCCGCAGTACACGCGTCCCGCGGACTTCCGGGGCCTGCGGGTCCCCGAGGTACTGGTGTCGGGCAACCACGCAGAGATCGAACGATGGCGCCGCGATGCCGCCCTCGCGAAGACGCGTCGCAACCGCTCCGACCTGCGCGGATACGATCCGGACCGCTGAAGACCGACTGGTACACTCGACGACCGTTGCCATGAACAAGACCGATCTCATCGAGAAGCCGTTCCTGCGCACGGATCTCCCCGACTTCCGCCCGGGTGACACCGTCAAGGTGCACGCGCGCGTGGTGGAGGGCACCCGCGAGCGTGTGCAGGTGTTCCAGGGCGTCGTGATCCGCCGCGCAGGTGGGGGCATCCGCGAGACCTTCACGGTGCGGAAGATCTCGTTCGGGGTCGGGGTCGAGAGGACCTTCCCGCTGCACTCGCCTTCGATCGCGAAGCTCGAGCTGGTCCAGCGCGGTCGCGTCCGTCGGGCGAAGCTCTACTACCTGCGTGACCTGCGGGGCAAGAAGGCGCGCATCAAGGAGCGCCGGATCGACGACGTGAAGCTCGCCGCGATGGAGGCCGCCGCGGCCCAGGCTGCGGAAGCCGAGATGACCGACGCCACCGACCTGCCGGACGTTGAGCTGACCGATACGGCCGAAGCCGAGGCGGTCGAGGCAGCTACGACCGCACAGGACGCCCCTGAGGACGCGGTTGCGGACGACGCCGGCGCCGCGCAGGATACGGACGCCGCCGAGGAGCAGCCCGAGGCCTGATCGGATGACCGGCGGGGAGCTCGACCTGACTCCCTCCGGCGCCACCGAGCCGGCTCGACGTCGCCGCTCGGCTCTCCGCGAACTCCCGATCCTCTTCATCATCGCCCTCGCCCTCGCCATCGCGATCAAGTCGTTCCTCGTCCAGGCGTTCTTCATCCCCTCCGTCTCGATGGAGCCGACGCTCCAACCCGGCGACCGGATCCTCGTGTGCCGGATCTGCTCGGTCCGAGACATCCAACGAGGCGACGTGATCGTCTTCGCCGATCCGGATCCGGAGCCGGATCCTGAGCGCGGTGTCATCGCGGGGGCGCTGCACTGGCTGGGGGAGGCGGTCGGCGTCGCGGCGCCCGCCGACGAGGATTTCGTCAAACGGGTGATCGGGCTCCCCGGCGACGTCGTGGAGTTGGGCGGTGGCCGGCTCCTGGTCAACGGCGCCGTCATCGACGAGCCGTACCTCGATCCCGTCCAGGACACCTCCGCCTACGGGCCCGTGTCGGTCCCCGATGGCATGCTGTTCGTGTTGGGGGATAACAGGACGGAGTCGGGGGACTCCCGGTTCGAGCCCCCGAGAGGGGTTGGCCTGGTGCCCCAGGACGCGGTGATCGGCACGGTGTTCCTCCGCGTCTGGCCGCCGAGCAGGGTGGGAGGTCTGTGAGGAGCACGCTCGGACATCTGGAGGAGGCTCTGCGCGCGCACGGTTTCACCCGGGTCGCGGGAGTCGACGAGGCGGGCCGCGGGGCTCTCGCGGGTCCGCTGGTCGCGGCCGCGGTCGTTGTTCCCGCGGGTTTCGACCCCGACGGCATCTACGACTCGAAGATGCTGACGCGGGGGCAGCGTGAAGCGGCGTTCGCGCGGATCACGGAGGGCTGCCAGGTGGCGGTTCGGAAGATCGAGGCGCCCGTCTTGGACGCGCGCGGTCTGCACCGATCCAACATCGCGTTGCTCCGGCGGTGCGTGAACGCCCTGGAGCCGACACCGGACTACGTCCTCACCGATGGGTTCGCCGTCCCGCGGATCGTGTGCCCGACCCTGGGCGTGAAGAAGGGGGATGCCGTGTCGCTCTCGATCGCGGCGGCCTCGATCGTGGCCAAGGTCACGCGCGATACCATCATGCACCGGCTCGATCGCCGCTACCCGGTCTTCGGTTTCGCGGGGCACAAGGGGTACGCCACGCACGAGCATCTCGTCGCGCTGGCGACGCACGGCCCCTCACCCGAGCACAGGCTTTCGTTCGCCGGCGTCGGGCAGGCGTCGCTCCCCGGGCTCGAGCGGCTCGAGGTGGCCCGCGCCGAAGTGCGAACACCGTGAGAGCATGGGCGAGGATGATGGAAGACGACATCGAGCGGTTCGAGGAAGAGCGCGAACTCGAGCTGTACCGGGAGTACCGCGACGTGCTTCCGATGTTCGCCTACGTGATCGAGACGGAGCGGCGCTTCTACCTGGCCAACAAGGTTGAGATGCGCCCGGCCGAGGACGGATGGGTGCAGGTCGAGCTCGCGGATGCCTGGGTCTGGGACATGTTCCGCCCCGCCCGATTCGTGGCGAGCGTGCGGGTCATGACCCGCCGCGACGTCAACGTCGAGGAGCTGCGCCCCCAGGACACCGCCACGATCCCGGACGCGCCCGGCACCGATCCAGCCTGACCCCGCGGCTGCGTCGCGGCCGAACCGTGTCGGAGGCGCCGCGTACGGTCCCTACCGTGGACACACGTCCTGTGACGGGGAGGATCGGCGAAGATGCCGCCGCGGCCCTGTACGCCCGTCGCGGCTATCGCGTGGTGGCTCGGAACTGGCGCTGCAGGCTCGGGGAGCTCGACCTGATCCTGACGCGGGGGCAGACGTTGGTCGTCTGCGAGGTCAAGACGCGGCGGGGCGAGTCGTTCGGCGGTGGTTTCGAGTCGGTGGACGCTCGCAAACAGGCGAAGCTGCGCGTCGTCGCGGAGGCGTTCCTCCTCGCATGGCCGGGGCGCCCCGGCAGCGTCCGGTTCGACGTCGCCAGCGTGGCCCTGCGAACCGGCGGATCAGCGTCGGTCGAGGTCTTCGAGGACGCCTTCTGAAAGACGACGGATCGCGGCGAGCATGACGTCCACGTCGGCCTTCGTCGAGAGGTAGTTCACGAGCCCGGCACGCAGGAACGTGCGGCCGCGGAGCGTGGTGACGCTGACCCACGCTGCCCCATCCACCTCGAGCGCGCGCTGGGCGGCGATCTGGTAGGCGTCGACGCGTGCCGGATCCCACGAGTCCCAACCCGCGGGGAGGTGCCGGAAGCACACCACCGAGAGCTCTGGCTCGCAGGCCATGTCGAGGTCGGCTGCCGCGCGGATGGTGGAGGCGAGGTAGGCGGCGAGGTCGTCGTTGTGCTCGATCAGACCGCCGAGACCCCGCGTCCCCAGGTGTTGCCATGACATCCAGAGTTTCAGCGCGCGGAACCGGCGCGTGCCTTCGATCGAGTACTGGTACCAATCGAGGGGTTCGTCCTCGGGTCGGTTGGATCGGTAGTACTCGGGGGCTCGGTGGAAGGTGCGGCGCAGATCGGTGCGCCGGCGCACCACGAGTGCGCCGATGTCGTAGGCCTGGAAGAACCACTTATGCGGATCCACCGTCACGCTGTCGGCGAGTTCCAGCCCAGGGACGCGGGTGGCGTCGCGCGGCGAGAGC
>JBKJXU010000229.1:0-16761 GCA_046716145.1 Actinomycetota bacterium
AGGACGATCGACTGGCCGCGCCTGCGCACCCACCTGCGGGTGCGGAAGATCTCGCTACCGGACCAGGATGAGGCGAAGGCGGCGACGGGGTACGAGCGGGGCGCTATCACGCCCTTCGGCTCCTCCACCGCCTGGAGGGTGGTCGCCGACGCCACCGTCGCGGGGCTTCACCTCGTGGCGATCGGGGGCGGCATCCGCGGGGTCAACCTGCACCTGCGCGCGGACGACCTCATCGCCGCCCTGGCAGCCGAGGTCGCCGACGTGACCGGGCCCGAGGACCGCTGACCCACCGCCCTGCCGGCGACTCAGGTTCCACCGTGGCGACGTCGATGCCTGCGGGGTGGAAGATCTCCGTGCAAGCACCTCCCTGGGCGGGATGGACGCCGCATCGCTCCTGGCCTCCGCGCCCGAAGCGCTCCTCGTCGTGCTCGAGGGGCACATCACCTGGGCGAACGAGCGAGCGAGCGAGCTCGTAGGCCGCGATCCGGCGGGCGATGCGATCCGCACTCTGATCCCCGACTGGCGTGACGCCCCCGAGGACGAGGTGCCGTTCGAAGCGATCCTCGCCGGCCCCGACGATGAGCTGCCTATCCAGGTCCGTGTGGCAAGGACCGCGGTGCCCGGGGCACTGCTGGTCTCGATCCGAGACGCACGCGAACTACGCGCCGGCCGCGAAGCCGTGGACGCGATGGAGGAGGCTGAGGCGAAGTACCGCACCTTGGTCGAACAGATCCCGGCGATCGTCTACGTAGACGTCGAGGGAGGCGGCACGACGTACGTGAGCCCCCAGATCGAGCGGATCCTCGGTGTCAGCCCCGAGGAGTACTGCACCAGCCAGCAGGTGTGGCTCGACCTGATCCACCCGGAGGACCGCGGACGCGTGGAGGCCGACTACGAGGCCTTCCTCGACGGAAGTGGGGGCGACCTACCCGACTACCGGATGCTGACGCGCGACGGGCGGGTGGTCTGGATCCGCGACCGCGCGGTCACGATCCGAGCCGAGGATGGCCACGTGCTCTTGGAGCACGGCGTCATGTTCGACATCACCGAGTTGAAGGAGGCCGAGGCTCTCGTCGAGCACATGGCCTTCCATGACGGGCTGACCGGCTTGGCGAACCGGGCGCTGTTCGAGGAGTCCCTCCGGCTCGCGATCGGCCGGGCAGCGCGTGCGGGCCATGCGGTCGCCGTGCTCTATCTGGATCTGGACAACTTCAAGCTGTTGAACGACTCGCTCGGGCACCACACGGGCGATGAACTGCTCGTGCAGTTGGCAGACCGTCTGCGGACCTGCACCCGCGGATCGGACCTCGTGGCACGCCAGGGTGGTGATGAGTTCCTCGTGCTCGTCTCCGACACCGATCCGGCCGAGATCGGCGCGACCGCCGAGCACCTGGCCGTGCGGATCCAGGAGGCGATGGCGGAGCCCTTCGACCTAGCCGGCACCGAGTTCCACGTCCGCAGCTCGATGGGGATCAGCCTCTACCCGCGCGACGCCGCAGATGCGACCGACCTGATGAAGAACGCCGACGCGGCGATGTACCGCGCCAAGCGCTTCGAGCCCGGCGGCCACCTCTTCTTCGCGGGTGATGCGGACGAGGCGCTCGCGAAGCTCTCCTACGCCACGCGCTTGCGCCGCGCGATGCAGGAAGAGCGGTGGGTGCTGCATTACCAGCCCGTGGTCGACCTCGGTGACGGCTCGGTCGTGGGCGCCGAAGCGCTGATCCGCTGGCAGGATGCGAGCGGCGGCCTCGTTCCACCGGGGGAGTTCATCCCCCTGGCCGAGGAGCTCGGGCTGATCGAGGCGATCGGCGACTGGGTGATCGACGAGGTCGCGCAGCAGCAGCGCGCGTGGATCGAGGCCGGTCTCGATCTGGAGGTCTCGTTCAACCTGTCCCCACGACAGCTGTTCACACCCAGGCTCGCCGAGCACGTGCTCGCCAAGCTGCAGGCGGCCGGGGTCGACCCCCGCAGGATCACCGCCGAGATCACCGAATCGACGGCGATGGCGGATCCGGAGCACACGCAGAGGATCCTCACCGAGCTCCGCTCCTGGGGCATGCGGTTGGCGCTGGACGACTTCGGGACGGGGTACTCCTCGCTCGCTCGGCTCAAGCACATGCCGGTCGACGTCCTCAAGATCGACCAGGCGTTCGTGCGCAACGTCGACACCGACCCCCGGCTGGCGGGGATGGTCCGGGCGATGATCCAAGTTGCCCAGAGCCTGGACATGACGCCGCTCGCCGAGGGGATCGAGACGCGGGCGGAATGGGAGTTCCTCCGGGCGAACGGGTGTCGGCTGGCCCAGGGCTTCTGGTTCGCGCGCCCGGTGCCCGCCGAAGAGATCCCCAGCCTCGTCTCGCGCCCGGGCGGGCTGGTCCCGCCGGGTTGACGTGCGCTCAGGTGGCACCCTCCTGTGGTCGATGCTTCCCAGGTGGAAGATCTGGGTCTGCGGCTCCCCACCCGTGAACTGGACGCGGCACGCGTCCTGGCAGCCATGCCCGAGGCCGTCCTCGTCGTGATCAACGATCACGTGGGGTACGCCAACGACGCGGCGCGCGAGCTGTTCATGGGCGATCCGACGGACGCGCCCCTGTCGCTGCTGCTCGATGACTGGCGCGACGATCCGGCCGACGCCGCGCCGGCGTTGGCCACCATCCGGCTCGGTGAGGAGCGCCGCCCGGTCCAGGTGCGCACGGCGGACACTGGTGATGGACGCGTCATCGTGATGCTCAGGGACGCCCGCGGCATGCTGAGCGCCCAGGAGGCCGAGGCGGCGCGAACGCTCGCCGAGGAGAGATATCGCTCCCTCGTCGAGCAGATCCCCGCGGTGGTCTACGCCGATGAAGGTGGGGAACACACGACGTATGTGAACCCGCAGGTCGAGGAGATCCTCGGCGTGACGCAGATGGCTTACCTGGAAGACCCCGGCCTGTGGTTGCGGATGGTGCACCCCGATGACCAGAAACGCGTCCAGGCCGAGTCCGACGCGTTCCTACGGGGAGACGGCGGCGACCTGGCCGACTACCGCATGATCCGTCCCGACGGCCGCGTGGTGTGGATCCGCGACCGGGCGTTCGCGCATCGTGACCCCGATGGCCGTGTGCTGTGGGAACACGGCATCCTGTTCGACGTCACCGAGCTCAAGGAGGCCGAGGAGCGGATCGCCTACCTCGCGTTCCACGATGCGCTCACGGGTCTGGCCAACCGCTCGCTGTTCGAGGAATCGCTCGGTCTGGCCATCGGCCGCGCCCAGCGCGGCGGCCTCGGCGTCGCGGTCCTGTTCCTGGATCTGGACAACTTCAAGGTCGTGAACGACTCACTCGGCCACCACGCAGGCGACGAGCTGCTCACCGAGCTGGCGGGGCGCCTTCGGACCTGCACGAGGGGCGCCGACATGGTGGCGCGGCAGGGCGGCGACGAATTCCTGATGCTCCTGGGCGATCTGGACGACGGCGAGGCGGTCGGCACCGCCACGCACGTCGCCGAGCGCGTCGAGGAGGTGCTGCGCGATCCGTTCGTGATCCAGGGCGTCAGCTTCGATATCAAGGGGTCGATCGGCATCAGCCTCTACCCGGATGACGCATCCGACGCGGCGACGATCATGCGGCAGGCTGACGCAGCGATGTACCGGGCCAAACGGACGGCGCGCGGGAGCCACGCGTTCTCGTCGGCCGGCTAGATCGCGCCGACCCCCAGCCGACGCACGTCAAGACGCTGCTCGGCCCGGCGTCGCCACACCTCGGCCGCGATGACGAAGACCAGCGAAGCGCAGAGCACGATCACAGAGATCGCGATCATCTGCGGCAAGCCGATCCGTATGCGGACCTGCCCATACAGGAACAGCGGGTATGTGGAGACGTCCCCTGCCACGAACGAGGCGATCGCGTATTCGTCGAACGACAGCGTGAACGCGATGAGGAACGAAGAGATCACCGAGGGCGTCAACAACGGGAGGGTCACGCGCCGGAACGTAGAGGCGCCACTCGCGCCGAGATCATGGGCTGCCTCCTCAACGGACAGACCCAATTTCTCCAGCCTCGGCATGATCAAAAGGATCGTGTACGGCAAGGAGACGACGATGTGCCCGATCACGATCGTGTGCATCCCGAACCCGAAGTAGAACCCGAACCGAGGGATGAGGAAGTCATCGAGTGACTGGAACAAGATCAGCAGGGCGATCCCGAACACGACGTACGGGATGACGAGCGGTGAAAGCAGCAGCGCCGACACCGCCGACTTCGCGGGCACCCGGCGTCGCACGAGTGCGTAGGCGGCCAGCACGCCGAGCCCGACCGCGAACACGCTGGAGATGGCGGCGACCTTCAGAGACACGACGAGTGAGGAGATGAGTTCCTCATTCTCCAAGAGCAGCCGGTACCACTTCGTCGTGAACCCCGAGAGCGGCAGCGACACCAGGAGGCTGTCGTTGAAGGAGAAGATCAGGAGGACCGCGATAGGTGCGTAGAGGAAGACCAGCAACAGCACGAAGAACAGACCCAGACCGCGGCGTCCAGCGGGTGAGGCGGCGGCGTCCACGTCAGATCGCTTCCACGTTGCGGACCTGGATGAACCGCCCCAAGACGAGCATCAGGACGGCCACGACGACGACGAGGAACAGGGCAAGCACCGATCCGGTCTGCCAGTCAAGCCCCTTGAGGAACAGCTCGGTGATGGCGTTGCCGTACATCAGCCCCTTCGTGCCGCCGACCAGCGACGGCGTGATGAACTCGCCGATCGTGGGGATGAAGACGAACGTGAACGCGGCCGCCACCCCCGGCAGGCTGAGCGGGAAAGAGATCCGCAGGAAGGTCCGCAGCCTGTTCGCCCCCAGATCGCTCCCAGCCTCGAGCAGCGAACGATCTAGGTTCTCGAGCGTCACGAAGATCGGCAGCGCGACGAACGGGACCCACACGTACACGAGCACGAGGATCACGGTGAACCGGCTGTAGATCAGCCACTGGACCGGGTCGCCGGCTTCGCGGATCCCGGACGTGACCAGGAGCGAGTTGACGACACCTTCCGCACCGAGGATAAGGCGCCACGCCAGCACCCGCAGGAGGTAACTGGTGAGGAACGGGGCGATGATCAACAGCAGGAGCAGGTAGCGGCGGTGCCCCACGACCAGCGCCAGGTAGTACCCGACCGGATAGGCGAGGATCACCACCGTGATCGAGACGGTGAGCGCCATCCGGACGGACTTCCAGAACAGCTGCAGGTAGACGGACTCACCGCCGAGCAGGCGCTTCCAATCGAAGAAGCTCACGCCAGCGTCTGTGGGCAGGAGCGAAAGCAGGTTCACGCTGTAGGCAGCGACGATGAACAGCGGAACGACGAAGAACAAGACCAGCCACAGCACGGGCGCGGACAAGAGCCCGGCCGTGCCGAGCCACCCGCGCGGCACCTCCCGGGTCAGCCGGCCGACGCCTTCACCTCGAGCCAAAGGTCGTTGTACACGTCACGTCGGCTGTAGGGCCGCTCCGGGTAGGAGTTCGGCTCCTGCAGGATCGACGGGTCGTCCAAGCTGAATGCCTCGACGAGCTGCTCGGTGACCGAGTCCAGATCGACGGCCGTGTTCGTGTGGCCGTAGGCGTAGTTGTTGATCAGCCACTCCGCCGAAGCAGTGCTCATCCATGAATCCACGTACTCGTGCGCGTGGTGGTAGTTGTCGGAGTCGGCGAAGAGCGCGAACCCGCAGTACCACGAGATCCGCCCCTCCTTCGGGTTCATGTACACCGCGTCGACCGCCTTGTTCGAACCCGAGCCATAGTCCAGAGCCGCCCACCAGTGGTTCTGCCAAGCGTAGGCGATGTCGACGTCTCCGTTCACCAGATCAGGGGTCGGATCGTCCACCCAGAACGTCCTCACGAGCGGCACCTTCTCCATCAAGAAGTCGGCGGTCTGCTCAAGCTCCGCGTCCGTCATGTTGTACGGCTCGGGTATCCCTAGGTAGAGCCCGGCGGGGATGAACATGTTCAGGCTGTCCCACCACGAGATCCGTCCGGCGTAGGCCTCGTCGAAGATGGCGCTCCAACTGTCTTCGGGCTGCACCTTGTCCGCGCGGTACATGGGTGCCGCGAACCCCCAGTCCGCCACGACGAAGTACTGCTCGCCTTCGACGTTGCCGTACGCCTGCAGCGCCGGGTTCAGGTCTGCGAAGTTCGCCATGAGCGATGTATCCCACGGCTGCATGACCGGCGAACCATCATCGTTCGTGAGCGCCACCCAGTCCTGGAACCGGTAGGCGCACGGATGCACGAGATCGAAATCGGTGCTCCCGGCCGCGACCTTCGTGAAGCCGGAATCGTCGTCGAAGGTCTTGATGAACTTGGGTGCCGGGTATCCCTTTTCCTTGTACTCGGCCCACAGGATGTCGTCTCCGTAGGAGCCGTCTCCGTATCCGAGCCACTCGTAGATGCGGAGATCGCCGGCCTCATCCTCGATGGGAGGGTGGGCCAGGGGGGTCTCGCTCCCGGAGCCCGATCCGGTACCGACCGGACCCGCGCTCGTGACCTGCTTACAGGCGGCCAGCAGTCCGGCCCCCGCGATCACCCCGGTCCTGCGTATGAAGTATCGTCTATCGAACCGCATCGGATCGCGCGGAGCCTGTGGCATCCTTCCCCCCTGCTCAGATGTCAAGCGTGAACTCCGGAATGATGCGCCATCTTTGGAAGCAGCGCAACACGGATCGCGCTTCCTCCGGAAGGCTCACCCTATGATGCGTCGGATGCGCCGGCTGCTGTGGCTCTTCACCTCCTGTGCGCTCGTGGCCTGCACCCAGACCCGGTCGCCCCCGACGCCCCCGGCCTCCGCGTACGAGGGCCCATCATCGACCGAGGCGATCGGGCGTGCGACCCTGGAGGATGAGGTCCTCGACACCGCCATCCTCGAGGCGGTCCTGGACGACGCGGGCTTCGTCGGTGGCGTGTCGCGGCTTTGGTCGCCTCCCCATGAGGCCGCGGTGCGGGAGGTGGAGATCCGCGCCCTGCGGTTCTCCTCGCCCGACGGAGCCGCCTCGTACCTGGAGTGGATCCGAGGACATCCGCAGGACATGGTCGGCGGAGGGACGGTCACGATGACGGGAGACAGGGTCATCCTTGCTCACGAGCCCGGCGGGTGCTGCCCCGGCAAGGACACGAGCCAGGTCGTGGCCGCTTGGGCGGACCGCGATGTCGTATGGGTCGTACGCCTCGGCGGCCCCCAGGCAGACATACGTGCCGTCCAGGATGTTGCCGACGCGATCGGGAGGGGGATCGATGGAGCTTGAGAGATTGGACATCGTGGCGACCGGACTCGACCACCCGGAGGGGGTGGCCTGGGACCCGGGCGGCACGCTGCTCGCGGGAGGCGAGGCCGGCCAGATCTACGAGGTCGACCCAAGCACCGGGGCGGTCCACGAACGCGCGTCCACGGGCGGGTTCCTCTTCGGCGTCACGCCGGGGGCCGGCGGGAGCATCATGGGATGCGACTTCGGCCGGGCCGAGCTGGTCCGGGTCGGTGCGGACGGGGACGTGGCGAGCCTCTCACGCGGCACCGAGGCCGACCCGCTGCGGGTCCCGAACTTCGCGGCCTACGGCGAGGACGGCTCGCTCTACCTCACCGACTCCGGCACATGGGGTGAGGACGACGGCCTTGTCTTCCGGGTGCTCACCGACGGGTCCACCGAGGTGTGGTCGCGCGAGGTCCCGGCGTTCCCGAACGGGTGCTGCCTCACGGCCGAGGGCGACGCCTTGCTCGTGGTCGAATCGCGGGCGCGCCGCGTGGTGCGGGTCCCCATCGCGGAGAACGGCGCGGCGCGCCCACCCACCGTGGTGTGCGATCTCACCGGGTCCCAACCCGACGGCGTGGCTCTGGCCGCTGACGGCACGATGTTCGTCGGGTGTTACCGCCCGGACCGGATCTGGAGGATCCCCTCCGGAGGCGAAGCGGAGATCTGGGCCGAAGACGCCGACGGCGTGATCTTGAACCAGCCGGCGAACGTGGCGTTCTTCGGGCCGGACCTGGACCGGCTCGTGATCTCGAGCCTCGGCGGGTGGAACCTGATGACCGCCGACCCGGGCGTGACCGGGCTGCCGCTTCGCATCCCGTCGGTCTGACCGGTCACCCGTCCAGGATCGCGAGCGTCTCCACCAAGGCGCGGATCGAACGCTCCGTGACGACGTTCAGGACCAGGATGACCTCGTCGGCCCCGGCCTCGGCGAACGCGCGCAGCCCCGCCGCGATGCCCGCGGCGCCGCCGGCGAGCGGCGGAGCGTTCTCCTCGAACGCCCGCTCCCCCGGCGCCACGTCCACCTCGGCGTAGACGCAGACGGAGCGCTGCACCTCGGCGGGCTCGCGGCCCACCTCGCGGGCGAGCACGGACACCTGCTCGCTCGCTTGCGCGAAACCCGCCGGATCGTTGCCGCACCACGGCCCCCAGGCGTTCCAGGCCGCCACCCACGGCAGACTCGCCCGCAGCACACGGGGGCCGGTGGAGCCCACCATGAGCCGCGGCGGCCGGGCGATCCGCGGATACAGGACGGCGTCGTCCACCTGCACGAACCGGCCGTGAGCGGTGACCCGCTCGCCGGCCAAGAGCCGGCGGAGCACGTCGAAGGACTCCTCGAACCGCGAGCCAAGGTGGTCGAACGGCACCCCGAAGGCGCGGAACTCGGGTTCGTTCCACCCCGCACCCACCCCGAGCGTCAGGCGACCATCGGCGATCTCGTTCACGGTCGCCGCCATCCGCGCCAGCATCCCGGGCCGATGGAACCCCAGGCAGGCCACCAACGGACCGATGCGGACGCGCTCGGTCACGGCCGCGAGACCGGCCAACACGGCCCACGCGTCCCAGGGGCCGCGCTCGGGCTCCCCCGGATCCCGGTACAGCAGGTGGTCGCCCATCCAGACCGAGTCGAACCCCACCTCCTCCGCGGCACGGGCCATGGACACGTACTCGGGCCAGGGCGCTTCGCGCTCAGCCTCGGGGAGTTGGACACCGACCTGCAGAGGGCGCGCCATCGGTTGAGCATAGAGGCCGGCCCCAGAGCTGGGATCGAGGCTCGTTCCGGCTCAAGCCGTCCCGGCGTTCACCCGATGGTTGAGCACTATGGGCGAGAACGTTTCCCCCCGGCCGATCCGCCGTGTCTCGGACACGCTGGTCGAGCCGTCACCCAACGGCAAGCCGCGCAGGCGCTCGGACGACGGCTGGCTGGACCGCTGGGTCGCCACCGTCGCCGACCTCACGCGCCTGACCACCACCCACCCGATGATGGACGCCGTCATCGATGAACAGCGGGGCCGTCGGATCCGGATCGGGGATGCCTGGCTCGCCGACTTCGCCTCGTGCAACTACCTCGGCTTCGACCTCGACCCCGAGATCATCGCGTCCGTCCCCGAGTACCTGGCGAAGTGGGGCACGCACCCATCGTGGTCTCGCCTGCTGGGCAACCCGAGGATGTACCCGGAGATCGAGGCGGAGATGGCCGACCTGCTCGGCAGCCAGGACGTCCTCGTCCTGCCGACGATCACCCACATCCACACGTCCGTCATCCCCGTGCTCGTCGGTGACGGCACCATCTTCCTGGACGGCCGCGCGCACAAGACCATCTACGACGGCGCGATGTACGCGGCCGGTCACGGGGCCACCATCGTTCGATTCCGCCACGACGATCCCGACCACCTGGCCGAGCTCCTCGGCGACACGATGTACCCCTACCCGCGCGTGATCGCGATGGACGGGGTGAACTCGATGACCGGCAACATGCCCGACCTGCACCGGTTCTCCGAGCTCGCCGCCGAGTACCAAGCGTTGCTCTACGTGGATGACGCGCACGGCTTCGGTCTGATCGGCGAGCGGACCCCCGACGAGCCCTGCGACTACGGATCGATGGGCAACGGCATCTTCCGTCACCTCGACCTGCCGTATGACAACGCCATCCTCGTCGCCGGGTTCTCGAAGGCCTACTCCTCGCTGCTGGCGTTCTTGGCCCTTCCCACCGCGCTCAAGGACGCCCTGAAGGTGCTCGCCCCGCCCTACCTCTACTCGGGGCCGTCGCCCGTCGCGTCGCTCGCCACGGTAATAGCGGGCCTGCAGGTGAACCGCGAGCGCGGCGATGCGATCCGCCACGACGTGTGGCGGAAGACCCGCCGCGTGCTGGAGGCCCTCGAGGTGCTCGGCATCGAGACGCCCAACACGTCCGGCCTGCCGATCATCGAGATCTCGCTGGCGAACCACGATGAGATCGACGACGTCGGGCGCTACCTCTTCGAGCACGGGATCTACCTCACGATGGCGGCCTACCCCTTGGTCCCGAAGAACGAGGTCGGGTTCCGGATCCAGGTCACCGCCGCCAACGGCGACGACGAGATCGACGAGCTCATCTCGGTGCTCACGTCGCTCAAGGAGCGGTTCCAGCTCCACCAGGTGACCGCCTCCGTACAGTAGCCATCCCACCAGCCTCAAACCCTCTCCAGTGCAACCCCCCCAGGATCTGTCCGGCAGCGCTTCAGCCGCGCCCCAGACCGTCCGATACGACCTAGGTCATGCGCAACCGTGCCTGGATCGCCTACCCCATCGCCGCCGGCGCCCTCACGGGTCTCTGGTTCGTCACCGGACGGACCCCGTGGGTCTTCAACGTCACCGGCCTGCTTTCCCCGGTGTTGATCCTCGTCGCCCTTCGGATGTGGAAGCCGCAGCATCGGCTCCCGTGGATCCTGTTCGCGATCGGGCAGTTCGTGTTCATCGCGGGCGACATCGTCTCCTACAACTACGAGACGCTGCTCCATCCGAATCTCCCGTCCCTGTTCCCGCTGGATGCCGACGGCTTCGTGCCGTTCCCCGGCTGGGCCGACGGGTTCTACCTGGCCGTCTACGTCTTCCTGATCGCGGGCGTGATCATGCTCATCAGGGCCCGGACGCCCGGGCGCGACCGGGCGAGCCTGGTCGACGCGCTCGTCCTGTCGGTCGGCCTCGGCACCATCTCGTGGGTGCTCCTGATCTCGCCGCAGGTCTTCGCTCAGGACGTCACGCTGCCCATCAAGCTCACCTCGATGGCCTACCCGATGGCCGACGTCCTGCTCCTGACGGCCGCGATCAGGCTCGCCGTGGGCGCCGGGCGGAAGCCGACGTCGTTCTGGCTGATGACGGCTGCGGTCGTGACGTTGTTCGCCACCGATGCGATCTATGGATGGATGAGCCTCTACAGCGAGGCCGGGTACCAGCCCGGGTCCGGACCGCTCGAGGCCGGCTGGATGGCGTTCTACATCTTGTTCGGCGCGGCAGCGCTGCACCCTTCGATGCGCCAGCTGTCCGAGCGCGCGCACGACACCGACCAGGTCCTCACAGGGCGGCGCCTCGTGGTACTCGCCGCGACCTCGCTCATGGCGCCCGTTCTGCTGGCGTACGAGGTCAGCAAGGGGGCGACGAACAATGCTCCCGTGCTCATCGGTGCCACCGCCGTCCTGTTCGTCCTATCCGTGGTCCGCATGTGGGGTCTGATGCAGCGACAACAGGAGTACCTGGGGCGCGAGCGGACGCTGCGTGAGGCAGGCGCAGCGCTCGTCACCGCGACCAGCCGCGACTCGATGCACGAAGCCGCCGGCCGCGCCATCCGCGGGATCGCCGGCCAGGACGCCTGCGTCCGGATCTGCGAGACCGACCCCGAGACAGGTGAACTCCACATCGTGTCGACGCTCGGGGGCCTCGCCACGGTCGGTCCGACAGGGATCACGCTCGACATCCTGCAGGGCTGGAAGCGCGACCGCCTGGCAGGCGGGCTGGGCTACCGGGTCGGCATCGGCGAGAGTGTCCTGCGCCAGCCGCTCAGCCTTCCCGAGGAGCACACGGTCGCCTTCGTCGCTCCGATGTCCATCCGTGGCTCCCTCTCCGGGATCATGGTCGTGAGCCTGTCTGGGTCGCTCCCGCGCACGGTCGAGGACGCGCTCAAGTCGCTCACCTCGCAGGTCGCTCTGGCGCTCGAGAGCGCCGCACTCACCGAGGATCTGCTGATCCAGCAGAGCCAGGAGCGCTTCGCATCGCTCGTCAGGAACTCCTCGGACCTGGTCATGTTGATCGACCCGGACACGACGATCACGTACGCGAGCCCATCCGCCGAGCGGGTGCTCGGCGTCCCGGCCGAGTCCTTGGAGGGGACCCGGTTCTCGGACCTGATCCCGACGGAGGACCGTGGCCGCGTGCTGACCTTCCTGACCACGATGGCCGAAGGTGAGGGCCATACGGGTCTCACCGAGTTCCGGGTGGAGCACCGCGACGGCAACCTCCGTACCGTGGAGACGCTCCGGACGAACCTGCTGCACGACGCCAACGTGAAGGGGATCGTGCTCAACACCCGCGACGTCTCCGAGCGCAAGGAGTTCGAGGAGCAGTTGTCCCACCAAGCCTTCCACGATCAGGTCACGGGGCTCGCCAACCGTGCGCTGTTCCGAGATCGGGTGAGCCACGCGCTGGAGCGCCGGTCGCGCGACGACAAGCCGGTGTCGGTCCTGTTCATGGACCTGGACGACTTCAAAACGATCAACGACTCGCTCGGCCACGCCGCCGGCGACCAGTTGCTCCGTGAACTGAGCGCGCGGTTGCTGGGGAACCTCCGCACGGCTGACACCGCCGCACGACTGGGTGGGGACGAGTTCGCCGTCCTGCTCGAGGACGACGAGGGCATGACGGCGGCCGACGTGGCGCAGCGCGTGCTCGAGATGCTGGAGGAGCCGTTCATCTTGGACGGCACCGAGGTCTACGCCCGCGCATCGATCGGGATCTCCGTCGCCGAGCCCGGCCAGGTCGTGGCCGACGGCGCCGAGGAACTCCTGCGCAACGCCGACGTCGCCATGTACATGGCCAAGGAGAACGGCAAGTCTCGCTATCAGCTGTTCGAGCCGGCGATGCACGACACGGCGCTCAAGCGTCTCGAGCTGAAGGCGTCCCTGCAGCGGGCGCTCGAACACGGCGAGTTCCGCCTCTTCTACCAGCCCGTGATCGAGCTGGAAACGGGCCGGATCTCAGGCGTCGAGGCTCTGATCCGGTGGTTCCACCCCGAGCGGGGCATCGTGCCGCCTCTGGATTTCATCCCGCTCGCCGAGGAGACCGGGCTCATCGTGCCGATCGGCCGTTGGGTCCTGCTGGAAGCGTGCCGGTACGCAGCCGAGCTCCAGGCGCGTTTCCCCACGGACCCGCCCTTGCACATGGCCGTCAACCTCTCGGCCCGCCAGGTGGCGCGCCCCGAGATCGTCGATGACGTCCGCCAGATCCTCGCCGACACCGGCATCGACGCCTCGACGCTGACCTTGGAGATCACCGAGTCCGTGATGATGCAGGACATGGAGATGGCCATCGCGAGGCTGACCGAGTTGAAGACCCTCGGCGTGCTGCTCGCGATCGACGACTTCGGGACCGGGTACTCCTCGCTCAACTACGTGCGGCGTTTCCCTGTCGACATCCTGAAGGTGGACAAGTCCTTCATCGACGGCGTCACCGACGGTGGGGAGTCCTCGGCGCTCACCGCCGCGGTGATCGAATTGGCCGCGATCTTGAACCTCAAGCCGGTCGCCGAAGGCATCGAGCGCCCAGACCAGCTGGATAAGTTGCTCGCCCTGAAGTGCGACCTGGGACAGGGCTACCTCTTCGCGAAGCCGCTCGAAGGCGGCGACCTCGAGGCGATGCTCGGCGAGCGCCAAGCGATGGCCGCCGAGGTCGCGGCGCTCGCCGAACCGGTCGAGTAGCCGCTACCAGTAGCGCGCGGTCGCCATCGTCAGGGTCGCGATCCCCAACAGCCCCAGCGAGATGCGCGCGGCAACCTTGAGCGTGCCCTGGATCTGCCCGATGCGCCCGCCCTGCTCCGGGCTCGGTGGGCCGCCTGATGAGGCGACCTCCTGCTGGATCGCCATCAGCCGGCGCACGTTGGGCCGCGTGACCGAAGCGCCGATGCCCATCGCGGCGATCGCCGTCACCATACCGATTGTGAGGCCGAGGCCGTAGGCGCTCCCCAGCCACGTGCCGAGCCCGGCGTCGGCGGCCTGCTTGATGTACAGGACGAGCCCCGCTGCGACCGTCGCGGCGGCGAGCATGAGCAACCGATCTACCAACTTCCGCACGCCCAGCAACTGCCCCATCATCGGTCCGGCGGCCGGTCCGATCGCCGCGGCGCTGGGCTGCAGGAAGAACACGAAGAAGAAGACCATCCCCACCCACACGACCCCCGACGAGATGTGGATGAGGCGGAAGACGACGAAGAACCACTCGGTACCGATCACCCGTGACTCCTTTCGCGTTCACGCCCCGCGGCGCTCCCCCGGTACCATGCGCCAACGCTGATCCACGTTCAAGGAAGGAGCACCCCCATCGTGACCGACGCACTGCCCTCAAGGGCCCGGGTCGTGGTGGTCGGCGGTGGCGCCATCGGCACGAGCATCGCCTACCACCTGACCAAGCTCGGCATCCATGATGTGCTCCTGCTGGAGCGCAAGGAGCTGACGGCCGGCACCACCTGGCACGCGGCCGGTCTCATCACGAGCGCCGGCATGCCCACCGAGACCTTCCTGTGGATGTCCCGCTTCACGACCGAGCTCCTGCCTCGCCTGCACGAAGAGACCGGACAGGACACCGGGTTCCGCACGATCGGACACCTGCACCTGGCCACCACGCCGCAACGCCTGGAGACGATCACCCGAGAGTCGGTCTTCGCGGCGGCCTACGGCGTGCCGGTCGAGATGGTCGGACCCGCCGAGGTCGCCCGTCACTGGCCGACGGCGAAGGTCGATGACGTGCTCGGGGCCGCATGGGTCCCCGACGAGGGCCGCGCCAACCCGGCCGACGTCACGCAGGCCTACGCGAAGGGTGCCCGGATGGGCGGCGCCACGATCATCGAGGGCGTCACCGTCACCGGGTTCACCACGGCGCGAGGAGCGATCACCGGCGTCATCACGGATCAGGGCACCGTGGAGTGCGACACCGTGGTGAACGCGGCCGGGATGTGGGGGCGGCAGTTGGGCGCGCTCGCCGGGGTGAGCGTGCCGCTGCAGGCGGCCGAGCACTACTACCTGATCACCGAACCGCTGGATTGGGCCCACCCCGACCTGCCCGTGGTGGAGGATCCCGACAGCTACGGCTATTACCGTGAGGAAGCCGGCGGCATCCTGGTCGGCCTGTTCGAGCCCGATGCGGCCGCGTGGTCGCTGGATGAGATCCCGCAGGACCTCGGCTTCGCCGTCCTGCCGCCGGACTGGGATCGCATGGGGGGGTTCTTGTCCAACGCGATGGACCGTTTCCCCGCGCTGCACGAGGCCGGGATCAGGACCTTCTTCTGCGGGCCGGAGTCGTTCACGCCCGACAACGGACCGTTGCTGGGCGAGGCCCCGGAGCTGCGCGGGTTCTTCGCGGCGTGCGGGCTGAATTCCTTGGGGATCTTGCTGTCGGGCGGGGTGGGATCGCTGATCGCGGACTGGATCGCGAACGGGGAGCCGTCGATCGACCTCACCGGCCTCTCCATCGACCGCACCATGCCGTTCATGGCGAACCGTTCCTACCGCGCGGAGCGAGCCCCTGAGTTGCTGGGGTCGCTCTTCGGTGATGCGGCGTTCCCGTCGTGGCGTCCGCGCACGGGCCGCGGCGCGCGGCGTTCGGTGATCCACCACCGGCTCGACGAGGAGGGTGCCGACTTCATCGTGCTGTCGGGCTATGAGGTGCCGGAGTGGTTCGCCGCGCCCGGCGTCTCTCACGAACGCCCGCAAGGATGGCTCCGCGACCAGTCCTTCGAGGCCCAGGCGGTGGAGCACCGCGCCGTGCGCGAGACCGTCGGCGTGATGGACATGTCGTTCATGGCGAAGATCATCGTGAAGGGGCCGGGCGCCGAGGCGCTGCTCAACACCGTGAGCGTGTCGAACGTGAGCGTGCCTGTCGGCAAGATCGTCTACACGCAGTGGCTCACGCCGAACGCGGGCATCTGGACCGACGTCACGGTCACGCGACTGGACGATGACTTCTTCCTGGTGGTGGGGGCCGACCTCATCCATCGCCGGATGCTCGCGTGGCTCGAGCGGCATGCGGATGGGCTGCCGTACGTCGCCATCTCGGACATGTCGTCCTCGCGCACGTTGCTCACGGTGCAAGGACCACGTTCGCGCGAGGTGCTCTCGCGTCTCACCACCGCCGATCTGTCCAACGCCGCGTTCCCGTACATGACGGCACAGCCCGTGGAGATCCACCACGGGACTGCGCGTGCGATGCGCGTGACCTACCTGGGCGAGCTGGGGTGGGAGCTGCACATCCCCACCGACCACGCCGTGGGCGTCTACGACGCGCTGCTGGAAGCCGGCCTGGACCTGGGGATCGCGAACGCAGGCCTGGGCGCGCTCAACTCGCTCCGGCTCGAGAAGGCCTACCGCGACTACGGCTTGGACATGGACAACTCCGACACCCCGATCGACGTCGGTCTGGACTTCACGGTGGCCTGGGACAAGCCGGGCGGGTTCATCGGCCGCGAGGCGCTCGTGAAGCAGCGTGACAGCGGCGTGCGCACATCACGGATGGTGCAGGTCCTCGTGCAGGATCCCGAGCCACTCCTGTACGGCGACGAGCAGCTCTACCGCGACGGCGAGCACGCCGGGGAGAACCGCGTCGGTGCCTTCGGCCACACCCTCGGTGCGAGCGTCGGCCTGGCGATGGTCGAGCGCGACCACGACATCACCGACGACGAGCTCGCGTCGGGTTCGTGGGAGCTGGACATCGTAGGTCGGCGCTACCCGGTGACGCTCTCGCTCGAGCCGCTGTAC
>JBKJXU010000230.1:0-5387 GCA_046716145.1 Actinomycetota bacterium
ACGAGCGCGGGACGGCCTTCGGCGATGGCGTCCGCGATGGTCTCCTCGTGCAGTTCCTCGTCGGGGATCGGGGCACCGTCCTGGGCACGGGAGTCGATCGCCTGGGGGTCGCCCTTGCTCTTCACCGTGAGGTTCCGTGTCCGCAGCGCCCGATCGCCCGGCGCGGGAAGCACGTGCTCGGCCAACACCTCGAACGTCGCGGCCAGCGTGAAAGGCGTGCCGTTGAGCACGAAGCTCGCCTCTGCCTCCCAGATGCCGGGCTCGTCGAAGTTCACGCCGCCGACCTCGTAGACGCCACGCGCGATGTCGGGCGCCGTGAGCGCCGGGGTGCCCGTCGCGTCGCCCTGGGTCCCGGGCGCCGGCACGTAGGAGCCCTCACCCTGCACCGTGGTCCCCGTCCCACCCTCGAAGGGGCGGAGCGTCACGTCGATCGTCCCCGCCGTCAACAGGCGGACGCCCTGGGCCTGGTCCGACTGGATGACCCCGATCTGGACGCGGCTGGGCTCTCCCGCGACGACGTCGGTGCTGGCCACCTGGGCGGCGAACGTCGTCGGGTCGAGGGTGGAGGCGCCGGGCGACGAGGACCCCGGCTCCGGCCCCGATCCGCACGCGACGAGTCCGGAGGCGAGCACGAGCGTGACGAGGACACCGCGGAGCTGTGGCATGCCGCCAGTGTCTCGCAGGCAGGAGCGAACGTCCCTCAGATCGCGCGCTCCAAGCGCAGGAGGCGCAGCCGACGGTCGTTCTCGCCCCCGTAGTGGCCGAGACCCGCTCCGGCCGGGACGACCCGGTGGCACGGCACGAACAGCTCGATCGGGCAGCGAGCCAGCGCCGAGCCGGCCCCGCGCGCGGCCCCGGGGCGACCCGCCATCCCCGCCACGTCGCCATAGGTCCACATCTCGCCGTAGGGGATCGTGCGCGTCACCTCGAGCACCGCACGCGCGAACGGTGTCGGGGCCGACGCGAGGTCGACCGGCGTCTGGAACCTCGTGAGCCGCCCCGCGAAGTACGCGTCCAGCTCCCGTCCCACGCCGGGGAGGTCCGCCGCCTGCACACCCGGGAACGACGCGAGGAGATCGCGCGGGTCCCCGCCGGCCGTCGCGACCACGCCGTCGGGGGACATGACGACCGTGAACGCTCCGAGCGGCGTGGCGAAGGTCGCCGTCCGCAGGCTCAGATCGGTGGCCACGGGAACGGCCGTGTCGAAGGGTCGGGCTCGGGGAACGTGCCGGCCGCAAGGAGGGCAGCGACGCGCGTCCGGGTCGCCATGACCTCCGCAAGGTCCAAGAGTTCCTCGAGTCTGCGCCGCAGGACCGAATCGCCATCGAGGTCCTCGCCCAGCCGCTGGAGATCCGCGACCGCACCGGCCGGGAGCGGATCGCCGATGTGGTCCCAGATCACCGTACGGAGCTTCGGCTCCTCGGCGAAGCAGACGCCGTGATCGATCACCCAGATCTGGCCGTCCTCATCCATGAGGCAGTGCCCGCCCTTGCGGTCCGCGTTGTTGATGACGAGGTCGAACGATGCGACCAGGGCGAACTCCTCGCGGTGCGCCGCGGCGAGGGTGAAGTAGTGCGCCTGCGGGTCGAAGCGAACGAATCGCTGGAGCGAACCGGGACCGTGCGGGCCCGCGCGCACGAGGGTCGCGGGGACCCCCGGCCATCCGAGCGCGCGCGCGACCTCATAGGCGGCGACCTCTCGGCGGTGCAGCGTTCCCTCCGGGAAGTCCCACAGCGGCGCCTCACCGCGCTGGGGCTTGTAGATCGCGAGTTCCTCATCCGCTCCGGTGCCGCATCGCACCAGGAACGTGGCGTTGGACGCGCCCGGCATGAGGCCCAGGACCTCGATGGGTCCGCTCGCGAGCGCCGTCGAGACCTGGCTCAGGCCCCGGGTTTGCGATGCCCGTTCGTCGCCGGACATGTGTGCCCCTCCGGATCGATGGGGTTGCCGCAGAACCGGCATCGGGGCCGGCCACGTTCGGCGACCGTCGCGCCGTGGCTCGAGAGCGCGAGCATCTGCTCGCGGGTGGCCGACAGGGTGATGGTCTCGCCCTCTGGTTCGTCCGTCGCGGCTTCGATGGCGCCCTCCTCCTCCGGCTCGGGGCGCCACTCCTCGACCTCCAGGACGAAGCGATCGCGTTCGTGTTCGAAGCCGATCGAGAGGCGCCCGGCACGCCACCGTGGATCGATGGGCTCCTCGAGCGCCATGGCCTCCTCCATCACGCCCACGGCGGCTCCGGGTTCGATCTCGAGGAGTTCCAGGACCGACCCCGCCAGCAGTTGGACCTGTTCCTTCTCGACGATCACGGTTATCAGATCGGCGCCGGCCCGCATCTGGAGGTAGAACGTGCGCATCCCGGGCTCGCCGATCGCGTCGGCGGTGATGCGGTCCACGGGTCCCAGGTCCACGGTGGCTATCCTCGCAGTTCCGCGCCGTTGGCGGTCTCCCATGGGGGGATCGGCGTCGTCGAGAACGCCGCCACGCCGCCCGTGTCGTTGACCAGCCGGACGTGGCAGTGGCCGCGCTCGATCTGCAGGACCGAGACCGAGGCCGTGTCCACGACGATCCTCTGGAAGTCATCCAGCGGCGTTCCCAGGAAGTGCGCGAGCGCGAGGCGGGCGATGTCGCCATGCGTCCCGATGGCTACCCGTCCCCGCGCGTGGCGTCGTGCGATCCGCAGCAGTTCGCCGACCACCCGCTCCTGCGCCTGCGCGAACCCTTCCCCGCCGCCGGGGAACGAGAACGCCGAGGGGTGTCGCTGGACCGTCGCCCAGGAAGCCCGACGCCGCACGGTGGCGAGGCGTTCGCCCGTCCAGGAGCCGGCGTCCATCTCGATGAGCTCATCGCGGGTGATCACGTCGAGGCGATGCGCCGAGGCGAGCGGCTCCAGGGTCTGGACGCAACGCTCCAGGGGGCTCGAGTAGGCGGCGGTGAGACGTACCCCCTCGAACCGGCCCACGAGGGCTTCGGACTGGGCCCGCCCTCGATGGTCCAAGGAGATGCCCGGTGCTTGGCCGTAGAGCACGCGGCCCGTCTGGGCCGTCAGGCCGTGGCGGATCAGGAAGAGCAGCGCCATGAGGGACGACAGCCTACGGTGCCTGCTCGGCGGGGTGGCGGGGGAGCGTGACCTGCACCGTGGTGCCGGCGCTCAACTCGCTCCGGACGCGAACGGTCCCACCGTGGTTCTCGGCCACGTGCTTCACGATCGCGAGCCCGAGCCCGGTGCCGCCCGTCGCACGTGAGCGCGCCGGATCCACCCGGTAGAAGCGCTCGAAGATCCTGGGGAGGTCGCGTCGTGGGATCCCGACGCCGGTGTCCGTCACCACGATCACGACGTGCTCGGGCTCCGCGCGAACCTCGACGTCGACGCGGCCGCCTTCGGGCGTGTAGCCGATCGCGTTGTCGATCAGGTTACGCACCAACAGGGCGAGATCGCGCCCCGAGCCCGCGATGGACGGCACGCCGTCGGCCTGGACCCGGAGGCTGACCCCGGCCTCGGCTGCGCGGTCCTCGAAGCGCTCGGATTCCTGCGCGGCGATCGCGTCCATGTGCACGCGCTCGTCCCGCTCGCTCCCGGATTCCAGGCGCGAGAGGTCCAGCAGATCGGTCACGATGCGGGACAGGCGGACGGCCTCGCGTTCCAGCTGCTCCGTGAAACGCGCCGCCGCCGGGGGATCCGCGAACGCGCCGTCGCGCAGTGTCTCCGCGGCCGCCCGGATGGACGCGACCGGCGATTTCAGCTCATGGGATGCGTTGGCCACGAAATCGCGACGCACCGCGTCCACGCGCCGGGCCTCGGTGATGTCATCCACCACCAGGAGCACGGCGCCGTCGGCGCCGACCGGCAGCACGGCGGCGCGGAGCCACCGGGGAGGAACGCCGGTCTGGAACTCGAGGTGGGCAGGCGAGCCCGTGAAGCTCGATCGGCTCATCGCGCGGTGCAGGGCCTCGGGCCGGAGCTCGCCGGTCCTCGTGGGCTCGGCTTGCAGATGGCGCGCAAGGGCCGCGTTCGCGAACACGCGTGCTCCGTTGCGATCGACGAGCAGGACCCCTTCTTCCATCGAGGACAGGATCAGGTCCTGCACGGCGCGCTCCTGGGCGGCCGTGGCGCGCGCACGCTCCAGTTCGCCCGCGGCTTCAGTCGCCGAGGCGGCGGCTGCAGCGCGCTGCCGCCTCTGGACGAAGCCCATCGCGACGGCGACCACGAGCCCGCCGGCGACGGCGCCGAGCACGATCTGAGCGAGCCCCTCCATGCACCCGAGTCTAGGCGGGCCCGCTCGTTCACCGAGCGTTCACCTCGGGGCGACCGGGGGTTCACCCGCCATCCCTAGCGTGGTCGTGCTGGACCGAGACGGGTCCCACCAACAAGGAGGAACGATGCGAGACGTTGGGTTGCATCTGCGCCTGGTCGCTGCCGCGGGCGCTCTCGCGCTCATCGGCGCCGCGTGCGGCGGTGACGGCGGCCCGAGCGGTGCCGCGGGGCTCACCGGCTCGGTGAGCATCTCCGGCTCATCGACGGTGGAGCCGATCTCCTCCCTCGTCGCCGAGCTGTTCAACGAGGACAACCCCGACGTCGCGATCCGGGTCGACGGCCCCGGGACCGGAGACGGGTTCGCCCTCTTCTGCGCCGGCGAAACCGACATCTCCGACGCCTCTCGCCCCATCGCCGAGGATGAGGTGAAGTCCTGTGCGGATGCGGGGATCGAGTACCTCGAGCTCGAGGTCGCTTTCGACGGGATCACCGTGATGACCAGCCCGGCGAACAGCGCCGTCACGTGCTTGCGGACCGGTGACCTGTACGCCCTGTTCGGTCCGGAGTCGGTCGGACTGCAGAGCTGGTCGGACGCGAACGACCTGGCGACGGCCGTCGGCGGGGCAGGCGGTTTCCCGGACGCACCGCTGCAGATCACCGCGCCCGGACCGGAATCCGGCACCTACGACGCGTTCATCGAGCTCGCGGGCATCGAGGACGCTGCGATCGCGAACGGCGTGGCCGAAGACGACGCCGCGTCGCTCCGCTCCGATTACCCTTCTTCGTCGAACGACAACGTGATCATCCAGGCGATCGAGGGCGCGAGCTCGGCGCTTGGGTTCGTCGGGTTCGCCTTCGCCCAGGAAGCGGGGGACAAGGTCCAGGAGATCGCCGTGGACGCGGGCGACGGGTGCATCGCACCCTCAGCCGAGACGATCGCCGACGGGTCCTACCCGCTCTCCCGGTCGTTGTACATCTACGTGAACAGCGCGAACGTGGCTGAGAGCGAGGCGCTGGCCGCGTACGTGGACCTGTACCTCAGCGACGTCGGTCTCAGCGAGGCCGTCGAGGCGGCCGGCTACATCGCCCTGCCGGCCGATCGCGCCGAGGCGGCGCGATCGGCATGGGCCGAGGC
>JBKJXU010000231.1:0-3507 GCA_046716145.1 Actinomycetota bacterium
GGCCGGCGATTGGGGCGGGCATGGATGGACCTACTGGCAATGGACGGTGGGGACCCTCGACGGTGTCGAAGGTCCCGTCGACCGCGACCGGTTCATGTCGGCGGACCTGATCGACGGCACCATCGCGTCCCTCCGCGTGCGGCCGGCGAGCGGGGGCACGATCACCGGTCCTCGCGTCTCGTGCGGTGGCGAGGTGACCCGGTGCCGGCGGCTGGCCAACCCTTCCACGGTGATCACGCTGATGCCCGTCCCGGACGAGGCGCAGGCCTTCCACGGCTGGACGGGAGCCTGCGCGCCGGCTGGCACCACACCGACCTGCGACGTCACTCTCCGTGGAGCGGTGCGCGTGTCCGCGGTGTTCCAACCGGTCGTCGTGCTCCCCGAGGACGGCGAGGGCTCGGCGTTCGGCTGGGGGACGCGTTCGGCGCCCGCCGCCCTGGGCGGGTCCTACCGCTTCGAGCGTCGCGCGGGCGCATCGCTCTCGTTCGAGGTCACGGGCGGGCGGGTCACGGTGCACGCGGTGCGCGGCCCGGCGATGGGCAAGGCGCGGATCGAGGTCGACGGCGCGAAGGTCGGCGTGATCGACGGCTGGGCGAGGGAAACCAGCATCGAACGCCATGTGTTCGGAGGGCTGGGTTCGGGCGCGCACACGATGAACATCGCGGTGCTCGGCTCGGCCCGGCCGCGCTCGAGTGGCACGGGGGTCGGGGTGGATGCGCTCCGCTGGGGCGGTGAGGTGCGTGACGACCCGGATGCCGCCGCGGCGACGTGGGGCCGGCTCGCGGCTACCGAGGCATCCGATGGGATCGCGGTCATCAGCGACGTGCGGGGCGCGAGGGCTTCGCTCGCGTTCACCGGGGTCGGCGTGACGTGGATCACGTCGACCGGGCCGGGCATGGGGCGAGCCGAAGTGTGGATCGACGGCCGGTTGATCCGCGTCGTTGGCCTCTATGATCCGGTGCGATCGTTCGGCGTGCGGGAGACCTTCCGGGGGCTCAGCGATGCAGACCACCGGATCCGGATCGTGGTGCAGAACCGGAAGAACCCGGCGTCGGCGGGAAGCGCCGTGGTGGTTGACGGGTGGATCGTGCGGTGAGTGCGGTCAGTTCCCGGTGATCTGGAAGCTCGAGCCGCCGCTGTCGCCACCCTTGCCCTTGCCCTTGGCCTTCTTGGCCGCACGCTTCTCTTTCAGGCTCCGGCTGGCAGCCGTCTTGTCGCCCTTGCTGCCACCCTTGTCCTTGTTGGCCATGGTCGTGACCTCCTCGCGAGACGCCGCGTGTCGGGGTCAACTGTACGCCATGTGATGCAGGGGCGCTCGATCGTCAGGGTCCTGACATGGCTCGGGCGTGGCCTCTCCGGCCGATCGTCATGATCCTCCCGACCGCGACCTAGGTGTTTCTCGTGAGGATCATGACGATGCCGTGGGGCGCGAGAGGTCGGGCCGTGTCAGTTCGTTGACGATCGCTGCGAGGCGGACGATCGTTCACGTGTGAGCCTGTCTATCGACGACCTCGCCGCGAGCACCCCCGCCACCCGCGATCGCACCGTCGACTTCCTACGCGCCGCGAGCATCCTCACCGTCGTCGTCGGCCACTGGCTCATCAGCGTGGTCTGGTGGCAGGACGGCGTCATCCGAAGCACCAACGCCATCGGGATCACCCGCGGCCTCTGGATCGCCACGTGGATCCTCCGGTGATGCCCATCTTCTTCTTCGTCGGCGGTTTCGCGAACCTGACCGCCTACGAGTCGGCCCGCCGAAAGGGCGCGAGCGACTGGACCTTCGTTCGGCGGCGCATGTGGCGCTTAACGAAACCTTCCCTGCTGTTCCTCGGGCTGTGGGGCGTCGTGCAGATCGCCCTGCACCTCGCGGACGTCGGGGCGCCACGCCCGCCGCTCCTGCCCGGTGCAAGCACCACCACCCTGCTGCGCGGGATGGACTTCCCACCGGCCACGATCCCGTTCGGTCCGCTGTGGTTCTTGGCCGTCTACCTCGTCGTCGTCGCGATCGCGCCACTGACCGTGAGGCTGCACCGCCGGTACGGCTGGCGTGTGATCACCGTGATGGTCGTCGGCGCCATCGCGGCCGACATCCTCGGGTTCGGGGTCGACTCCGGTTATCGCTGGGCCAACGTGGGCTTCATCCTGCTGTTGCCCCACCAGTTCGGGCACTTCCTCGCCGATGGCACGCTCGATCGCCTCGCGCGGCGCACCTACACGATCATGGTTTTCGCCGGGCTTGCAGGGATGCTGCTCTTGACGAACCCGCCCTTGTTCGAACTCGCCGGTGACGTCCGCTTCGACTGGTTCCCCGGCATCGGTTCCTACCCGAAGAGCCTGCTGGGCACCGAGGCCGAGCTCGTCTCGAACGCCTATCCGCCCACGCTCGTGTATCTGCTCGTCGGTGTCTGGACGGTCGGCGCGGTGATGCTGATCCGGCCCCGCCTGCAGCGATGGCTCCAGCGTCCGAGCCCGTGGCGGTTCACCATCGGCGTGAACGCCGTGATCATGACGTTGTTCCTGTGGCACATGACCGCGTTCTTGTTCGCGATGTTCACGCTCTGGCCGCTGGGTCTCGGGCAACAACACACGACAGGGGTGCGGTTCTGGCTCGAGAAGATCCCCTACGTCGGCGTCGCGGGCGCGTTCTTGGCAGGCATCGTGCTCCTCGTCGGCAGGTTCGAGCGGCCGAAACCCTGACCCTCACTTCTTCGGCAGCGACGCCGCGAAGGCGACCCCGTACCGTGTCGGGCCGTGAAGGATGCGCCGATGCTCCGCGGATCGTTGCCCTTCCGTGTCGTCGCGCTCTTGTTCGGGCTCATCCTGTTCTCGGCCGCGATCGTGGCCATGCTCGAGTCCGGCTTGGGGCTCCCGCCGTGGGACGTGCTGCACCAGGGGATCGCCGAGCACTCGCCGCTCACCCTCGGCACCGCGGGGATCGTCGCCGGCGTCGTGATCTTGGTCGTGGCGTGGGCGATCGGCGTCCCGCCGGGGTTCGGCACGGTCGCGAACACCATCGTGATCGGCGTCGGCATCGACGTCCTGGCCGCCCTCGAGCCTGTTCGTGCGCTCTCCGAGGCCGGGCTGCCTGCGCGGATCGGTCTGGTGGGGGCAGGCATCGCGCTGTTCGGGGTGGGCTCGGCCTTCTATATCGGTGCGGGGTTGGGCGCGGGCCCCCGCGACTCGTTGATGCTCGCCATCACGCGCAGGACCGGCCGGCGGATCGGTGTGGTTCGCGCTGGCATCGAGATCAGCGTCCTCGTCGTCGGCATCGTCCTCGGAGGTACGGCCGGCCTCGGCACGCTCGCGCTCGCGCTGCTCGTTGGACCCTGCGTGGAGGGCTGCTTCTGGCTCGTGCAACGGGTGGGCCTCGCTGAGGCCGTCCCCAGCCCGATCCCCGAGTTCGGGCCGCTCGACGTGGCGTGACCGACCGATGCCGTGCGTTTCAGATGCGCTGCGGGGAAGCAAACGAGGGGGGGGGGCGCGCGGCGGGCGGGCCCCCCCCGCACG
>JBKJXU010000232.1:0-7277 GCA_046716145.1 Actinomycetota bacterium
GTACGGCGACTACGGCGCGATCGACATCACGAACACCGGGAAGTCGGTCGCGGTCTGGGGCGAGGGTGTGAGCTTCTCCACCGGACCGGGGGGGATCTGGTTCAACCGGCAGACCTAGCCCGACGTCCGCGGGCCGTGAGGGTGGTGCAGGGTCTCCGAAGCGGTCATCGTGGGATCCGCACCTGCGTTCCCAGCAGGGGAACCGGCCCACCCTTCGGGAGACCTTGCCCCCTATCTCCTTGCCTCCGCGCGCGCCGACCTTGTCCTGGTCGGCGCGTCGCCGGCCGCGCTCGCAGGCCCGTGTCCGTTGACGCTCCCATCGGGGGCCGCGGCTGCCTCGACTCGTGGCAGCCTCGCCGGTCGTCTCCTCATCAGGACGACCGCCAACAGCCCGATCGCGAGGGCGATGAGTACGGCGGCCCACGGATCGATGGTGGGCGGGGTCGGAGCGGGCTCGGCCTCCAGCTCGGTCACCTGCGCCCGGAGCTTCGTCACCTCGGCGGCGAGGGTTGCACGTGACGCCGTCACAGCCTCCAGGGCGCGGTTCGCCTCCGTCGATGCCTCATCTGACTTCTTCAACTCGCGCTTCACACGGCCCAGCTGTGACCGCAGGTCCTGTTCCTGACGCAGGAGCTCGACTTCGGTCGCCGTGGCCGCGATCGTGACGTACCCGTACACGGCCTCGCGGAATCCGGTGAGGGTGCACGGGTCGTTGCAGAGCCGCAGCTGGTAAGCGCCCGTCGCGAGGGTCGGCGTCGTGAAGTCAAGCCTGAATCTGAACGTGTCCCTCTTCGCGTTCTCGATCGTGAACGTGCCTACTCGCGCTGCCTGAGCTGGTATGGGTTTCCCCTCCTTGAGCGCGACCCTGGTGGGCAGGAGGAACCCGTAGAAGGGACCTTGCTCCAGGAGTCCCTGGTGCTTCTCGGGGATGGCAGCGTAGTACTCGGCCCTGCCGGGCTCACCGTGCACGTAGTAGGTCCTATCGAGCTCGAAGTACGCCCCCCCGTTGGCCTCGGCCGTGCCGGGGAGCCAGAGCACACCCGCCACCAAAGCCGTCGTCATGAGCACCCGTCGCATCGTCGCCTCCCTCTTCGCGCGTCTGACCCAGCAGACCGGACGGCGACCTCCGAGGTTCCGTCGAACGCGGAACCTGAACGCCGGGATGGCGGTATAGGGGTTAGGAAGCTCCCATCGTCGCGGAGGTCTCGCCATGCGCACTCGTTCGTTGCTCGCCGGTCCGCTCCTTGCCCTAGCCGCGGGGGCATGCACGCCCTCCGGCGGACCAGAGGCCGCGGACGTTCCGGCGATCCGCGACGTCCTGGTGCTCGGGACCGACGAGGGATCCGTCACCGTGGACACGTCGCTCGGATCGCCCCTCAGGGGCCCTTCGGGCGCGGTCGCGACGTTCGACGGTTCGTTCCTGTTCTCCACCGAGGGAGCCGGTGGATCCACGACCCTCACGACGGTCGATCCGATGACGGGTGGGTCCCTTGCGACGCGATCGCTCCCAGGGGATCTCGACGTGCGTGTGGCGTCGGTGAGCGGCGAGGTCGTGGCGCTCATGGCGCCGCTCATGGATGGCGAGGATGCTTGGACGCCGAGCCCGAGAGCGAGCACCCGGGTCGTCATCGCCGATCCGTGGAGCGATGACCTACGGCGCTACCGGCTGAACGGCAACTACGAGCCCGAGGCCTTCTCCGAAGACGACAGGCGTCTGTTCATGATCCAGTACCTGCCGGCGGAGGCGCCGGCCGTGTACCGGGTGACCGTCCTGGATCTCGCCACCGGTGACGTGAGCAACGTCTTCGGTCGGTTCAAGACTCCACCCGCGCGCATGCCCGGTACCCGGCTCAGCCAGGTGTACGACCCCGTTCGCGCCCAGCTCTACACCCTCTACACGAACGAGCCTTCCTCCTACCTCGGTTCCAACTACGCGAACACGATGCCGGGCGAGTCGACGACGTTCGTCCACGTGCTCAGCCTGCGCGACGGGTGGGCGTACTGTGCCGGGGTGCCCCGGTCGATGTGGGGAGCCGAGGCGCGCGACCAGGCGATGGCCGTCTCGCCGGATGGCCGAGTGCTCTACATCGTCGATACGGGCCAGGGGCTCGTGAGCTCGATGGACGCCAAGACCTTCAAGACCCTGAGTACCCGGGAGATCGAACTCGGAACCTCGGACGGGATCCGCGCCTCGGCGACGATAGGCGGCGATGGGACGATCCTCTTCGTGGGGTCGTCGCAGGATGGCGAGGGGATCTACGCGATCGACGCAACCACCTTCGGCCTTCTGGAGCGTTGGCCCACGGCCGGCGCCGTCGGGGCGCTCGGTCTGTCGGCCGACGGCGCCCGTCTCTACGTCGTGGTCGGCGAGGAGATCACGGCGATCGACGCCACGTCGGGCGCGGCCTTGGGCTCGTTCCCCGTGTCGGGGGTCGAGTCCATCCTCGACATCCAGAGTCCGGCGCCCTACTGAGGTCCCGGCGGTTCGGCGCGCCTGCCGCGGCCGCCGTACGATCGGGTGGGCCAGGGAACCTTGAGGTCCGCGGGACGGTCACCTCTGGGATAGAGGGTGACCCGAGGAACTGAAAGGAAGCGCGTGCGGGATCCGGATCCGCGCACGGTCGAGCGTGCCCGGCGGGGTGACCTCTCGGCGTTCGAGGAGCTCGTGCGCGCCTACCAGGCCGATGTCTACCGGTTCGTGGTCCACCTCACCCACGACAGATCGCTCGCTGAGGACGTCACGCAGGACGCCTTCCTGCGCGCGTTCCGCTTCCTGGGCGGCTTCCGCGGCGGGACGACGTTCGGGGCGTGGTTGTTCCGGATCGCGCGGAACTGCGCCATGGATTCGCTCCAAAGGGAGAGGCCCACGATGTTCCGTCCGCTGCAGGAACGCGATGGTCGCGCGATCTCCGACGCAGCGTCGACGGTCGAACTCGGCGCCGCGCTCGGAGCTGTCTCGGAGGAGCACCGCGAAGCGTTCCTGCTCGTCGAGGTGTTCGGCCTGACCTACCTGGAGACTTCCGACGTGCTCGGCGTGGCGGTGGGGACCGTCAAGAGCCGGATGTTCCGGGCACGTCGGGCCCTGGCCGCCGCCCTGTCCGAACGCGACGAAGGGGAGGAGGCCACGTGATCTGCACCCAGGTGCAGGCGCTCCTCTCGGCCCGGCTGGACGGTGAGCACCTGCCGCAACGGCAGGTGGACGCGGTCGAGGCGCACGCGGCCGGCTGCCTCGTGTGCACGTCGTTCGTCGAGGCCAGCCGTCGCGCACGCGTCGCGGTGAGGATCCGCCCGGCGGAGCGGGTGCCCGACCTGGTCGCTCCGATCATGGAGGCGATCGAGTTGGATCGGGTCGCCGCCCCGATGCACGCCCGTCATCGGTTCCCATCGCGAGCCGGTCCGCGGCCGCCGGTCCGCGTCCGGGCCCTCGTTGCCGCGACGCTCGCAGGCGCGCTCGTTGGAAGCCTCGTCGTCGGCGGTCCGTGGCGACCTCCGGACGAGGGGCCGATCGCCGCCGCGGCGATCGTCCAGGGCGTCCGGGGCGCCGCCCCCTCGCTTGATGCCTTCCGCGCGACGTACACGATCGTCGAGCGGGGGCTCGCACTGGACGTACCTGTGCGCTCGCTCGACATGGACGTCGCGTTCCTCGCTCCCCAGCGTTTCCGTCTGCAGATCCGCGATCGCACCGACTACCCGACGTCTGCGTGGACGCCCACCGACATCGTCTACGTCGAGGATATGCCGGCGAGCTCCCTCTCGGGCCCCACAGGGTGTCCGGCCGATGTGGCCGGCTGCTTGCCCACGCGCGATACGGTCAACGCCTCGTCCATCTACTCGGCCGCCGCTCCGCTACCCGCCGACCTGATCCTGCCGCTCGCGACGTTCGGCTCCGCCCGTGGTGTCCGGGTCGTCGGAACCGAACAGATCGACGGGCGTGCGGCCGTCCACGTGGAGATGTCGTTCGCGCGAGCCGCGCCCTTGTTCCCGTTCCTTCGTCTGGGCGGCACGTGGCGCCCCTTCTTCGCGGGCGACCTCGTGCAGGTGTGGCTCGACGCTGACGGGTGGTTCCCGCTGCGGATCACGGTCTCCCCATCGTCTGATCCCGAGCGGCGCCTCTGGGAGATGCGCTTCGGCCGCGCTCCGGAGAGCACCGATGCCCCGATACTGGTCGTCCGCGCGGTGGGGTTCGACGCGAGCGCGCCCGATCCGTCGCTCTTCGCGATCCCGGGGGTGGAGGCAGCGCAGACCCTCTCGCTCGCCGAGCTGGTTGATCGGACAGGTTTCCTTCCCGCGACCCCCACCGCACTCGGAGAGCTGACCCTCTCCACGGTCGTCGTGCCGCCCGAGGGTCTCGCCACGCCGCGCTCGCTGCTCGTGTACACGGAGGGCCTCGACTACCTCCGCATCGCCGAGCTTCCGTCTTGGTCGGGTCCGGGGCCGTTCGGGCCCGTCGATACGCTCGCACAAGAGGTGGAACTGCCCGGCGTGGGCATCGGCTTCTACGAGCCTGCCGGCGAGGGGCTCGGCCGCCGGATCTCGATCAACGGCGCCGAGACCGCCTTGTTCCTCGAGACCAGCCTGCCGCGCGAGCGCCTCGTGGCGGTCGCAGCGTCACTGCCGATCGTCGGCTTGCCCATGCCGCGCTCGTGGCGCGTGACCACGTCCGGCGACGTTTCGATCGCTCGGGTCGGTGTCGACGGCGCACTGGCGGCTGCCGGGCTCGAGGGTCTCCCCGGGGCGCTGCCCGGTGGCTACATCGTCGCCAGCGCCCGGATCGAGCGGACCGAAGGAGTGCTCACCGCGGTGACGCTCCAGCTTCGGCAGCGTGAGGTGGACGCCGCCGGTCCGCCGCTTACGTTCCACGTCGAACCCGGCGCGGGGTTGCCGCCTCCGTCGTCGGCCGGCCAGGTCCTCGTCCGATTCGGTCTGTTCGATGGCCGTTGGTCGCCGGGGAGCTTGCAGCTCGAATGGGTCCAGGCCGGCGCCTACCGGTCCCTCCAAGGGCCCGTTGATCTGCCGGCCATAGCAGCCGTGGCCGTCGCGATCGCGGGGGTGGGGTCCTCGTGAGGCGCGCGCTCGTCGTGGCGGTGACCGTTCTCGGCTTCGTGGCTGGCGCGCTCGGCACGCTCGCGATACGAGGAAGCGTTCTCCCTCCCACGGGTCCAGCCGCTCCCCTCCTCGCCGCCATCTCGGCAGGCACCGAAGAACCCACCACGTTCCTGGCGTGGATCCCACGAGGGATCCCCGAAGGGTTCGCCCGGGACGTTCGCGCGCTCCCGGAGATGGGAAGGGTCATCGTGGTCTCCGAGGAGATCGTGTGGCTCACTCGGTCATGGAACCGCGCCGGAGAGCTGGTGGATCGCCCGCCGCCGCCGTTCCGGATCCCGATCGACGCTGCGGCCGTGGATCCGGGAGGCTTCGCCCAGTTCCTCCCACCTCCGGACCGCGCGATCATGGCCGCCGTCGCGAACGGCGAAGCGATCCTCGGCTCTACGTCGGCGCGGCTCCGCGGTCTCGGGCCCGGGGCGGTGCTCGAGGTGGGCGGCGAGAGGATCCGGATCGCGGCGGTGCTCCCTGACGAGCGCGTCGGCGCGGCGGAGCTCGTGGTGTCCCGGCGCACGGGGCGCCGGATGGGGATCCACAACGACCGCTACCTGCTCATCCAGACGGAGGAGGCCTACACGCTGACACCGGGTCGCCTGAGGGAACTCCTGCATCCGCTCCTGCCTGCAACGCTCGGCGTGAACCGAGTGATCCAGGTTCGGGCGCCCGGCGACACCCCCTTCTTCCGTGCCGGTGACTCGGTGCTCCCGCCCGTGCTCGTGAAGGCGCTCTTCGGCGAGTTCGCCGCCCGCCGGCGCCCCGGGAGCCCCGGCGAGTTGATCGTCGAGCCCGCATGGGCCCGCGATCACGTGATCACGACGGAGCTGCCCGTGATCGGCCTCGTCACGTGCCATCGTGGGATCATCGACCAGCTGGCGACGGCGATGGGAGCGCTCGAAGCCGAGGGCCTCGGACACCTGGTCCGTAGCTACCACGGTTGTTTCGTCCCGCGGTTCATCGGGAGCGACCCGGCGAACATGCTCTCGTACCACTCGTGGGGGATCGCGTTCGACCTGAACCTGGCGGGGAACGTCCGGGGGGCCGACCCGAGGCAAGACCGCAGGCTCGTTGCCGCACTGGAGGATGGAGGGTTCCTGTGGGGCGGGACGTGGATAGTGCCCGTCGGGAACCACTTCGAGTACCGCCGGATGCCCGAACCGTCGTTGCCGTAGCGCCGCGCGAGCCTGAGTGTTCCTCCACGTCGATCTCGAAGCCGAGGTCGACGTCGCTGGCCGCTCGGCCGCCCCTGACGCCCCAGTTCTCTCGCGGGATCTCGCGCAGGACGATCTCGATGTGGTCGCGGGGGATCCCGAGGACCTCGATCAGGACGCTCGGCATGCTCAGCGCCCGTAGACGGACACGGCGTTCGTCGTCGAGGTGAACGGCTCCCGGTTCCACCCGTCCCATCGTTCCTTCAGGCGCAGCCCGGCCATCCGCGCCATCAGGTCCATCTCACTCGGCCACGCATAGCGGGTGACGATCGGGAACAGCCGAACCCCTTCGTTGGTCAGCCGCACGTGGGTCTCGTCCAGGCGCTGCGTCACGGGGTCGTGCCGGCCGACGTCGAACCAGACCTCCCCGACCTCGATGGACTCCGCATCCACGTACTGGTTCTCGCGCAAACGGAAGAGGAAGTTCGGCACCAGCGCCTCCACCACGAACGAGCCGTCGTCGGTGAGATGGGCCGCGACGTTCTCGAAACAGCGGACCTGCTCGTCCTGCGTGAGCAGGTTGTGCAGCGTGTTGTACACGACGTAGATCAACGGGTAGGTGCCGGGAACGGAGACCTCGGCGAAGTCGCCGATCGTGACATCGATCAGATCGCCACCGGGCTTCTCGCGCAGCTTCGCGACCATGGCGGGGGAGATGTCGATGCCGTCGACGCGGATCCCGCGAGCCGCCAGTGGCAGCGCGATCCGGCCGGTCCCGATCGCGAGCTCCAGGGCCGGGCCTTCACCGGCGAGCTGTGCCAGGAACTCGACCGCCTCGGCTTCGTCGCCGCGAGGCTGGTCGTCGTAGCCGGCGGCGGCGTCCTCATCGAAACTCATCCCTGGTTCGTAGTTCTCCATACGGGAACCCTAACCTCGCTCGCGAGGCGCGTCGGGCGACCCGACGATCCTCAACGATCACGGCGTGGACAGCTCTCGAGCGGCGGTGGGAAGGTATCGGCCCATGAG
>JBKJXU010000233.1:0-15466 GCA_046716145.1 Actinomycetota bacterium
GGGTCAGCGTGAACGACTTCAGCGAGGGCGAGCTAGAGACACATTCCGTGGTGCGTATCGATCCGGCGACGAACGAGATCGTGGCCACTATCCCGTTGAGTACGGTTGGCAACCTCGCCGTCGGATCTGACGCCGTGTGGACGATCGACTCCGTCGAGGGACAGGACTCAGTTGTTCGGATCGATCCCAACACCAACCTGATCGTGGCAACGATCCCCGTGGGCTCCTATGCATTCGACGTGGCGGTCGACACGAACGGCGTGTGGGTGACTCGGGACATCGATGGACGTGGCTCTGGCGAGGTGATCCGCATCGACCCGGCGACGAACGAGATCGTTGGCCGCGTCCTCGTTGACGGCCGCATCCGCGATGTGGTGGTCGGTGAAGGCGGCGTCTGGGTTGTGGATTCCACGTCGACACTCCGGCGCGAGCCCTCGCTCATCCACATCGATCCGGTGACCAACGAGGTGGTCGCGATGATCCCCGGTCTCGCAGGCCTGAACGTGACCTCGGGGGACGGCCGTGTGTGGACCCTGGGTTGGTTGTCGACGATCGATCCAGCGGTAGGTACCGGGGCGGGAGACCGCCCGCTGGTCCTTCGTATCGACCCTGCCACGGACCAAGTCGCGGGTGATCCCATCCCGATGAATCCCTTCCATCCGTTCGCCTTCTGGGAAGGCGGCATCTGGTTCGTGGGAGAGGAAGCCGCGATTTCTCGCTTGAGCACGGGGACCCTCGAAGTCGACCAGTCGGTCGCCGTCGATGCGGTGGCCCAGGACTCAACGATGCATGCGGTACTCGACACAAGTACCGGGACGATCTGGGTCGCGAACTACGAAGAGACGATCACCCGGATTGATCTGAGGTGAGCGCCGGCGCTCGTGGTCCGGTGATCGTTCCTCGATCGGGCCTGGCGTCGAGGCTACCCAGTGACGGTTGAACCCTGAAGGGTTCAACGATCCGAATCACGCCGCCCAGCGATACTCGTGGATCAGACCGCCGAGCACGTCCCTTCGTTCGACCGGCGTTCGGGTAGTCCCCCGGACCTGCGGTGCTCGGTGACCGGCGGGTACTGCCAAGTCCAGCCCCCGATGTGGCCTCTCCTCTAGGTAGTGAGCGAGGTAAGCCCGGAGCACCCGCTCGAGATGCCGAGGGTCGTAGATGAGGACGTGGTCGAGGCACTCTCGGCGTACGGTCCTCACGAACCGCTTCGCGAAGGCGTTGGCCCGAGGTGCGCGGATCGGCGTGCGGATCACCCTGACGCCCTCGGTGCGGAACACCTCGTCGAACGGTCCTGAGAACTTCGAGTCTTGGTCGCGGACGAGGAACCTGACGCTCCCGAGCCGTTCGTCGATGGCGAGGTTCCTAGCTTGCTGGGTGACCCATGCCGAGTCGGGGTGCGCCGTGACGCCCACCACGCGCACTCGCCGGCTGTGAAGCTCGATGAAGAACGAGCCGTAGATCGTCTTCAGCCGAAGCGTTTCCACGGTGAAGGAGTCGGTCGCGAGGATCCCCGCCGCCTGTGACCGGAGGAACTCTGTCCAAGTTGGGCCGCCCCGGCGAGGAGCGGGATCAAGGCCGTGGCGCAGCAGGATCGTCCGCACACTCGTCGCCGAGACCTGGATGGCCCAGCTTCAACAGCTCCCCACGGATCCGCGGTAACCCCACCGAGGGTTCTCCCTACCGAGGCGGATGATGAGGTCCCGGACTTCGGGGTCGATCGGCGGTCGGACCGGGTGCCCTCCTTTCGTATGTCCACTTCTTCCTGATCAGTTCCCGATGCCAGCGGAGCAGGGTCTCGGCCTGACGACGAACGAAGACCACAGGCCCCTTGGTATCGCCCTGCTCGCCGCCGCGAGAAGGACCCGGTCGAGACGATGGAGACGAGGGCGCTTCACCTGCCGCTGCAGCACCTTCACCTGGTGCCGGAGCACCAGGAGCTCGATGTCCTTCTCATCCTGTAGACGACTTCCGGCTCCGAGGAGGCGACGGACGAGGAAGTAGAGGAGCGAGAACAGCATGGAGCTCCTCCGAGTAGAGGAGAGCGCATGCTACTGGTACCGCAGACCCCGAATCGGGGGCAATCGAACCCTTCAGTCTGGACCCGCGTTGTGCCCTCTGACGTCGCGGTTGATGATGGAGGTGATGTCACCGCTAGAGAGGAGTGGCGATGGTTGACGCCTACGTGCTCATCCAGGCCGAAGTCGGCAGGTCCGCGGAGGTTGCAGACGCGGTGGGAAAGATCCCAGGGGTCCGCTTCGCCGACGTCGTGACCGGTCCCTACGACGTCGTCGTCCGGGCCGAGGCCGCGGAGATCGACGGGCTCGGCAAGCTCATCGTCGCCAAGGTGCAGGCCGTGGCGGGCATCACCCGAACCCTGACCTGTCCGGTGGTGCACCTATAACCTCGCCCCTTGCTCAGAGGACTCCTCCAGGGATGTGATCACCGAGGCGAGTCAGGCTACGTCGAGCCTCCTGCGGCTGCCACCGCAAGCTCCGGCCGGATCTTCCGGCTCGTGATGATCTCGTCGACGGCTCCGTACGCCACGGCTTGCTCGGCGGTGAGGATGAAGTCGCGGTCGGTGTCCTTGGACACGCTCTCCATGGGCTGGCCGGTGTGCTTGGCGATGATCTCGTTCATGAGCTCCCGGTTGCGGACCATCTCCTTGGCCTGGATCTCGATGTCGACGGCCGGGCCTTCAACGCCGCCCTGAGGCTGGTGCAGGAGGATTCGCGCGTTCGGGAGCGCGTAACGCTTGCCCTTCGCGCCGGCTAACGAGATCACGGCCGCGGCCGAGGCCGCCTGCCCCATCACGATGGTCGACACGTCGGGTTTGATGTACTGCGTGGTGTCGTAGATCGCGAACAGCGTCGTCAGGCTGCCGCCCGGCGAGTTGATGTAGAGGTTGATGTCCTTGTCCGGGTCCTCGCCCTCGAGGTGCAGGAGCTGGGCCATGATCAGATTCGCCACCGCGTCGTCGATGGGCGTGCCCAGGAAGACGATCCGATCCTTCAGCAGGCGGGAGTAGATGTCGAATGAGCGCTCGCCCCGGGCGGTCTGCTCCACGACGACGGGGACGAGGTAGTTGGTGATTTCCGTCATGCCCGCTCCTCCGCCTTCGACCTGACGATATCACCGGGTAGTGATACGACCTGGGCCGGTACGCTCAGGTCATACCTTGGCCCTGGTTGTCACCACCGCGGGGTAGGGTTGCGCCGTGATCGCTCGAGAGGACCTCGAGACCATGACCTCCCCCGACCTGCACGACCGAGCCATCGGCATGGCCAAGGCAGAAGGCGACCTCGATTGGCTATGGCACCTCCTGCGCTCGATCCCTGCGGCCGAGGGCGAGGTCGGCGACCTCGAGGACTCGGGCATGGACATGGCCAGCACCGTCTCCGCCATCAACGGCTACACCCGGGCCGACCGCGACCTCGCCGGCACCCTTCGATCGCAGTACGTCGACTACCTCCTTGAGCATCTGTAGCGACGCTCAACACACCTTCGGTTTTCCGACGTGGGTCGAGGAATGAAACCCGGGGGCTCACCCCGTCCTTGAGGAGACAGAGGTGAGCCGCCTCCCCGGGTAAGTGGAGTGGTCAAGGCACAGGTCGCGAACGTGCGCGAGCGGAGGTCAACGCCGACATCAGCGCCAGGGCTGGCACCCCGCCCTTTCGCGTTTCAGGCGACTGGTCGTGGACCGGAGGCGCCGGGGTCGAGCCGGGTGAGCTCGAAGAGGCCCTCGAACCTCACGACGATGTCGCCGGCTCGCCAGAGGTCGGCGGTCCATCCGGAGTCGAGAGAAGCGAAGCGCTAGCGGCTCGTGGCGAACGTGCCCACCGGTGTGGCGATCGGCTCGTCGCCGATGAGTTCGTAGCGTTGGCGGATGCGGGTCGGGTCCAGCGTGACCGGCTCCAGGGACGACGTCGATCTCGGTAGCACCGGTGAGGCGGAGCGCGGTGATCGCGTTCGTGGCGGGGCTGAAGTAGTCGAGGTGGACGTCGGGGCCGTAGGGGATCTCGATCGGTTCGTTGTCTCGGTAGCCGGTCAGCGTGGCGCCGTCGGAGCCTGGTTCCAGCAGTATGTCGTGCTCGCCGGTGGCGATGCGCATGCGGGCGATGCGCCAGTCAGCGTCGACCGCGAAGTCGAGCGTCTCGTGGTGTGGGGAAGGGTCCGTTGCCTCCACCTGGCTGAAGTAGCGCCAGCCCATGGGGCCCTGGGGCACAGCGGAACTCCTCGGTCCCGACGGGTTTCCCCCCTCGCCGAACACGGTGTACCGACCGAACGGCGTGGGTCAGAGCGTCATCAGCATACCGAGGGCGCGGGCCGTCGCCCGCCGGATTCGATCTGAGCCATCGAGAAGAGGTTCCGACTTCACCGGTTGGAGCCCCGGCGGTCGCTCGCTCGAAAAGCGAGCGAATCTCTTGAGCAGCACTTGATGATGCCCACCTGCCTACGCTTCCTTCCGACCATCCGGCCACCGTGGCCGAATCGTCCCGTCGACCCGGTTTCAAGTGGCAGGGAAGCGGGACGCCGCAGCCTGGAAGCAGGGCCAATAGTCGTGGGCGTTCACGTTGTCGTCCATCACGACCACCACCTGGGTCCTGCCCTGGGCCTTCGCCACGATCAGCGCCGGGTCGTTCACGTCGGCCACGCTCAGGACCTCGACCCCGGCCTCGATCGCGGCTCCTGCGAACCCGTGATCGGCCAGGACCAGGTCGGGGCGCTCCTGCGCCAGCATCCGCTGCATCGCATCGCCGGCGTGGGTGTGCTTCACGGCGCCCGTCTCAGCGAGCAGGGCAACGTCGCCGAGGTAGCGGATCTGCCAGGGATCGGGCCGGTGCGGCTCCTGCCACGTCAGGCCGTCGGCCGGATGCAGGAGCTTGGCCCCGTGGAGCGTGAGCAGGCTCGCGAGCTCGCCGTACAGCACGTCGAGCCCGTTCGGGTGGCCCGTGGCGACGACCACGCGCTCCCGGTCGCGTGCCGCGCGGGCCAGGCGTTCGCCGAGCGCCTCGCAGGCGGCCAGGATCGGTTCGGCGGCGATGTGGACGGGACCGGACCGGGCGTTGCGGTCGATCGGTGCTCCGGCCTCGGCCTCCACGAGATCGAGGATCTGATCGAACCCGAGCCGGCCGGGCACCTTAGTCATCGCGAACAGCTTGCCGGGGTCTTGCTGGATCAGCAGCTCGATGGTGCGCCGAACGTTGTCGAGGGGATGGGCGGCCACGCCGGCGGCTTTGCCGGCGCGCAGACCGGCGAGTAAATCCTCTCGGGCGTGGGGCCGGACGGTCCAGCGGCTGTCCACCGGGGGCAGACGGCGGGCGTGGGCTTCGATGACGTCCATCCGATGGGTCATCGTACCGAGGTCCCGTGGAACTGAGCGGCGCCACAGCCGCGATCACCGATGCCTCTGGCGGGGACTCATGCGTGCTCCCTCGGAATCGATCTCCAAACAAGTGCGGTGAGCGTGAACTTCACGTCGGCCTTCTTCCCCCATCGGGCAAGGGCGAGATCCGACAGGCGTAAACGAGGCCAAGCTCAACGATATCGACGGGGAGCTCGACGGCTGATGCGGCCATGACCGGATCGCCGGGACTTCGATTACAGTTGGCCGATGAAGGCTCTAGTCCCAGCTGTCGTGGCGCCCGAACCCTCCCGACGACAACTCCGCAAGGGCGTGATCCTCGCTGCGGGCCTTTCTACTCGGATGGCTCCACTCTCGAACGGCCGGTCCAAGGCGATGCTCCGCCTCGGTGGTCTGACGTTGCTCGAACGCTCGATCCGAACGCTCCTGACCCTCGACCTGGATCAGATCATGATCGTCATCGGGCACGACATGGAGGTCGTGGCCGATCACGCGAAGAGGTTCGACGGGATCGTCAGAGTGATCGAAGCCGATGGCTGGGAGAGCGGCAACGGATGTTCCCTCGCTGCCGCGGAGCCCTACCTCGAGGAAGAGGACCTGTTCTTGCTGGTGACCGTCGACCACGTGTTCGCTCCGGACGCGCTCCATCGTCTCCTCGACGCGCGAGCTCCGGCCGTTCTCGTGGACGCAGCGCCCACGCCCGAGGAATGGAGCGAAGGCACGAGGGTCGTGCTTGAGGCCGGGCGAGCGATCGCTTTCGGGAAAGAGCTCACCTCGGAGGTCATCGACTGCGGCGCGTTCCTCTTGCCTCCGACGATCTTCGATTCCCACCGATCGGCGTGGCGTCGGGGCGATCCCTCGCTCGCCGGTGCGGTCACGGAGCTCGTCACCGAGCATCCTCTCGCAGCCGTTACCACCGCCCCCGGAAGCTGGATCGACATCGACGCCCCGCAGGATCTTGCCTTGGCTCGCGACCGTCTTCGACGATCGCTCGGGAAGCCCGGCGACGGACCCGTGTCCACGTATCTCAACCGGCCGATCTCGACCCGACTGAGCATGCTCCTCGCCGGTCTTCCCCTCTCTCCGGATGTTGTTTCCGTCCTCGTGCTCCTGGGGTCGCTGGGAGCCGCCCTCCTGCTCGCATCCGGCCGCGGCATCGCCGGCGGCATCGCCGTGCAAGCAGTCTCGGTGCTCGACGGGATCGACGGGGAGCTCGCTCGCTTGCGGCTTCGTGCGTCGCCCAAGGGTGCCATGCTCGACGGGGTGCTCGATCGACTCGCGGATGCCGCGATCATCTGCGGGTTCGCCCTGTGGGCCGTCCCGCTTGCCTCGACGCGAACGGTCATCTTGCTCAGCTGCCTCGCACTCACCGGGTCGATGCTGTCCATGGCGTCGAAGGACCGGGCGAAGCTGTTGAATCTCCCGGCAGCCCCGGAACGGTGGATCGGGCGACTCCTCGGCGGTCGCGACGGCCGTTTGCTGCTCTTGGCGGTCGCGGCACTGGCGGGCCGCCCCATCGCCGGTCTCGCAGCGGTCGCCGTCACCTCTCTGATGGCGCTGAGTATCCGCCTCAGCTATGTCCTGAGGAACGCGACAGCACCCAGCCGGGGGTGAACCGATCGGACGTCAAAGGAGCCGGGGACGCGACCTTCGCAAGCCGGTCGGCTCGATCCATTGGGCCGGGACCGAGACGGTCGCCAGTGTGGAACGGCTACATGGACGACGCGATCCGCTCGGGAGCGCGTGCGGCGAGGGAGGTGCTCGCGACGCTGACCTGAGGGGGTAGTCCAGTCTGGCCCGGGGTTCGTCCGGTAACGAACTCAGAACCGCCGTACGTTGCCCAGGAGGCGGATCACCTGTAGGACGCAGAACCTCCGACCGGCCTTCTGACCTGCGGCGACGGAGGATCCCGCCTGCCGTCGCCCGGTCGAGCCGACCGGATCGAGATCCGCCTTCGAAGAGCACGCACCCTGGTCGTACGAGTCGACGAGGAGGCTCACGCGTGGCTCCGCGCGGATGTTGTCGAGACGCTGCAACCGAGGATGCAGCTTCGGCTTGGACGGCGAACACCACGGGAACGAGGTGCGGCGCTTCATCGGGTCGGATCGTCGCCAGCGGGCAACAACGCGAGCGGTGGTGAAGCGCGCACGAGCCTCCTTCTCTTTCATCGCGGGGCCAAGCGTACGAGTCGCGGGTCTACAGGGCTCCGTCGGCGGAGCTGGGACCCTTCTCCTCCAAGCATCGGAACGCGATCGATCGCCACGAGGCGCCGACACGTGCCTTCCCTAGGAGCCCGCTGGAGGTCCTTGGCCCGAGCGGGGAACGAACTCGTCGCAGAAGTCGCCGGCGTAGATCACACCTCGGACGTACCTGCAGCCGCCGATCCCTAGCCGCGGGAACATGAACTTGCACTCGGCGCACCGGAACTCAGGCTTCGTGGATGGCCGGTAGTTGGCGGCCCACTTGGACAGACCCCAGACCATCGGCATGGCGACCTCCCCCGACACCGATCCGCGCCGATCCTACCCCGCAGGCGCCGAGGCTGCGTGAGCAACGCCGTACATGGGCCGGCGGGGTAGGATCGGCGCTGGAGTAGGAGATCCTGCGCCACACACACTCAGACTTCCTATCGACGACCTGCGGCGCGAGTCGGCGGCCTCGGGTGTGATGATGATCGCTATCCCGCCGACCGGGATCCTCGAGGAGGTGCGGGGCCAGGGCCGGGCCTGCGCCCTGCTGCGGATCGCGCGGCTCGAACGAGACCTGGTCGTATCAGGCGTCGACGAACAGGGCTATCGACGCTGTGAAGCCGTGGAGGAAGTTCTTCCCCCCGACCGGCCCGATCTCCCCCGCGCAGTTGAATCCCGTCAGCGGAAGGCCCCCGAGCTTCTCTGAAACTAGCGACGCGTCGTGATCCGGGACCGAGAACAGGCGTGACCCTCTCCCGTTGCAGGTGAACAGCAGCGCTCCGGCCGCCGGTTCCGCCTCCCGCTCGAGGAGGGTGCGGAGATCCTCGTCCGCGGTGGCCGCGTCCCGCACGTGGAACTGGATGGTCTCTCCGACCTCGATCCTGTCCCCTACGGCGAGCGTCTCGTTCTGCGGGTCCACCCCCATGACTCCGCGGATGAGGAAGTCCCCGCGCTCGGGCTCGGCCTTATACTCGTCGATCGCGCGGCCCACGTGGAGGCCTCGACCGACGAGCTCGCGGTCTTCGGGCGGGAGCGTCTCCACGAGCTCCTGCAGTCGCTGGAGAGGTGGCCGACCTCCCAACTCGCTGATGACGTTCCCCTCCGCCCGCGTCACGGTGTAGACGTTGCCGATGGGGCGGCATCCTTGGGAGACGAGAGGCCGGATCCGGATCCCGGGCACGCGGACCCCGACCGCGCCCGTTTCCACCACACGGTCGTCCAGGAACAGCCGCGTCTCGCCGGGAGCCATCCCGCCGCTCGCCATCCCGCCCATCACGACCGTTCCTGGAACCCGCTCGTTCACGTGCCTGAGCAGTAGATCGGTAGGGAACGAGAAGGGGTCGCCGATGAGCAGGCAGGGGCCCGGCCCGGCGTCCTCGAAGCGATACCCCCCGAACACGCCCCCTTCCGAGGTGCGAACGAACTCCATGTGAAAGGTCTCGACGGGTTCGGGCAGCGAGGCCAGCCACACCGCGACGGCCGGACCGCCCTCGACCTCGCGGTCGCCGCCCACCACCGTCTCTGCAACGCAGCCGATGACCCGCTCGGGCCCGGCGCCCACGCGAACGGCCTCCGAGGCAACTTCAGCGGACGGGGCGTGATGGCGGGAGGCGACGACCACGGCCAGAGAGACCTCGGCCCCGCCGAGCTGGGAGTGGGCCTCCTGCACGGCCGCCGCCGCTGCCTTCGCCGGATCTGGGTCGGTCGAAAGCGCCGCGGCGGGCTCCTTCGATGAGGTATTCCGGACGGAAGGATCCGGATTCATCCTCACGCCGGTCCGATCACCGAAGGTGAACGCGTTCGCCGAGCGATGCGTGAAGACCCTCCGCTCCGAGGTGCTCGACTGGACGCTGATCCTCGGTCGCAGACACCTCGACCGTGTCCTTCGAAGCTACGTCCGTCACTACAACGCCCAGCGGCCACACCGCGGACTCGGGCTTCGGAGCCCTGAGAGCCACTGCGGCGTCGACCCGGTCGAGGATGTGCCTGAGATCGAGCGGCGCGATCTCGTCGGTGGCCTGATCTACGAGTATCACGCGGTCGCTGCATGATGAACCGGCGTTTTGGTACCCCTCAGGTCCCCCCTTTCCCGGGGCTCTTGCGCGCGCCTGCTCACCACCATGACGGACGTGACTTCGGTCGCTCCGCGGAGGCCCGGTTGCTCCCCACTCGGTTTTGTCATCTACTGCCGGGCGGGATGCACCACTCGATCGGAGATCTGGCGGAGGTCTTAGACAACCTCGGGGTCTTCCGCGCCGTGCCTCAGGATCTGGTCGAGCTGTGCCCGTCGGGGTTTCGCCGGGTTCCGATCTCGACGGGGTCGGACTACTACCTCTCCCTCCAGTGCTTCGCGCCTCACCAGATCGCCTACGCGCACACCCATCCGGACTCGGAGGAATGGGTGACGGTACTCGGTGGCAACGGTCAGGCGCGCTTGGGGACAAAGGAGCCGCTGTCGCTCAATCCGGGGATGGTAGTAGGCCGGGCCGAGCGCCACCCGCACGGGTTCTCGTCCGGGCCCGAGCCGATGTACCTGCTCTCGATGCAGCTCCCGCGTCCCGCTGAGGGCGCGACCTCGTGGGACGAGCCCGGAACGACGACGGATCCCGTTCCATGCGGGAAGACCGGGGCGCCCTGCCGCCGGTGTCCTCGTTGCGGCGGCCACAGCGCACCGGGTCCGACCGACGCGTTCCGCTGCGAGAACTGCTCGTTCACGTTCTGAGCTCGCGCAGCACCGCGTCGTACGCCAGGTCCCGGGGCCGGCCCACGCCGCACACGGGGCACCGATCGCCCTCGAAGGTGGCGCCGCCATCGGACGTCGCGCCGGAGGGCATCAGGCACCCCTCCGCAGCGGGTCTCGACCTGGCACGATCGACCGTCCGGCGCCATGCTCAGTGGATCATCAGCGGCGGGGCCGGTGAGGGTTGCGGCGCGGGCTCGGGATCGGGACCCGGGACGGGTACCGGCGCCGGGCCGGGCCCGGGTGATGGCGGCGCGGGGTCGGGATCGGGACCCGGGACGGGTACCGGCGCCGGGCCGGGAATGGGCTCGGGGCTCGGGATGGGCTCCCGGAGCCTCGGAGCTTCCTCGTTCCCGTTCAGCCGCTGCGGTGCCACATCGTCGTACGTTCGCATGTCGCTACCTCCGTCCGGTCGGGTGGCGATGATCACGTCGTGGATGGCTGATCTCCTCTCGGACCGCGAACGGCTCACGCCGTCCCTGCGTGCACGGTCAGCGAATTCCCTGCGTGCACGATCAGCGTATAACGATGCGGTACTTGGTGGAGGCACCGGTCAAGCGCACTTCGGCACGGAGGAGCCGCTGTGGCTCGATCCGGGGATGATCATCGGCAGGGCCAAGCGCTACCCGCACGGGTTCTCGTCCGGGCCCGACCCTCTGCACCTGCGTGCGATGCTCACGCAGTCAGAATCGAGATGCATTCGAGAGCGTAGAGCCGAACATCGTCGGCCAGACCTTCACCAGATCCCGGATCGGGCTCCGGTGTTACGCGGCGGCGATGCGGGCGGGGAAGGGGTAGCCAGCCCTCACATCGGAGGAGCATGCTGCTGGAGAACCTCCGCTACAAGGGGGCGAAGATTGGAGGCCCGCACCTGAACGTAGACGTACTGGCTGAGGTGGCAAGGAAGTCGGAGAACATCGACGTTCGAGACGTAGGAGGATGGGATGAAGAAGCTCCTGTACGCAGCACCGTTCCTGGCACTGCTCGCGGCCTGTGAGGACGCTGGGAACGAGGGCAACGACAACCTGCTCACGGGCGGGTCGGTGGTCCTGGTCATCCTGGTGATCATCGCCGTGGTGTACTTCGTGCGGAAGCGATGAACGCGCGGCTGGGCCAGGGCTACCGTGGAAGCATGGAGCTCATCGAGATCGAGTGGGAGGATCATCGGCGATCTGGATGCACCAGCTCGGTGTCACGGATCTCACCGCAGAGGCACGGAGACGCCAGTGATGCGGAATCACCCATCCGCATGGGGGTAGGGGCCTAGGGCGCCTCTCAGCCCGGTGCCCAGACAGCGCGTCGTACGTCCCCAGCATCGTGAACGGGTGCGGTTGCTCGATAGATCGATGCAGGGTGCATGTCGAGTGGTTCGTGGTCTGCCCCAAGGGAACACGCGCAGGCAACAGGGAGGACGCTTCCCGTACGCCGGCGAGACTTGTGAGATCGGTCACCCCTATGCCGTGATCCTGCAGGTGGTCGTCCAGGCGCAGCTTCGCAAGTAATCACCGTGAGCTTCGGTGGAGACGACTGCTGGTCGCCTTCCCTCTGATCCCACAGTGCAGCCATGACCTCCTCACCGAGGTCGGATGGCGTTCGTCGCGGTCGCTGCGGGCAGATCTCGCGCTGGACGCGCTCGAGATGGCGATCTGGGTACGCCGCGACCTCGATGAACTGATCCATCACAGCGATAGGGGCGGGCAATACCTCGCGATCCGCTACACGGAGCGCCTCGGAGAAGCAGGCGCCGTGAACTCGGTCGGATCCAAGGGCGATTCCTACGACAACGCCCTGGCCGAGACGATCATCGGGCTCTACAAGACCGAGCTCATCCGCCGCCGTGGCCCCTGGAAGGGGCTCGATGACGTCGAGTACTCGACGCTCGAGTGGGTGGACTGGTTCAACCACCGGCGTCTTCTGGAGCCGATCGGTTACGTCCCGCCCGCAGAGTTCGAGGCCGCCTACTGGAGCAGGGAGGGCTCCGACGAACGTGCGACATTCAGAGATCCGAGTGATGTACCCCCACTTCAGTGGAGCCGGTTTGCTTGAATCTTCATGCCCGTGACCCTCAAGGAGGGCGGCATGCCAAGGAGCTATCCACCGGAGTTCCGGCGCAAGGTCCTGGACCTGATCGCAGCAGGAAGGACCGTCGCGTCGATCTCAGATGACCTCGAGGTCAGCGGCCAGACAATCTACACCTGGCGGAACCAAGACCAGGTCGACCGCGGCGAGCGGCCTGGCGTGACGAGCACCGAGCAGGCCGAACTTGCAAGGCGCGGCACCGGATCACCGAACTCGAGACCGAGCTCGCAGCGACCAAGCGGGCCAACGAGCTGTTGAAACAGGTGGTGCCCCCAAAAGCGCGCTTCGAAGCAATCGGCACGATGGCTGACGAGGGTCACCCGGCCGAGGTTTCCTGCCGAGTGCTCTCGGTGTCTGACTCCGGGTTCTACGCGTGGCGCTCACGAGCGCCCTCAAACCGCACGATCCGACATGCCTGGCTCACCGACATGATCACACAGGTCCATGTGGAGTCCAGCGGCACCTACGGTGCGCTGCGCGTGCACGCCGAGCTCACGATGGGACGCGGCATCACGGTCGGACACAACGCGGTGGCGATGCTCATGCACCGAGCGAACCTGCACGGGCTCCCCGGCGCTCGCAAGCGCCGCATGCGACACCAGACCCCGACGGCGACCGATCTCGTCGATCGTCAGTTCACCCGGAGCGAACCCGATCAGTTATGGGTCACCGACATCACCGAACACCCGACCAGAGAGGGCAAGGTCTACTGCGCCGTCGTGTTGGACGTATTCTCCAGACGCATCGTCGGCTGGTCGATCGATTCATCGCCCACGGCGTCCCTCGTCACCAACGCGCTCGGCATGGCGATCGACACTCGCAGGCCTCCACCGGGCGCGCTGATTCATTCCGACCACGGAACGAAATTCACCTCCTGGACGTTCACTCGTCGCGCCCGCGACTCCGGACTCGTGCCGTCGATGGGATCGATCGGCGACTGCTACGACAACGCCGTCGTCGAGTCCTTTTGGGGCAGGATGCAGGTGGAGCTGCTCAACCGCCGGCGATGGAAGACACGAGTCGAGCTTGCAAACGCGATCTTCGAGTACCTGGAGATCTTCCACAACCGAAAGCGTCGGCACAGCGCTCTCGGGATGCGAACGCCGATCGAATTCGAGAAGATGCGCACCTACCCATCGGAAGTGGCATGAATTCAAACGAGTCGACTCCACGGAAACCGGGGTACATCAGAGCCTCCGATGAACCCGGCACGGTTCACGTCATCCCAGCCGCTCGCCAGTTGACCGGGTATCAGGGGATCCTGATCCTCGGGGACCGCGGGAGCGGCAAGAGTGTTGCCGTCACGCTGTGGGAGAGCGAAAGAGCAATGCGTGAGAGCGAGGAGGCGGCGAACAAGCTACGGAGCGAGGCCTCAGAGGCTGGAAGCGAGGAGATCGTCAGCGTCGAGCGGTTCGAAGTGCTCATCGACGAACGCGACAGCTAGGGCCGCTCAGCCAACGTCGAGTTCCCGTGCCGCCCTCGCCCGGGCCGCGTAGCCCAGCCTGTCGTCCCTCACTAAACAGGTCGAGCGCCGGTAACCAACCTGCCCATAGGGGATTGGTCCTCAACGCGCACACGTCGTCGGCTCTTGACCTGCGGAAATCAGAGCGCACGTACCCTTCAGGCTTGAGCTCGGCCGGCGCGTCAGAACCCGTCAGGCGGCAGGCGAGCTCATCCCAGGGAGTCGAGGGCGAGCGTCACGGCCCCGTCGGTCGTCAGGGTCAGGCCCTGCTCCCAGGCCTGCGCGAACGCAGCGTCGTCGAGCTGATCACGGATGGTCCTGAGCGTCTCTTCGTTCATCCTCCTGACCCAGCTCTCGCCGCCGCCGATCTCCTCGCGTAAGGCATCGAACCACGAGATCAGCCGGGCAGCCGTCCCTACGTTTCCTACGGCGGTGATGGCGCGGGCGACGCTGCACACGCCCATCGCGACCTCGATGCGGTCGCCGAGGTCACGCCTGATGAGCAGGCTCTGTTCGAGTAGCGGGAGCGCGTCCTGAGCCCGGCCCTCGCGGACGGACAGCCACGCCAGTGAACCGAGCAGTGTCGCCTCGAGGGACCTGCTGCCGCATGCAACCGCCCGGCGGAGGTTGTCCTCGTACAGTTCTCGAGCGCGTTCCAGGTCGCCGGACTTCGCGTGGACCCACGCAAGGGTGCGGGTCGTCCACAGGGCGAGATGTTCGGCGCCCACGTCGCGGGACAGTCGGATGCTCTGTTCGAGGAGCTGCTGAGCCCGTGCTTGATCGCCCTCCTCGGAGACTGCATAGCCGAGCTGCTGAAGGGACTCGGCCTCACCCCGCCGATCCCCGAGGCTGACATGGAGCACCAGCGCCTCCTCGGCCCGAAGTCCCATCGTCGCGGGATCTCCCATGATGGCCGCCAACTCAGCCGCGCCGTTGAGAGCCTTGGCGCGAGCCCCGGTGGGGCGCTCGTCCGCTCGCAGGGCGCCTTCGATGCGCCGCCAACCTTCGGCGACGTGGCCCCTGCTGCCCCAGAGATCCGACAGCGCTCCAACCATCAGCGAGGCCCGTTCCGTCTCGCCTGAAACCGCCAGCTGGTCGAGCGCGGCGCGGAGGTTGTCGAGCTCGCGCTCCAGCCGGTCGAGCCACTCCCGGCCGCCCCTCAGCACTTCGTCGTCCACATGCGGCTCCGCCTCCTCAGCGAGCGCCTGGAAGCGATGGGCGTGGCGACGCCGAAGCTCCTCGGCCTCTCCCGAATCCTCGAGTCGCTCTATCGCGTACTCACGGATCGTCTCCAGCATCCAGAACCGCTCGTGCGTGAGGCGCAGCAGGCTTTTATCGACGAGTGACTGGAGGGTGTCTAGGTCGGCATCCGTGACGGCTTCTGCAGCTTCGAGTGTGCAGCCGCCGGCGAACACGGCAAGGCGTGCGAACAGCCGTTGCTCCTCGGGTGAGAGCAGCTCGTAGGACCACGAGATCGCTGCCCGGAGCGTCTGCTGGCGGGGGTCGGCGTCTCGCCCTCCTTTGAGGAGGTCGAGCCGACCCGAGAGCCGCTTCAGGATCTGCCCCGGCGAGAGCACGCGCGCCCGGGCGGCGGCGAGCTCGAGCGCGAGGGGCAAGTTGTCCAGCGCGCG
>JBKJXU010000234.1:0-3628 GCA_046716145.1 Actinomycetota bacterium
GGATCAGACCGAACGCTGCGACCGCAGCAACACGAATGATCGAACGGGGCATGGGCGGAGGGCTCCTTCCGAGGTCGAACCGGCCGTGGCCGGAGGCTCGGCGGAGCGTAGCAGCGGTGACGCCGAGGTCAACGACATCCGGCGTCGTGGTGGAGGTGGCGGGATTCGAACCCGCGTGTTCGGCCGACCGACTGGGTCTTCTCCGGGCGCAGCACGATGATCGAGTCTCGCCCCTCGGCGTCCATCGGCAAAGGACCTCGGGGCCAGACCGGATGCGTTGTCCCCCGCCGGCCTCCGGTCCGAACCAGCGGGGTAAGCCTGCTCAGGTGATACCCGACCCCCGACCGCAGGCCCACGGGGCGGGCAGCTACTTAACCGTGGTTAAGCAGCGAGCGCGAACTCGTCGTTGGCGCTTGTATTGGTCCGGCGTTTTACGTGACATCCGGGATCACGGCCCGCTTCTCCCAGACGATGAACGTCCGAGTCGAAGCCAGTACACCCCCCATATGCAGTTGTCTCCTTCGAGTATACGGTCGCCCGGCGACACACCTGAAGGCATCAGCGCCTGCGGCCCTGAGCCTGCTCCATCTCCCGTTGCGCGTCTCGCTTGGCGATGGCATGCCGCTTCTCGTGTTGGCGCTTACCTCGGGCCAGCGCGATCTCGACCTTGAGCATGCCGTGGGTCACGTAGACACGGAGCGGGACGAGCGCGAGGCCTTTCTCGCGGACCTCGGCCTCGAGGTGGGCGATCTGGTTGCGATGCAGGAGAAGCTTCCGGGGGCGCAGGGGCTCGTGCGTCCGCTTGTCCCCTTGCTCGTACGCGGGCACGTGCATCCCCTCGAGCCACATCTCCCCCGAACGGACGCGCGCGTAGCAGTCGGTGAGCGAAGCACGTCCGCCCTTGAGCGATTTCACCTCGTCGCCGGTGAGCCGGATGCCACATTCCACCTGTTCGAGCAGCAGGTAGTCGTGCCGCGCGCGACGGTTGCTCGCGACGGTCTTCTCCCCTTCAGCGTCCTTGCGGCCGGCCACGCCGCGACCCTACACGTCGAGGAATCGACGCATACCGATCGTGCCGGCGATGACCGCGATCAGCACCGAGGCGATGAGGATCCGAGGCGCCACCCAGATCACGTCGGCGTTGCGGATCAGCGGCAGCCAGAGCAACTGTTCGCGCAACGGATCGATGAAGAACACCTTGCCGAGCAGGAGCGCCACGATCGCGAACGTCGCGCCGATGAGCGACTCGACCAATCCTTCGATGAGGAACGGGGTACGGATACGCCAGTTCGTGGCGCCGACCAGGCGCATGATGCCGATCTCCTTGCGCCGAGCGAACATACCCATCCGCAGGGTGTTCGCCACCAGGGCGACGGCGGATCCGAGCATCAAGATGGCCAGCACGAGTACGCCGAGCGACAGCCCGCGCGTGATGGTCGAAAGCCGGTCCAGGAGTTCCCGGTAGTCGTTGACGCGACGCACCCCCGGAGCCGCGCACTCGGTCGAACCGTCCTCGAGGATGGTGCATCCGAGGACCGTCGTGACTTGATCGTACTGCGAGGTGTCGGCCAGCTTCACGCGGAAGGAAGCGGGGATGGCCGCGGGGTCGGTGTTCTCGATCACCGACGGCTGGTTCGCGAACAACTCGAGGAAGCGCGCGTAGGCCTCTTCCTTGGACTCGTACTCGATGGACTCGACAGCCTCGAGGGGCTGGAGGAGGCCGAGCAGCGTCTCCCTGGTCTCGGGTTTCACCGGATCGTCGAGGAAGATCGTGACTTCGGCGTTCCGCGTGACCGCTTCGATCAGGAGATCGACCTGTCGGCCGATCAGAAGCGAAAGTCCGAACAGGAAGAGCGCGATGAACCCCGTAGACATCGCCGCGAACGCGACGGTCGGGTTCCTGCGGAGCCCCGATGCGGTCTCGCGCAGGTAGACGTCGACGCCCACGCTAGGAGTACACCCCCCGAGACTGGTCGCGGACGACGCGCCCCTCGTCGAGCTCGATCACGCGCTTGCGCATGGCGTCGACGATCGCCTGATCGTGGGTGGCCATCACGACGGTCGTACCGATCTTGTTCACCTTGTCGAGCAGCCGCATGATATCCACGCTCGTGTTCGGGTCGAGGTTCCCGGTGGGCTCATCGGCCAACAGGACGAGCGGGCGGTTCACGCAAGCCCGCGCGATCGACACGCGCTGCTGCTCGCCTCCGGACAGTTCGTCGGGGAAGTTGTTGAGCTTCGAGCCGAGCCCCACGTACTCCAAGATCTCGGGGACCCGGGTGTCGATCACATGTTTCGCCTTGCCGATCACCTCCAGGCAGAACGCGACGTTCTCGAACACCGTCTTGTCCGCCAGGAGCTTGAAATCCTGGAACACGGAGCCGATGTTGCGCCGGAGCTTGGGCACGCCCGACCATGCGGAGAGCCTCGCCAGGTCCTTCCCAGCCACGTAGACGACGCCGCCCGTGGGATCGTCCTCGCGGGTCATCAGCCGAAGCGACGTGGACTTGCCGGAGCCCGACGGACCCACCAAGAAGACGAACTCGCCCTTCTCGATCTCGATCGAGACGTCGTCCAGAGCGGTGACGCCGTTCTTGGGATAGGTCTTCGAGACGTGCTGGAGACTGATCATGAGGTTTGATTGGCGACCGGGAAGTGACCGCGGGCAACCCTACCAGAGGCCTTGCAGCCGACCGCGGAGGCGGCGGAGATAGGCTGTGACGATGTCGTGGCGCCGCACCGCCGCCGCGTGGGGGGGACCACTCTTGATCGTGGGCGTCGTGGTCTTCGCGTTGCGGGGCTTCGTCTTCGAGGGTCGCCTGTCGAACGGGCACCCGGACCTCCTATCGTTCTGGGTCCCGCGATGGTCGTTCCTGGGCCGGAGCCTCGCGGCGGGCACCATCCCACTGTGGAATCCCTTCGAGATGACGGGGTTCCGGTTCGCCGCGGATCCGCAGAGCGGCTGGCTGTATGCGCCGCCGATGCTGCTGTTCGGGGTGCTCGGGCCCGGCGCCGCGATGCGGGCGATGATCGCGCTGCAGCCGCTCATGGCCGGCCTCGGGCTCTACGGCTTCCTGAGGGTCGAGCGCGTCGGACGGGTGGCGGCCACGGTCGGCGGGCTGGCGATCGCGGGCGTGATGGCACAGAGCGAGATCGCGATCGCGACGCCGTTCGCCGGAGCCATGGCCTGGGGGACGGTCACGTTGCTCGGCGCGGCCGGGTACCTGCGCACGGAGCCGTGGTCGCGCCGGCTCGCGTGGATGGGTCTCGCGGGGTTCGCGTGGTCCCAGGTCGCGAGCGCGCACCTGTCCCACGGCCTCGTGATCGTCACCGCGGTGGTGGCGGCGTACGTCGTGGCGCGCACGACGCGTGGCACGTGGCGCCGGTCAGCGCTGCTGGTGCTCGCGCTGCCGGTGTTGTCCGTCGCGGTCCTGCTCCCCCGCTTCCAGTTCCTGTCGGTCTCGAGCCTCGGCGAGGGCTACGCCGCGTTGGACGGGGCGGCACGCCCGGGCGACGAGGAAGCGCCGATCTCCGAGGACGGCGTCTGGATGGGATGGCCGCTCGTGTTCGCCGCGGCGCCTGGTGCCTATCTGGGGGCGGCCGCGCTGCTCGCGGTGCCGATGGCTCT
>JBKJXU010000235.1:0-17616 GCA_046716145.1 Actinomycetota bacterium
CGGTCGGCGCTCCGAGCGCCGCGTGTCCGTCAGGGGCCGGCGGCGGTCCCGGTGGATTCACCTACGGCGACTTCGGGGCGATCGCGAGGGCGCCCCAGGTGCATGCCGATGGAGAGATCTGGGGGCAGACGCTCTGGGATCTGCGCCGAAGGCTCGGCGTCGTCACCTCTCGCGCGATCATCACCCGCGGCATGATGCTGTCCCCACCCGAGCCGTCCTTCCTCGACATGCGCAACGCGATCGTGCAGGCGGACCGCGTGATCAACGCTGGCGCGAACGCCGACGCGATCTGGAAGACCTTCGCACGACGAGGGATGGGCTTCTTCGCAGCCTCGCTCGGTTCGAGCGACACCGCTCCGGTCGAGAACTTCAAGGTGGCGCCGAACTGCAGCCAGGACCCGTGCGGGACGCTCAAGGGGAGGGTCCACGGGGTCGACGGCGCACCGCTGGGCGGAGCGGCGGTCGGCCTGGCCGGGCTCACGACGGGCTTCCCGGGCGCCCGATTCATCGACGTGACCGGATCCGATGGCCGCTACGCCATCCCGAAGGTGCCGTTCGGCTCCTATCGAGGCGTGTTCTTGGACCGTCGGGGCTATGACGTCCTTCGCACGAAGCTCATCGTAGACGAGGCGACCGAGTCGCATGCGTTCGCACCCGTACGGGACTGGGCCGCGGCCGACGGCGGCGGGACCATCGATTCGTTCTCGAAGCCGGACTACTCGAAGTTCGGGTGCGGGCCCGATGGCGCGATCGACCGCTCGCTGGCGACCGGGTGGGGCAGCATCACACCCGGTCCACGGCAGATCGTGGTCAAGCTCGCCCGGACCATCGATATCTCCTCGTTCGGGGTCGATCCGGGCCCGACGTGCGGTGACTTCGAGACCGCGGGCACGAAGACCTTCGATATCTACACCAGGACGCCCGGCGGTCCCTGGGTGCTGGCCTGGCGCCAGAGCAGCGCGCTCCCGGGCGGCAGGTTGCACCGCGTGGTCCCATCGGCAGGAACGCAAGACGTTCGCTATGTCCGCTTCGTGATGAAGTCGAACCGCGACCGCAGGGAGATCTTCCTGGACATGACGGAACTGTCGGTCCGGGGTACGCCGGCGTAAGCCGCGAGTGGCTCAGCCCGCCGCGGTGGCGGCCACCCACGCCTCCTCGAGGCGGTCCGGCCCGAAGACCGACTTCGGGACGTACGCCGCGGCACCGCACTCAGCCGCTCGAGGGGCGTACTCGGCCTCCTCGTAGGTCGAGAGCAAGAGCACCACCGGAGGTCCGTGGGCCGCCAGGATCCGTCGGGTCGCTTCCAATCCGTCGATCCCCGGGAGGTTCACGTCCATCAGGACGAGGTCGGGGTGCAGGGCCGCGGCCATGCTCACCGCGTCCTCCCCGGTCTCCGCCTCACCGACGACATCGAACCCGTCGGTGACCTCGACGACCATGCGTGCGGCGAGCCGGAACGGCTCTTGGTCATCGACGATCAGCACGTGGACGGTCATGGTTGTCTCACACGCAAGCGTGGCAGAGCCCCGCAGTTCCGACAGTGGTGCTGGCACCACTCCCGGGCGCCGGGGGGGACTAGTGATGCTCCGGGTGCTCGTGGAAACGGTCGTCGGACCGGGAGCCCGGCTTCTTGGCGGCGGCCGTGCGAGCGAGTCGTGTCCGCATGTCACTGGCCGCATCCTCGGAGGTCTCCCCCGCGCCGACCGGCTCTACCAACCGCTCCAGCACGGACAGGACGTCCCGATCGGAGCCCGACCCCGCACCCGTGGCTTCCGGGATCCGGACGACGGGCGCGGTCGATGCGGCCCAGCGGTCGCTCGTGGGAGCGCGCCGGGGTGGAGGCGAAGGTTCGGGCTCGGGTACGAGCACCGAACCCATCGGTTCGTCACTCACGGTCGTCTCCGATACGAGCTCGATGGTGCGGGGAGGCTCCTGCTCGATGATCGGGGGAGCCGTCGGGGCGCTCGCCACGACCGGTTCTGGCTCCGGGATCTGCACGACCACCGGCTTGCGTCGCCGGGGCGGCTCAGGGGCGGGCGGGGGCGGGGGTGCGGCGCTCGGACGCCCCGCGGGTCGCGGGATGGCAGGGGCCGCGGCCGGTGCTGCCATCGATCGGCCGGAGAGCGCTCGCTGGAGGTCACCCTCCAAGCGTGCCTTCTGGAGCTCGAGTTCCTCCATGCGTTCCTGCATCTCCTGGACGCGCCGCCGAGCATGGAACCCCGTCTGCTGCACGAGCGCGGCGTCATCGGCACCGACGACCGCCGACCCGAGCGGTATGGAGGTCGGGTAGAACTTCACACCGGCGCCGGAATCGGCGACAGGCTCGCGCGTCGAGAGGGCGGCGAGCAGGAGCGTGAGCAGCCCCATCGAGCCGAGCGCGATCTGCCATGCGAGCCAGCGGGTGCTCAGGTCGGCCAGCACCGCTTCATCATCGAATTCGATCTGCGCGACGATCCCGGACCGGCCCTCGATCGCCTGATACACGTCGAACCGAGGCTGCGCAGGTTCCCCGGTGAGCCCTTCTTCGTTCAGGAAGGCGACAGGACCGGAGACGTCCGCAACTGCGGCTTCGATGGAAGCATCGTTGGTCGCCGCGCGAGATCCGACCTCGTCGGCCTGCGAACTGGAGAAGAGCAACTCCCCGTCGGGGGCCCACAGACGAACGGCGTCCACGGAGGCGACCTCCTCGAGGATGTCGTCGGTCACGACGTCATCCCAACGAGCGGTCTCCTGCACCGAGAGCGCCCCCGGAGCGCCCGGTTGTGCATACGCAGGTGTGACGACGTCCCTCACGAGGGAGGCGCCGAGGGAGGCAGTTTCGTCGAAGGCGTTGTCGCGGTCACGGCCACGAGCCGGGAAGGTCAACACGAACAGGACGACCAAGAGCATGGCCAAGGGCCACCACACCTTCGCGCTGACGTCATCCCGCGTGAAACGATCGATCACGTTCAAACCGGGGCCCCTCCCAAGAGGTCGTTAGGACCAGAACGCTACCTCGCCGCGGCCGATGGCGCATACGCTGAAAGGAGGTCACCGGGTGGCGTAGGCCACAAGCCCCAGCATCGCCCGCTCCACGACGAGCCGCACGTTGCGGTTGAAGTCTTCGGCTAGGTCCGCACGGGCCCGCTCGATCCGGGCCACCGTGGCGACCGCTCCTTGGAGCGACGCCGGTCCCGGCTGGATGTCGGTGTGCATCATCGATGACCGATCCGCACCCGCCGCGGCCGCGATCCGGTCGCGGACGAGCCCGGACATGGCCATCAAGATGCGGTCGATCTGGTCTCGCTCGGCCCTGCGTTCGCGCCGCTGGTGCCGGACCTCCAGCCGCTTCACCGCACCGCGGTACGCCTCCTCGGTCCGGCCCCGCTCGTCCTGGAACGGAGCCAGTTCGCGATCGAGCGTCGCCTTCATGCCCTTCTTGTACTGCGCCGCTGCGTCCATGATCAGCGAGGCGGCGTCGAGGGCTCCCTGGGCGCCGTGCTCGGCCGACTCCAGCGCCTGGACGGCGGTCTCCCGGAACGCCAGGCCCTCCGGTGTCACCATGCGCCGAGCCCGCCCGAGGTTGCCTCCCGCCAGCCGGGCGGCCAACTCGGCGCGCTCGGCGTCGACGCCGTCGGCTCCCAGCTGCTCGATGACGAAGTCCTCCGAGAGCGCGGCCACGGTCACCGCATGACAACGGCTCCAGATGGTGGGGGGAAGCTCGTGGGCCCGGGCCGAGAGCAACAGGAACACGGTCTCCGGAGGCGGCTCCTCGAGCACCTTGAGCAACGTGTCTGCGGCAGCAGGCGACAGCCGGTCCGCCTCGCGGATCAGGAAGACCTTCCGGCCGGGCTCGGGGGCGGTGCGTGAAGCCGGCAGCCACACCTCCTCGCGGATGGTGTCCACATGGATGTCACGACCCTCCGGCTCCACGATGAACTCGTTCGGGTGGTGATCGGCCAAGACCAGGCGGCAATCGCGGCACGTTCCGCACCCGCCGTTTCGGCAAAGCAACGATGCTGCGAACGCCCGCGCGATCAGGGATTTCCCGGAGCCCTCCGGTCCTCCCAGCAGGTATGCGTGGTGCGGACGAGCCGCGGCCGCAGAAAGGAACGCGACCGCACCGTCTTGACCAGGGACCGCGGCGAGGACCGGCTGCACGTCTCGAGCATACGCAGTCCCGGGGATGCACCTCAGCCGGGTGCCGGAGACTCCGTCTCGCGCTCGTGCAGGACGCGTTGAAGCGCCGCGCGGACATCTTCGAACACGGCCCCCGGCTCACGATCCGCGTCGATGACGACGAACCGTTCCGGGTGCTCCTCGGCGATCTTCAGGTAGCCATCGGTGACCTTCGCGAAGAACGTCTGGTCCTCGGACTCCATCCGGTCGGGCGGCTCCGAAGCGCGCGCGAGGCCACGCTCAGGCTCGAGGTGCAGGAGGATCACCACGTCGGGGAACAAGCCCTGGGTCGCCCAGACGTTCAGCGACAGCACGTCGAGTTCGCCGAGTCCCCGGGCCCAGCCTTGGTAGGCGAGCGAGGAATCGATGTAGCGATCGCTGATGACGACCTTGCCGTCGGCGAGTGCCGGCCGGATCACGTGGCTGACCACCTGCGCGCGAGCGGCGGCGAACAGCAGCGCCTCGGCCCGCACATCCAGCGAGCCGGTCCCCGGGTCGAGGACCAGGTCGCGGATACGCTCACCGGGCGGCGTGCCGCCGGGCTCGCGCGTCACGAACACGTCCTGACCCTGCTCGATCAGGTAGCGCTCGGCCATCTCGATCTGCGTGCCCTTGCCAGCACCTTCCACGCCTTCGAAGGCGATGAACAGGCCGGTGGCGGGCGGTCGTTTGAGTTTCGGCACGAGGCTCAGCGGGACGGGTCGCGACAGACGGTACCGCTTGAGCGAGCGCCAGGTCGCGGATCCGGCGCCGACCACGACCACCCCGGCCACCCACATCGCCATGCGGGTCCCCGACAGGTCGAAGCGCTGTCCTCCCACATGGAAGTCCCCGCCGTCCACGAGGGACCTCGCGATCTCGTCGAGCACCTGAGCGAGTGCGGGGAAGAGTGCGAGCGACAGGAACAAGCACATGCGGGACAGGGTGGTCAACGCGCCGAACGTCCGGCCTCGGAACTCATCGGCGACGTTCTCCTGCAGCAACGTGTAGCCGCTCACCCAGGCGATCCCGCAGAACGCTCCGAGCCATACCGTCATGACCGAAGCGAACGAAAGACTCGGCATCGCCGCGAGGACGAACAGCGATGCCGCGGCGGCCACGAGCGACCAGACGAACACGCTCTGGCGCTCGACGAACCGGGCGGCGGCGTTGGACGTGGCCATGCCCAGCGCCATCCCGACCCCGAAGGCGGTCACCACCACGCCCCACCCCGCCGACCCGGCACCCAGCGTCACCGTGACGAACACCGGCCCGATCGCGAGCACGGCGCCGACCGCCCCGAACGCCACCACGATCCCGCCGGTCATCGCCGCCGCGATCGACTCCTCGCGCAGGAATCGGATACCGGCGAGCGTGTCGCGCCACACACGCGAGAGATCCAAACGCGCGTCGCTCGCGACCGGCGAGGAACGGATCGGTACCCGGGAGAGCATCCACGCCGAGAACAGGAACGTCGCCGCGTCCAGAGCCAGGGCCAGGGACTCGGGGCGGTCGCCCAGCCACGGCGCTCGCTCGGCCGTCCACGCCGAGAAGGAGGTCAAGATCGTGAACACGATCCCACCGAGCGGCAGCGTCCCGTACGTGCTCGCGAGACCGAGCGAGTTCGCGTTCGCCAGCTGGCGGCGCGGGACCAGGTTCGGCAGGGCGGCGTCGCGCGCCGGGCCCCACACGAGCGACAGGCACTCGATCGCGAACGACAAGAGGTAGATGGCCCACAGCTGCTGCAGGAACACCATCGAGAGGTACAGGGAGCCACGAGCGATATCGGCGACGATCATCAGGCGCTTGCGGTCCAGGCGATCGACGAACACACCGGCGATGGGGCCGAACAGGAAAGCGGGCAAGCTCCGCGCGATCATGACGCCGGACACCGCGATAGCTGCGTTCCCGCCACCGATGCGGGCCACGATCGAGGTCACCGCGATGAAGCCCACCCAGTCCCCCAACGAGGAGACCGACATCGCTGCGAGCAGGCGTGCGAAAGGCCCGCGGGTGATGAGGTCCTTGAGCGTCGCGGGCCGCGTCCCGCGGAGCGCGGCGATCTCCTCGGCGATCGAGGCCATAGGGGCTCTTACCCCTCCACGGGAACCGTGGTCTCCGTCGCGGCCTCGACGGGCGACTTCTTCTTCGCGGTGGGCTTCTTCGCGGTGGACCGCTTCTTGGTGCCCTTCGCCGCCTTCGCGGCCGCCCGGGCCTTGCGTGCTTCTGCCTTGGCGGCGCGGGCCGCCGCTTCCGCCTCGACGTCGCCCGACTTCGTGACCGTGAGGTCGTCGTCCATCTCGGCGCCGCACGTCCAACAGCGGATCGACTTCGGTCGTGCCAGCAAGAGCCCACCGCACTCCGGACAAGGCTTGTCGGGGATGGGCGGGTTGTTCATCGCTCCGTCGCACTCCGGATAGCGGTCACAGCCGTACATCAGCCCGAACCGGGTGCGCTTCTCGACCAGCTCCCCCTGGGTGCACACCGGGCAGGTCACCCCCGTGCCCTTCGGCGGCTCCTTCTTGATATAGCGGCACTCGGGGTAGCCGCTGCACCCGATGAACGGGCCGTAGCGGCCCACGCGTTGCTGGAGTTGCTTGCCGCACTCCGGGCAGAGCTCGTCCAGGAGCACCGGCTCGGGGCGCTCGGAGCCGTCCATGTTGCGGATGTAGCGGCAGTCCGGGTAGTTCGGACACCCGATGAACTTGCCGAATCGCCCGAGTTTCACCTGGAGCGTGCCGGGCTCTCTGCCTTCCGTCGGGCAGAGCGGGCAGAGTTCGTCGAGGTCCTCTTGGAAGCGCTCGAAGGAGTCCTCGGCCTTCTCGAGCGCGCGCTCGAACGGCCCGTTGAACTCGTGCAGCATGGTGACCTTCGCCAGATCGCCTTCGGCGATGTCGTCCAACTCCTTCTCCATGAAGGCGGTGAAGTTGACATCGACGACGTCGGGGAAGTGCTCGATGAGCTTGTCGGTCACGACCCCTCCGACGTCTTCGGCGAAGAACCGTTTGTCCTGCAACCGGACGTAGCCCACCTCTTGGATGCGCGAGATGATCGAGGCGTAGGTGGACGGACGCCCGATCCCCAGCTCCTCCATACGCTTGACGAGCGAGGCTTCCGAGTATCGGGGAGGCGGTTGCGTGAAGTGCTGTTCCGGCAAGACCTCGAGCATCCTGAGCGCCTGCTCGGCGGTGAGGTCGGGCAGGATCGACTCCGCGTCTTCGTCCACGTCGTCGTCGCGTCCTTCGCGGTACAGCTTGAGGAACCCGTCGAACACCAACGTTTGGCCCGTCGCTCGCAACGCGTATCGGATATCCGCGCTCATCGCCTCGATGTCGATCCCCACCTGGTTGAAGCGTGCATCCGCCATCTGGGTCGCGACCGTTCGCTGCCAGATGAGCGTGTAGAGACGGAGTTGGTCGCGCTCGAGGCTGGAGGCCACCCGCTGCGGGGTTCGCAGCGCGCTCGTGGGCCGCACGGCCTCGTGGGCCTCCTGCGCGTTGCGTGAGCGCGTCTTGTACCGGCGGAACTCTGCCAGCGTGTACGCCGTGCCGTACTCCGACTGGACCAGCTCGGCGATCTCGCGCAGCGCCGTCTCGGCCACGTTCACCGAGTCCGTACGCATGTAGGTGATCAGCCCCACCGAGCCTTCGCCCGGCAGATCGATCCCTTCGTACAGGCGCTGGGCGAGCGTCATCGTCTTGCGGGCGGTGAAGCCGAGCTTGCGTGCGGCCTCCTGCTGCAACGTCGAGGTGGTGAACGGCGGCGCGGGTGAGCGTTTGCGCTCCTTGCGTTCCACGCCGGTGACGCGATAGGTGGCATCGCGCAGGCGTTCTGCGTGCACCGCCGCGTCCGACTCGGCCGGGAGCAACACGCCCTTCTTGTCGGGGTTGGATGCGAGCTTCCCGTCGGGCACCTCCGCCAGACGGGCCACGAACGGCTGCTCGGGGTCCTCGGGTGTCAGGCGGACGTCGATGCTCCAGTACTCGACAGGGTTGAACGCCGCGATCTCCCGCTCACGCTCCACGATCAACCGCACCGCGACCGATTGGACACGGCCGGCCGACAGCCCCGGTTGTACCCGTTTCCACAGCAGCGGCGAGATCTTGTAACCCACGAGACGATCGAGGATCCGCCGGGCCTCTTGGGCGTCGTACAGGCGCAGGTCGATCTCCCGAGGATGGGTGAAGGCCTCGAGGATCGCGTCACGGGTGATCTCGGTGAACGTCACCCGCTTCGCGCCGGCGGGATCCACCCCGAGCAGGGTGGCCACGTGATACGCGATCGCCTCGCCTTCGCGATCGAAGTCCGTCGCGAGCACGAGTTCGCCCGTCGCCTTCAGGGCACGTCGGAGCTCGGCGACATGCCGCTCGGAATCCTCCGGGACCACGTACTCGACCGCGAAGTCGTGCTCCACATCCACCCCGAGCTTCGACCTCGGCAGGTCGCGGATGTGGCCGTAGGAGGCCCGAACGGTGTAGTCACCGCCCAGGTATTTCTCGATCGTCTTCGCCTTCGCAGGCGATTCGACGACAACCAGCGTCTTGGCCATACAGTCGCGGACGGTATCACCGCCTACCGTGGAAGCCGGCGATCAGGCCATCCGGGTGGCGCAGTTCCCGCTGGTAGCCTCGGCGCATACCCGCAGGTCAGGAGACCCTTGCTCGCGTTCCTCCAGGACTTCGTCACCCATGCCATCGGCGACTACGGCCTGGTGGCCATCTTCACGTTGATGCTGCTCGAGTCCGCCTGCATCCCCATCCCCAGCGAGGTGACGATGCTGTTCGGCGGGGCCCTTGCGACCACCGCCTTCGCGGGAGCCGGGAACGAGTTGGACTTCTGGGCGGTCGTCGCGGCGGGGACCATCGGCAACCTGGCGGGCTCGTGGCTCGCCTACTGGGCCGGGAGCGTCGGCGGCAGGCCGTTGATCGACCGCTTCGGGCGCTACCTGCTCATCCGGCCCCACGAGGTCGACAAGGCGCACGCCTGGTTCGAGCGACGAGGCGAGCTCGCGGTCTTCGTGTCACGCCTGCTCCCGGTGATCCGGACCTTCATCTCGCTGCCCGCCGGCATCGCCCGCATGGGTTTCGGACGCTTCACGCTGTACACGGCCCTGGGTTGCCTGCCCTGGTCCCTGGCGCTCACCTGGCTCGGTGCCGAACTCGGCACCCGTTGGGAGACCGTGGAGCGGGTCCTGCAGCCGATCGCCTACGGCATCGCCGGCGTTCTCGCCATAGCTGCCGTCGTCCTCGCCCGCACGAGGTGGGCAACCGTCCGGACCGAGTACGCCGCGCTGGACGCGGCATCACGTGAACGGGTGGACGACCGCGAGACTTAGAGGTTCGCGACCATCGTCCAGGAGTCGCCGGTGCCGCCGACCTTCTCGAAACCGGCCCGCTGGTACATCATCCGCGAGCGGTTGTGGACCGCCACCGAGAGCGAGAGTGCCTGATAACCCTCCTCGCGGGCCTGGACCATGCACGAGCGAAGAACCGCCTCGCCGATCCCCTTGCGGCGATGCAACGGTGCGACCGCGATCGAGACCTCCGGGATCTTCTCGTCAACGAAGCCGTAGCCGGGCGCGGCGGCGGTGAACAGTCGGTACCACGCCGCGCCCACCGGACGCTCGTCCACCTCGACGACCACGCCGCCATCGCCTTCGCGCCCCCACCCTTGGTGGTACAGGAGCAGGACCGGGTCCGCCAGGACCTCCTCGATGGGCTCACGCGGCCAGTCTGGGTTCCACCGGGCGGCCTCGTACAGCATCTTCTTCAAGAAGGCGACATCGCCGGGTTCTGCGGGTCGGATGTTCATCGGATCCTCCGTGCGAGACTCGCTCGCATGCGAACGCTACCGCAGCGCGGCCCCATCCCGCTGATCCGCGCGGTGCTGGAGCGCGCCGGCCGCCACGACGGCGGGACGCTCGCGGCAGCACTCACCTACCAGTGTCTTCTCTCCTCCGTGCCCCTGCTCCTGCTGGCGGGTGCTGCGATCGGGTTCGTTTCTGTAGGAGACCCCGCGATGGCGGACCGGTGGCTGACGGAGATCGCGCGCGTCGTCCCCGGCATGGAAGCGGTCGTGGGCCGCAACCTCGGGGCGCTCGTGGATGGCCGCGTCCAGGCCGGGGTCATCGCCCTGGCGGCGCTGGTCTGGACGGGGTCCTCACTCGCGGGACGTGCCGCCCATGCCCTGGCTCGCGTCTTCGAACTCCCCGAGCGGGCGTGGTATCGCAAGCGGCTGTGGGCCTTGGTGGAGCTCTCCATCCTCGGGACCGCGGGCCTGGTGGGCATCGCCCTGACCGCGCTCACCTCGGCGGGGGCCGGTCCGTTCCCGTGGCTCGGTGCCGTCGTGCTCGACCTGGCGCTCGCGGCGCTCGCCTACCGGGTCCTCACCCCGCCGGGAGGACCTACGGTGCGCGGCCACCTGCCCGGCGCCATCCTGCTGGCTGCGGCCTGGACGGTCCTCAAGCTCGGGGGCGGCTGGTACGCCGGGGTCGTCGTGGCCCGGGCAACCGCGGTCTACGGCACGATCGCGGCCATCGTCGGGGTGCTCGCGATCCTCGCGATCGCCGCGAACGTCTTCGTCTACGGCGCGGAACTCTCCGCGGTGCTTGCCGAGGACGACTGATCACCGAGGCTCGGCAGGCCCGGGTACGGTGACATCGGGACCGTCGCTTCCGCTCGGAACCTCCGCGTGGGCCAGGTGGAAGGGCACGCTCGTGAGGACGACGTTCGGCTCGAACAGGAGCAGCCGCTTCACGAACAGCGCCGTCTGGTTGTGGAGCAGGTTCTCCCACCAGTGCCGGGGGATCAGCTCGGGGAGGATGACTGTCACGACGGTGTCGCCACGACGTGTGTGGCTCCGGATCTCCCGCAGGAGCGGCTCGCCCAGGTCGCGGAACGACGCTTCGACCACGACGAGGGGCACATCCATACCCCGCTGGTGCCAGTCCTCGATGATGGCCGCCTGGCCCTCCGGATCCATCACGAGGTACAGGGCCTCGACACGCGCCGCCCCCAGGCTCCGCCCGTAGGTCACCGCACGCACGGAGGCGTCGTTGACCTTGGACACCGGGATCAACACGACGGATCGCTCGGGCTCCACCGGCCGCCGGTCCGGGTCGCCCACCACGTCCCCTTCGACCGACGGGACGTCCGTGACGACGGCCCCGGGCTCGAACAGCAGCGCGGTCTTGACCAGGATCGACCGGCGGCGACCCAGCAGGTAGCGGAGCATCCCGGTCGGGACGTCCTCGGGCACCACCACGGTGACGAACCCCGTCGCGTCGGTCCGATGGGCTCGCACCGCCTGGCGTACCGCACGGACCAGATGCGTCTCCGCGCCCTCCAAGAGCTCCAGGTTCCCCAGGCGCGGCGCGAGCGAGCGCCAGCCCTCCTGAGCCTCGGCGAGCCCCTCAGGAGCGCCGACCCAGAGCGCCTCGAACCGGTCGGGCCGAAGGGCCAGCAGGTACCCGATCGCTTCACGCGTGGCGGGCCCGTACCCCGAGACCAGGAGGAGGAAGGTGTTCGTGGGCGTGAAGGACGCGTCCACGCGCTTCCTGCCGAGCACGCGGGCGACCTTGTCGTAGTGGTGATGCACCGCCATGAAGAACCCCACGATCACCGGCATCGCGGCGATCACGATCCAGGCGCCATGGGTGAACTTCGTGAGCGTGACGATCACGAGCACCACCCCGGTCGTGAACGCCCCGACACCGTTGATGACCGCGCTGCGCTGCCACCCCGGGTCCTTCTGCGTGACCCATCTGCGCACCATCCCCGCTTGGGAGAGCGTGAACGCCGTGAAGACCCCCACCACGTACAACTGGATCAATCGCGACAGCTCCGCGTCGAACGCGACGATCAGCAGCATGGCGAAGCCTGAGAGCACGACCACGCCGTTGGAGAGCACCAACCGGTCCCCGCGGTTCGCGAACTGCGACGGCATGAACCGGTCGCGGGCCAAGATCGAGGACAGACGCGGGAAGTCCTGGAAGGCGGTGTTCGCCGCCAGGATCAAGATCCCCGCGGTGAAGATCTGCAGCAACAGCGCGAGCAACCCGTTCCCGAAGACGGCCTCGCCGATCTGGGCGAGCACCGGGTGTTCGTGCGTGATCTCCTCGGTGACCCGTACCTGCAGCGCAACCGCCAGCACGGTGATGCCCAGGAACATGGTGATGCTCATGATCCCCATGCTCAGCAAGGTCGAGGCGGCGTTCTTCGCCTGCGGCCGGCGGAACGCTTGGACGCCGTCCGCGATCGCCTCCACGCCCGTGAGCGCCGTGGCTCCGGAGGAGAACGCGCGCAAGATCAGGAAGAGCGTGAGCTCGGCGTGCATCTCCAGGGGCAGCGTGGCCGTCTCGGCGACCGGGCATCCGGAGAGACACCGGACGAACCCGACGATCAAGGTCAGGCCGATCATGGCGACGAACCCGTACGTGGGGATGGCGAACAGGGTCCCCGCCTCCTTCACCCCGCGCAGGTTGGCGAGCATCACGAGTACGACGAGGCCGATGGCGATCGGCACGCGGAGGTCTCCGAGCGTGTCCGGCGACACCGAGACGATCGCGATCGTACCCGCCGTGATCGAGACCGCGACGGTGAGGACGTAGTCCATGAGGATCGCTGCCGCAGCCACGAGGCCGGGGACCGTCCCGAGGTTCTCGCGGGCCACGATGTAGGAGCCGCCACCCCGGGGATAGGCGCGGACCGTTTGGCGGTAGGACGTGACGACGATCGCGAGCAGCCCCGCGATGGCGAGGGCGATGGGAAGCCTGAGCGTGAGCGCCCCGGCGCCCGCCGTGACGAGCACGAGCATCATCTCCTCCGTCGCGTACGCGTTGGAGGAGAGCGGGTCAGAAGAGAAGACCGGCAGGGCGAGCGTCTTCGGAAGGAGTTGGTGCTCGGCCTTGTCCGAGGAGATGGCGCGCCCGAGGAGGATCCGCTTCAGGGAGCCCGCGCTCTCACGCTTCTCGTCGACCGGTCTCATGTTCGCCTAGGCCCCGGCCTCTGCCTCGGCGATCCAGCGGTACCCGACGCCGGGCTCGGTCACGATCAGCGCCGGCGCGGCGGCCTCGTCACCCAGTTTCTTGCGCAGCGTCCTGATGTAGGTCCGTAGGTACGTCGTCTCGGTCCCGTATCCCTGTCCCCAGACCCGGCGGAGCAACCACTGATGGGTGAGCAGCTTGCCCTGATGCGTCACGAGGACCTCCAGGAGTTGGTGCTCCGTGGGGGTGAGATGCAGGGGCTCCCCCGAGCGCGTGACCAGCCGCCGCGCCAGGTCGACCTCGAGGTCGCCGAAGGTGAGCGTCGGCTGGGTCGGCTCGTCGGGTCCCGAGCGCCGCAGCGCCGCGCGCAGCCGAGCCAGGAGTTCCTCCATGGCGAACGGCTTGGTGACGTAGTCATCAGCACCCGCGTCGAGCGCCGCGACCTTGTCGCTCTGATGCTCCCGAACCGACAAGACGATGACGGGGACCTCCGAGAAGGCGCGTACCCGGGCGATCACCTCCGTACCGTCGATGTCGGGCAGCCCCAGGTCAAGGAGCATGAGATCCGGCTGCTGGTCGGCGGCCGCCAGCACGCCCTCTTCGCCGGTGCCGACGGCAGCGACCTCGTACCCGTGGGCCTCGAGACTGGTCCTGAGCGCGCGCCGGATCTGTGGCTCGTCATCCACCACCAGGACCTTCACAGCGTCACCGACCCATCGATAGGCACCTCGAACACCAGTGCGGCACCCGTTCCCACCGTTTCCTCCACCCAGATCCGCCCTCCGTGCGCGGTCACGATCGCCCGGACGATCGCCAAGCCCAGTCCGCTCCCCGCCGACTCCGGCGCGGCATGGCCTCGGTAGAAAGCCTCGAACACCATCTCACGCTCCCCAGCCGGGATGCCGGGGCCTTCATCGCTCACGCGGATCCTGATGGCCTTGGGCACCACGCTCACGTGCACGCGGACCGCGCCGCCAACAGAGGAGTGCCGAAGCGCGTTCTCCAACAGGTTCGTGACCACTTGGTCGAGCTGCAGCGGATCGGCTGCGATCTCAGGCAGGGTCACCGGCAACGTAACGTCGACCCGCACGTCCGCGGCCTGGAACGATCGGCGGAGCCGTGCGACCACGGCTTCGACCACCTCGTCCACGGCGGTCGCCGAGCGCCTCGGGATCAACGCGCCCGCCCGGATCTTCGCCAGGTCCAAGATGTTGCCGACCAAGCGGTTCAGCCGGTCCGTCTCCTCGGCGACCGTCATCAGGAGGTCGCGCCGCTGGGCCGCGTCATACGTCACGGCGTCGTCCAGCAGGCTCGTCACGCTCGCCTTGATGGACGCGAGCGGCGTGCGCAGGTCGTGCGTCACCGAAGAGAACATCGCGGCGCGCAACTGGTTCGTCTCGGCGTCGACCTGCGCCAGCCGGGCGCGCGCGTCCAACCGGGCTCGGTCAAGGGCGGTCGCGGCCTGGCGCGAGGCCGCCTCCAGGAGCAGCCGCTGATCGCGAGACAACGGGCGCCGGCCTGCCGGTCGTTCGGCCACGAGCGTGCCCAGCGGCACGGACCCGACGCCGAGCGAAAGGACCTCCGCGGGACCGCCGGGGACCTCCTCGGGGCTCGCCGCCCGTGCCGTCACCTCGTGTCCGTCGAGCGACACCGAGACGGTGCAGGTCGCGAGGCCGAGGGGCTCGAGCAACACCTGGGCGAACTCATCCAGCACGCGCTCGGTGATGTCGCCGGCCAGGAGCGTCGAGGACAGCATCGCCAGCAACCGAGCCTCACGTTCGCGCCGGGCAGCGTTCGCTCGCTCGTCAGCGGCGTTGCCGACCACCAGGCCGACCACGACCGCGATGGCGAAGAACACGACGGCAGCGACCACGTCGCGGGTCTCGTCGAACCGAAGAGTGAGTTGCGGGTCCTCGGCGATCGGGAGGGCGACGGAAGCAAGGACCGCCGCGAGCAGCCCGCCCCAGATCCCTCCGGTCACGGCGGAGATCGTGACGGCGAGCATGAACACCGCCACGGCAGAGGCAGGACCGACCTCGGAGGTGGCGAGCGAAAGCAGCGTCGCGACCAGGGTGGCGATGGCACCGGAGGCCACGGCCCGCCACGACAGCCTGCCCCACGCGCTCCCCGGACGTTCGATCATCGAGGCAACGCTACCTCCGACCCGGCCACCGGTGACGAGGCCCAGCGTCTTCACGGATCCTTCACGCCACTTCGGGCTTCCTTCACGCCACGTTCACGCCAGGTTGAGGACCATCACATGTGGAAAGAGGTTCTCGCACGTTCGTGCCGAAGGATGTCACCCCCGAGGAGACGGACGAGCGAGAAGGAACGAATGAGCCACTTTCCTCCGAGCCCGTCCGCGAGGCCGGCGACTCCCTCCAGTCGCCGGCCTCCGGGCATTCCTGGGGCCCATCTCCTGCATGCCATCCGCTGATGCCGACGGTAGGCTTCGCGCGATGCGAGTGGTGATCATGGGATGCGGCCGCGTCGGCATGCAGCTGTCCATCGAGCTGGCCGATGACGGTCACGAGGTCGCTATCATCGACAAGAAGGCGTCTTCGTTCGAGAAGCTGCCGCCGGGCTTCACGGCGAAGACCATCGTGGGTCTCGGGTTCGACCGCCACACGCTCGAGTTGGCCGGCATCGTGGACGCGAACGCCTTCGTGGCCGTGAGCAGCGGGGACAACTCCAACATCGTCTCGGCTCGGGTGGCGCTCGAGCACTATCACGTCGAGAAGGTCATCGCCCGGATCTACGATCCTCGGCGCGCGGAGATCTACGAGCGCCTCAACATCCCGACGGTCGCCACGGTGAAATGGGGCGTGAAACAGATCCAGCTGATGCTGCTGCACGACCGCCAGGAGATCCGCGAGACGCTGGGCGGAGGGGACCTCCTCCGGCTGCGCGTGCCCGTGCCGCCACACCTCGTCGGGAAATCCCCCGCGTCGATCGATGTGGACGGGCAGATCATGGTCGCGGGCGTGTCCCGCGGCGGGACCGGGTTCATCCCCACCGCGACGAGCACGCTGCAAGAGGGCGACTACCTCATCGTCATCCAGACCAAGGATGGCGCCGATCTGCTGGACGCTCAGCTCGAACCGGAGCACCACTGATGCGCGTCGTGATCACGGGCGGAGGGGCGATCGGGCGGCACCTGGCCGCCGATCTGGCCGAGCGGCAGCACGACGTCACGCTCATCGAGCAGGACAAAGCCACGGTCGAGAGCCTCCGGGAGGAGGTCCCCGCGGTGAAGGTCATCCTCGGCGACGGGTGCGAGCCGTGGGTGCTCGAGGGGGCAGAGCTGACGTCGGCCGACGTGGTCGTGGCGGCCACCGGCGATGACGAGGACAACCTGGTCACCTCGTTGCTCGCCAAACAGGAATTCGGGGTGCCACGGGTGCTCGCGCGTGTGAACCACCCGAAGAACGAATGGCTCTTCACCGAGCAATGGGGTGTCGACCAAGCCGTCTCGCCGCCGCACATCCTGACGGCGATGGTCGAAGAGGCCGTCACCACCGGGGACCTGGTGCAACTCCTGCGTCTGGAGGGCGGGCGCATCTCGATCGTGGAGATGACGCTGGCACCGGGCTCGCCCGCGGTCGGCAAGCCGCTGTACGAACTCCGGCTTCCCGCGGGAGCCGCCATCGTCGCGGTGCTCCGCGACGGGCACGTGGTCGTCCCCCAGCTCGAGACGGTGCTCGCGGAGGCCGACGAGATCGTGGCGCTCACCGAGCCCGTGCACGAACGGGCCCTGCGCGACGCGATCGTCGGCCCGTAGCCCCAGCCGGCGCGGTCGCGCCTCAGGCGCTGAACTCGAGCCGGGGATTCATCATCTGCAGGACGCCGCGCTGTTCACCGAGCACACCCTCGACCACGACCTTGGTACCGAGTCCCAGTCCGACGATGGCGCGGCGCCCCATGAACCGGACCACGACCTCGCCGGTGCCGTCGGAGACACGCGCCTCCAGCGATTCGTTGCCCTTCATCGGGAACACGGTCATCCGGCGGATCACCCCGGCGATCGTCACGTGCTCCCGCAAGGGGGCCTCGGCGATCCGCACGGAACCGGCCACGGAGTCCGCCCATCCACGGATCTCGTCCGCGAGACGAGCCTCGTCGGTCTCGGTCAACCGATCGAGGAACCGCTGCAGCACACCCATGCTGGGAGCCTACCCCGGCACGCTCAGACCGCCGCGGCCTCTTGGGCCTTGATCTCCTCGCTCAGTTCGGACTTCCGGCTCTTCGAGATCCAGATCATCACGGCGAGCACGGTGGTCGCCACGGCCACGACCCCGACCCGCACGGCCACGTTGTCGGCCTGTTCGACCACGAGCGGGGCGATGAGGAGCGCGACCAGGTTCATCACCTTGATGAGCGGGTTGAGCGCGGGGCCGGCCGTGTCCTTGAACGGGTCACCGACGGTGTCACCGATGACGGCCGCCTTGTGGCTCTCAGAGCCCTTGCCGCCGTAGTTGCCTTCCTCGATGTACTTC
>JBKJXU010000236.1:0-3456 GCA_046716145.1 Actinomycetota bacterium
ACGTTGAACGCCCCGGCGGGAAGGCCTGCCTCATGCGCGATGTCGGCGAGCAGCGACGCCGTCAGCGGCGCCCACTCCGGCGGCTTGAGGATCACGGTGTTCCCGGCCGCCAGGGCGGGGGCCACCCGCCACGTCGCGAGCATCAGCGGTGCGTTCCACGGCGTGATGACGGCGGTCGGTCCGGCGGGATCCCAGACGATCCGTTCGGCGTGCTCGTTGATGGCACGGTCCGCCGTTCCTTCCAGACGCAGCAGCGCGTCGGCGAATGAGCGGAAGTTGCGGGCGACCCGCGGCATAACCGAGTTCCGCATCGACCGCAGCAGCGAGCCGTTATCGCGGGTCTCCACGGCCGCGAGTTCGGGAACGCGCGCCTCAACGCCGTCGGCGATCGCGTGCAAGACCGCGGCACGTTCTTTCGGGGGCGTGTTCCCCCAGACCTCGAAGGCGTGGCGCGCGGCGCCGACCGCCTCGGTGGTCTCGCCCGCACCGCCGCGCCCGACCTCGGCGATCACCTGCTCGTCGATCGGGGAGATGTCGGCGAACCGGTCATCGGACGCGACGCGCTCGCCGCCGATCCAATGGTCGGTGCTGACGGGGACACCCTCGATCACCACGTGCTCGCCCGTGACGTTCCCCCCTCGCGCCGCCCGGTCGTTCGGGGCCGAACGGTATGGGCGGCCCCGGAGCCTGTCAAGCCGCACCGTGCCGGGGTCGTGACTCTCATATCAGGTGGACCAGTTCACGGGAGGCAGATCAGAAGCGGCCGAAATCCCAAGGTGCTGGGCTAGGATGGCAGAGAGCCACTGCGCGACATCCAGGACGGAACTCGCGTAGCGCGCTTCAATCCTCTAGATTCGCCCACGCTGGGTAAGGGAGACTAGTACCAGGACGTGAAAGTGTGCTCATCATGATTCTCGAGGTGCCGCCATCGCGTCTTGCCCGGGTCTTCTCCCGGACACATCGTGTGATAGGCGAGGGTTCCGTCACACACGGTTGCACCCGGCAGGAAATGCCCGCTAGGACCGTTGCCCGACCAGGTCCCGTGCGCGTGCCCGAGCTCATGGGTGAAGAACGACTGCAAATCATACTTATCGTTGGGAATCTGGGTCGGGTCTGAACCCTTGAAGTACTCGCCTGTGAGATACGAGTTCGTACTCACGGCCGTGTACCAAATCTGGGAGCTGATAGTGCACTTGTTAGCCGCAGCCACGATCAGCTTGGCGTCGTCAGTCCAATCGTCATAGAACGCCCCATCCATGAAAACGAGTTGAACGCCGTCCGGCAAGTCGGTTGGGCAGTTATACGTGCCTGCCACCGTCAAACCGGAAGCAACAAAGGAGAAGTTCGCGCCGACATCGTTCCATTCGTCCCGAGCATCCACTGCGCGCAGTCTCCAATCGACCGTACAACACGGAGTGTCGTCATCGAAACCGTATGAAATCGTGGTGTCGTTGTTGACCCATCGTATCCCTGAGGGCGTATGAGCAAGCGCGGACCCTGCCCCCCCAAGGAGCATGCCTACGAGAAGACCGAGCGCCAAGGCGTTGGCTCTCCTCACTTTCCAGCCTGATCCACGATGCTCACGCAGAAGCCGGTGGACGAAAGGGAATAGGATCCATCGGACCCTAGCTCGACGGAGATGCTCGGATGGGTCCGCCCATCTGCGGCGATCGTCTCGTCTATCGGCAGAGTGGCGAATCCGTCGGTGTAGCTGGCGCCTTCTATCTCGGCTGCGAGCCGATCCACCGCGTCCGGCGGTATCGAGCCCTCCAAGGCGGCTTTGCTCTCGGAAGAGACAGGAGTGCCGCTCGCCCAGATGAGAGCGGTGATCGCCACCCCGCGAGCTGACTCGGACCCACGGAGGGTGTGATCGGCTGCGCCCTTCCCATCAGCGCTGCTCCCGTAGGTAAACGTCATCTCGGATCGAGCCTCGCCCGTCCCACACGACTCCTCAGGCGACCTGCTGAGCGCTGCCCCTGCGAACGACGCGACAACGACTCCGACCGCCAAGCCGAGGGCGGCCAGAAGCCGGCGTCGTTGACTCAACTCGGGTGTACGCATCGTGTACGTATGATGCCCCCGGTTGCTGGAAGGGTCAAGGGCCAGCACCGGGACGGCGGAGGGAGCGGCGTCGAACCCAAGAGCCGCGAACGGGGACGAGCAAGAGGACGGTTGTGATGACTTCCGCGATACCGCAGTCAACATCCACAGTCCCCTGGCCAGACGTCATCCACTCGCCAGCCAGCAGTGCGAGAGATCTTGCCCGCGAAGAGGCACACCACGAGGGCCGCGACCGCCGCGATGGATGCCCCTGACGTGCGAACAGGTCTGAACCTCTCCAGGCCATGCCACACGGGCGGGAGTTCGGCGATTCCCCTGCTGGCCTAGACCCCGCTTCCGGGTCCACCGGCTATGAGAACCGGGCGGGTTCATGATCCATCCCCCAACGCTCTGCGAACACGGCTGGAGCAAGATCGCCGAGGCATTTGTGCGGCCGGAGCGAGTTGTAGCCCAACGTGATGTCGGCGACCCAGCACCCTGGCCGGGGTGCTCGCGCTGTGGTTCGATACGCGCCGTGAGCACGCTCTCGCCCGGTGACCAGCCCCTGGATGTCACACGTTTCGACGTGGAGAACGCCACGGACATCATCGCGCCCTACATCCGCCGCACCCCGATCCTGGACCTGGAGGTGGGCGCGTTCGGGGTCCCCGGGCGCCTCACGCTCAAGCTGGAACTGCACCAGCACACGGGATCGTTCAAGCCGCGGGGCGCGTTCGCAAGGATCCTGACCGCCGAGGTCGACCCCAGCGGCGTCCTGGCCGCGAGCGGCGGCAACTTCGGGCTGGCGGTGGCCTACGCAGCACGGACGCTCGGCTACCCCGCCGAGATCTTCGTGCCCTCCACCTCACCCGCGGCCAAGGTGGACCGGATACGCGCCAACGGCGCCACGGTCCATGTCGTGGAGGGGTACTACGCGCAGGCCTACGCGGCCTGCGAGGAGCGCGTGTGGCAGACGGGGGCCGCCTTCATGCATCCGTACGACCAGCCTGCGGTGGTGGCCGGCCAGGGCACGCTGGCGCGCGAGCTCGCGAACCAAGCCCCCATGCTCGACACGGTGATCGTGGCGGTGGGCGGCGGCGGGCTGATAGGCGGGATCGCGGCGTGGTACGCCTCCGACACGCGGATCATCGGGGTGGAGCCCGCAGCATGCCCCACCCTGACGGCGGCGCTCGAGGCGGGCGAACCGGTCGATGCGCCCGTGGGCGGGATCGCCGCCGATGCCCTCGGCGCCGGACGCGCCGGCGTGATCGGCCTGCAGATCGCGCAGCACCATGTGGACCGCGTGGTGCTCGTCTCGGACGAGGACATCGCCCGCGCGCGCCGTCTCCTCTGGGACGAGACGAAGATCCTCCCCGAACCGGGTGCCGCCGCACCGCTGGCCGCGCTGCTCTCAGG